>NZ_CP030850.1:5653750-5960000 GCF_003325355.1 Runella rosea
TCCAAAATCCACTTGTCAGAGGCTACGTAGTTGTGCGTAGCACCCGTAAACGGACGAGGATAAAGGGCATCAGGATTTTCGGGGGTCCAGTAGTCGGCATGGATGGCCAAAGGCTGTTTCCAAGTCACCAAACGAGGGGCAATCGACTCGGTATTGGGGCGGAAGCGACGTTTGCCCACTCCTTGGAAAAAGACCATGAAGTCAAACCCTTTCCAGTCAAATCCCAATGTTGAGCCAAACAACAGACGGGGTTGGTCGGTGCCTAAATACACTAAATCACCAAAATCTTCCACGTTTCCTTTGCCCACCGTTAGGCGGTTGTCGCCGTTGCGGTCTATGTATTTTACGTCGCCTGGGCCTGTACGGTTATCTTGGAATGGGGAGGCTTTGACCTCATCGGCCGAGGTGAAATACCCCGCTGTTTGGTAGCCCCAAAGGGTATTGATTGGGTAGCCCTCAATGAGGCTGTTGAAGCCCGCATTGATAACCCGGCGGCCCGAGAAATTGATAAGTTTGTTTTGGTTGTCTGAAAGATTGAACGAAACATTATAGTTGAAATCTTTGCCGATGCGGTCGCGGTAGCGCAGGTCAAGTTCCCAGCCCCATGATTTTAGCTCTCCGTTGTTTTTGCGTGGGGTGGCAATCCCGATGGTGGCCGGAAGCTGCTGCGGGGTGAGCATGTTCCGGTTGAACTTGACGTAATAATCAAAGTTGGCCTGCAAACGATTTTGGAAAAATCCGAGGTCAATACCTCCGTTGGTGGTTTCGATGGTTTCCCAAGAAAGCGCCGCCGACGGAATGAACGTTTGTCCGATGTAAGATGCCCGGGCATCGCCCAATACAAGGTTTGAGCTTCTCGACAATTGGTTTAGGTAGTCATAAAAACCAAGGGTACTTCCCAAAGCACCTCCCAAACGGCCCCATGAGCCGCGCAGTTTAAGCTCAGAGATAAACCGTAATGAGTTGGCAAACCACGCTTCGCGATGAACGTTCCAACCTACCGATGCCGCAGGGAAAATTTGGGTACGCAGGCCGGGTGCAAGTTTTGAGCTTTCGTCCTGACGAACGGTCACTTCAAAAAGATATTTGTCGCTAAAATTGTAGTTGAAACGACCAAAAATTGATTGAAATGCGTACGTACGGATGGTTTCGCTGTTGCTTTTGGTAGCGTCGTCACCGAGGCTTAGCGTAGGCAAGTCGTTGCTTACAAGGTTGTTGGCTTGGGTAAATACACTTTCAAAACGGGAGTCTTCCCACTGATAGCCTCCTAATACGCTGAAACTGTGTTTGTCGCCGATTTTGAAATTGTAATCAGCCAAGAACTGTAAATTCAAATTTTTGGTCAAATCACGGGTAACGCGGTACGAGTTTACCTGATTTATGTAGCGCGAAATGCTGTTGCGGCCCCACAAAGGAACCGTCCTGAAAAATGTGTTGCGATTTTGGGGACGGAATTGTGTTCCTGCCACGGCCCGAAGGGTCAATCCTTTAACGATTTCGGCGGCTTTGAGGGTAAAAGTTCCGTCAAAGAAGTTTTTGTCGAGATTGTTGTATCCTCCCGATTCCAACTCAGCATAGGCCGACGCGGCCGACCCTGCGCCGTTGTAGCGGCCCTCGGGCGTAAAGAAAGGCGTTCGGGTACGTAGGCGATACACTTGGTACAAAAGTCCACCACCGTCGGCGCCTGAAGAGGACTGGCGTGTTTGTTCGAGTGTATAGGCAATTCGGGTATCTAACGAAAGGTGTTTGGTCAACTGAGTGCCTAAGTTGACGCGCAGGTTATAACGTTTGTTGTTGTCGGGGCCGACCTTGAAAACGCCTTGTTTTTCGTAATATCCACCCGAAACCATGAAGTTAAACTTATCTGTACCGCCGCGCGCCGTGATATTGTGCGTGCGCATGGAGGTATATTTCCGTAAAAGTTGGTCGGTAAGTGGCTCTTGATTATAAAACAAATAGTTGTTGGTATCGGCGGGGTTGACCACGTACGGAACGTTGTTGCGGATTTGTTCTAAGTCAAATGCATTGTATTCTGGGCCCGCGCCCGCATTGAGTTGACCTAAATTTACAAGATTGGCTTCGTCCAATAAACTCAATCGTTCGGGAACATTGATGGCCCACTCGGTACCGTATTGACCCAAATAATCAAAAGTTACTTTACCAGCTTTCCCTTTTTTGGTCGTTACTAATATTACCCCTCCCGCAGCCTGTGCGCCATAAATAGCCGCGGCCGCAGCATCTTTTAGCACACTCATGCTTTCTACGTCGTTGGGGTTCATGTTGAGGAGCGTAGAGCTGGGTACCGTTACCCCGTCCAAAATCACGAGTGGTGGCACGTCGCCGTTGGCGGTGGTTGCACCCCTGATTTGCAGGTTGAGGCTTTCGTTACCGGGCTGACCCGTTACGCGGGTTACAATTAAGCCGGGGGTCGTTCCTTGAAGGGCGTTGGCTAAGTTGCTACTGGGGCGGTTTTGAATCATTTTTGAATCTACGGTCGAGACAGCCCCCGTCAGATTGACCTTCTTTTGGGTTCCGTATCCTACCACCACGACCTCTTCGAGGCTTTTATCATCTACCACCAAACTGATGTTGAAATTGGTCTGATTGCCCACCGTAATTTCTTGTTTGGCATAGCCGATGTACGAAAATACCAGCACCGATTTATCATCCACTACCGAAATACGGAAGGTTCCCTGCGCGTCTGACGTAGCTCCCCGGGTGGTTCCTCTCACTTGTACCGTTACCCCGACCAATGCCTCACCTTTCTCGTCGGTCACTTTACCGGTTACATTCCGGTCAATAGACTGATTTTGCAGCAGACTTGGGGTTTGGAGGGGTGTTTCGATAAACCCCACCGCTTTTTTGAAAAGGGCAATTTGTTTGCCTTTGGCCTCAAAACTGATGTTGAGCGGCGTCAGCACTTGCTCAAGCACTGACTTCAGTTTTTCGTTTTGGGCGTTAATGTTAATTTTTTGATTGGCCTTGATTTCCTTAGGATTGTAGATGAACCGTACGTTGGTGGTGCGTTCAAGGGCACCCAATGTACTTTTCAGATCCTCGTTGGAAAGTTTAAGGGTTACTTTTTGGTCAAGCATTTCCTGACCCATCGCGTCGTGCGCATAAGAGGCACTCATGCACAGAATGGCAATAATCATCTGTGTGAAGGAAATTCTCATGAGTGTTCGGAGAAGATTGGTTGTTTGGTAGAATTTATCCATGACAAAATAGTGGTTTTCTCATGGATGGCAGACGTAAAGCTAAGATACTGGATTTTTAACGTTTTTTTTTGAAAAAGTTCTATTTGCAGCCTCGACTATGGATAATGATTTGAGCGTCAACCATTTCGTAAGTTGAATGGGTAATTTTACAAATTAAATCAAGCTTGTCAAACAGTGATTCGTCGGAGAGATTGGCCGTCAGAAAGCAGGATTCCATGGTCTTTGCGTCATAAATAACCGAAATGCCGTACATCTTTTCTACAAATTTAAATACTTGAGATACAGGAGTTTCTTCAAAAATGAATTCTTGTTTGGGGGCTTCAACCACTGCTTCGGGGGCTTCTACGATTGATTTGAAGAGACGCTCTTCATTTTTTGAGAATGCAGCCTGTTGGTTGGGCGTCAGCACTACGCCCGCCATCACGTTTTGCTGGGTTTCTTTGGCTTTTTCGAGGTCTTTACGAGTGTAAACCGATACTTTGCCCGTTTTTACTTCCACTTTTGCTTCTTGGGCATCCGCAAAAGAATTGACCATGAAACTCGTTCCCAATACCTGCGTTGAGATATGATGTGTATAGACCCAGAAGGGTTTTTGTGGATTTTTGGCAATGTCAAAAAACGCTTTTCCGTTCAAATACACTTCTCTTCGAGAGGCGTTGAAGGGGGTGGGATAACGTAGGCTGCTCTTAGGATACAACGTAACGGTGCTGCCATCTTCGAAGCTGATTTTTTGCGGAATATTAGTTTGGTTGGTGTTTTCTAAGTAGTTGTGGGTAAGTTGTGGGAGAAATGAATCTTCAACCTCCGCGACGGGAAGAGAAGGCGTGCTTAGATATTTGTACAACCCAAATCCTACCCCCATCACCAGAAGGATGGAAGCGGCCAGACGAAAGGCGGTGTTTTTCCAGAATGCTACCACGGGTTTTTCGGGGAGGGCTACTATACGTTGGGTAATCTGTTCCAGCTCATCTTGCTCGAAGGTGGTTTCGTCGTTTTCAAGCGCCAACAAAAAGGCCTTTGCCAACTGTATTGTTTCAGTACAGTCGGGATTTTGGTCTATCCAATCATTCCAATAACGGGAGCTTTCTGGTTCGTTGTCAAGAACCCACCGACGAAAGCGCTCATCGCGGGCAAAATCTTCGAATCGGTAGTTGCGATACAAAGTATTCATAGAGGAACGGTTTCGTTAAAGCTGGCAGAGGCCAAGGGGCATTTTTTATAGATGGCAATAGAAGAAGAGAAATACTTGTTTTTTCGGGATTTTTAAAAAATAAACAAATCAAATATCCCCAGCAAAGCATAAATTACCTGCCAATTTTGGCGGAATAACTTAAACGCCGTTTGCAATAAATTAGAGACTGACTGCGGGTGAATATCCATGATTTGAGCGATTTCTTCGCGCTCCAAATCCTGATAAAACTGCAAATAGATGGCTTCTCGCTGGCGTTTAGGGAGTTGGTTGAGCAGCGCTCCTATCTTGTGTTTGAGCTGGGCTTCATGCTCTTCTTCAATCATCAATCGTTCGTGCGGAAGTTCAACAAAATGCCAATTGTTTTCGAGGTCGATGGGTTCGTCCTCTTTGATAATTTGCTGACGAAACCCTTCGCGTAGCACCCGCTTCCGAACCGAACTCAACAGGTAGGCCCGCACACTGTCGGGCGTACTGAGGCGGTCGCGGCGCTGCCATACCTCAATAAAAACTTCCTGAACACAATCCTTCACAAAATCTTCGTCGCGGATAAACTTGTACCCGTAGTTTTGTAAAGGGTTGAAGTATTTTTTGATGAGTTTACCCAAGGCCAACTCACTTCCGTTCTTCAACTGAATCCAGAGCTGAAGATCAGAAAAGGTCGATTGGTTGTCGGGGAGTTTCACCATGCGTTTTTTTCGAAAAGAAGCCTTCCGAGAGCGCTTTACTCATCGGAAGGCCGTTTTTTATAAAAATGGGTTATTTTTTTCGTTTGTTCAACGCGTCATAACGAAGCAATCCTTCCAGATAATAATAATCAGCGTACACCAGTGGCACATCAATCTCTGATTTGCCCAACTTATGGCCAGTGCTGTGTTGTAAAATAAAATGGTTGTTTTTGCCCAACTCGGCTTTATACGGTGCTTTTGACAGGTTTTCGAGCATTATCACGGCATCGTTGTAGTATTTTTTGGCGTTTTTGCCGCCATACGTACTCAATTCCAACAGGGCCGAGGCCGCAATGGCACCCGCCGAAGCGTCGCGCTCTTCACCTGGTTTGCTATAATCCCAATACGGAATTTTATCGGCTGGCAGGGTGGGATTGTTCAAAATAAAATCGGCGATGTTGCGGGCGTGCTCAAGGTATTTTTGGTCTTTGGTTTCGCGGTACATCACCGTGTAGCCGTACAGCCCCCAAGCTTGCCCGCGCGACCACGCTGATTCGTCGGCGGCACCCTGGTGGTTTTTCTTGGCCAATACTTCACCGTTTGGACCGTAACACAATACGTGATAGGCGCTATGGTCGGGGCGGTAGTGATTTTTGAGGGTATTGTCGGCGTGGGTTACGCTGAGGTTATAAAACTCCTTGTTGCCCGACTCGCGCGCGGCCCAAAACAAAAACTCTAGGTTCATCATGTTGTCGATGATAACGGGATAATCATACCCACCTTTAAAGCTGTTCCAAGATTTAATCACGCCTCTTTTGGGGTCAAAACGTGTTGAAAGTGATTTAGCACCCGTGAGCATGATGGGCTTATACGCTTTGTTTTTGGTGAGTCGGTAGCCATTTCCGAAGGGGCAATAAATCATAAAGCCCAAGTCGTGTGTACCCGTGTTGTACTGCTCTTTTTCTACGGCCATGGTCCATTTGTGGGCGGCTTCTTTCCACTGGGGGGCTTTGTTGTATTCATAAATATACCAAAGCGAACCTCCAAAAAATCCACTGCACCACCAGTCCGATTTCATGTCGCGCGGGGTGCCGTCGGCATTGGTCGACTGCGGGAATTTGGTGAGGTCGGGGTGGGCGGCCAACATTCCTTCGTATTGTTTGGCCGCAAATTCAAATTCCTTTTTTACATCAATTTTTGATTGGCCCTGGGCCACAAAGGCCAATAGGACAAGGCAAAGAGATAATACTTTTTTCATCAACAAAGACGGTTAAAAGTTAGATAAATAAAATTGTTTAAAAATAGTAGAAAAGTACAAAAAATGAATTGATAAATAGCGTAGCTTATAAAGAAGCTTTTTTGTGGTTAGACCCGAAAAAAGTTTGTTACTGCTTTAAAACTAAGGAAAAATTGCAATTTAAGCGAGTAAAAAGGCAAAAAAATGACTGAAAATTTATTGTGGTTGTTTGCAAACGTAACCGCAAACGTTTGCGGTTTTTGTGAAAATGAATTTCAGGTCTTTAAAAAATTAAATTATATTTGTTTAATAAAACGGGTGTAAAATTACATTTGCTTCGGTCTGGAAATTGTATGTTTTAACACCGTTTATTGTAAAAATGATATTTCCTAAACACGATGACCAAAAATACGCCTGTCACCATTAAAGACATTGCACATGCCCTGAATTTATCGGCTTCTACCGTCTCGCGTGCCCTGCGGGGTATGCCCGAAATACATCCAGAAACGAGGCAGGCCGTCTTACAGTTAGCGCAAGAATGGGACTACCAACCCAATCAACTGGCCAAGAATCTCGTGAAAAGCCGTACCCGAACCATCGGGGTTATTTTGCCTACATTGAGTTATTACTTTTTTTCATCGGTTCTCAATAGTATCGAAGAAGCAGCCATGCAGGCGGGGTATAGCGTGGTGGTGTGTCAGACCAACGAGTCCTATCTGCGCGAAGTGGCGCAGATACAAAATCTGCTCAACAGTCAGGTGGAAGGGTTTATCATTTCGTTGGCGCGCGATACCCAAGACCTTGACCACATCAATCGCCTGTTGCGGAAGCAAATTCCCGTGGTGATATTTGACCGCTACGCCGAAGGAATCGAAGCTTCCAAAGTGATTGTCGACAATAAATTAGCGGCCTTTAAAGCCACTGAGCACCTCATCGAAAACGGTTGCCAACGGTTGGGCTGTTTGGCGGGCCCACCCAATCTTTTAATCAGTAATCAGCGGTTGGAAGGATTTAAGGAGGCTCTTCGAAAATATGATTTGCCTTACAACGAGCGTTATGTATTTCACAGTGATTTTACGCAAGAAAATATCATGATGCAAGCCCTGAGCATGATGGCTCTGCCCGAGCCTCCCGACGGTATTTTGACCATGAGCGACCGCATTGCTTTTTCGACCATGTATGCCCTGAAGCAGAAAGGAATACGCATTCCCGACGACGTGGCAATTGTCAGCTTCAACAACGAGCCTACTTGTATTTACCTTTCGCCATCGCTGTCGAGCGTGAATCAGTCTATTCAGGAAATGGGCTCGCAGGTAGTGAGGCTATTGCTGAAACAACTGGAATCGGAGCACAGCATACCCGAAACCGTGACCCTCTCCACCCAGTTGATGGTCAGAGAATCTTCGATGCTTTCTAAGAAAAAAGTTAGTTGATTAGACACGCTTTTCTCTTATTTAATGGGTAATTTTACCTCATTAAACTCCTTTATCAGGAATACTGTAAAAGATTAACAACTGTTTATAACGATATTTAATCATGCAAAGACGTTCAGCAATACGGAACTTGACCATGGCCGTTGGAGGATTGATGAGTCTTCCGACTTGGGCTTCGGGTTGGACTCCCGAATCCATCGGAAAGGTATCAACGTTGTCCTTCAGTGAAGAGGGAACATTGGCCGAAATCGTAGAAACCATCATTCCAGAAACCACTACTCCGGGCGCTAAATCGCTTAAAGTGCATCAATTTGCAATGCGGATGATCAACGATTGCTACGGAGAAGCCGCTCAAAAAGGATTGAAAGATGGCCTTGCTACGACCGACATCGCATCTAAACTGGCGCACGGAAAAGTATTTGCAGAAATTGAACCAGCCCAACGCCTTGAGTTGCTTAAAAAGCTGGCAAATTCGCCCGATGTGGCCACGAAACAGTTTGTAAACATGATCAAAGGCTTGACGATTCAGGGGTATCAAAACTCTGAATATGTGATGGTTAACATTCAGAAATACAACATGGCCCCCGGCTTTTATCACGGATGCGTTCCGATTGCTAAAGCACAGGGAAAGATGGAGAAAAAAACGGACCGGTAGGCCACTTATCAGCTAAAGCATAACCCACAAAATGTCTTATTTCAATATAGATTCCATCAAAGACCGTACGTTCGACGCCATCGTGATTGGTTCGGGCATCAGCGGAGGCTGGGCGGCCAAAGAGCTGACTGGCAAAGGAATGCGCACGCTCGTACTGGAGCGTGGTCGCAATGTGCAGCACGTGACCGATTACCCCACTACGCTCAAAAACCCCTGGGAGTTTGACCACTTGGGGCAAATGCCTAAAGCCGTCAAAGACGCCAATCCCATCGTAAGCCGCTGTTATGCGTTCAACGAAGACGCCGCGCACTTTTTTGTAAAAGATGCCGAGCACCCTTATGTGCAGGAAAAACCATTCGACTGGATTCGTGGCTATCAGGTAGGTGGTAAATCCCTCCTCTGGGCACGCCAAACGCAGCGTTGGTCAAAATACGATTTTGAAGGCCCCGCCCGCGATGGTTTTGCGGTGGAGTGGCCTATCAGTTACGATGACATTGCTCCTTGGTACAGTTACGTCGAAAAATTTGCGGGAATTTCTGGAAACAAAGATGGATTACCCCAATTGCCCGACGGGGAATTTTTGCCGCCGCATGAACAATCGTGCGTGGAGAAATACTTCGGTGAGCAAATGGCGAAGCATTACAACGGTGCGCGTCCCATCATCATCGGACGTTGTGCGCACCTGACCAAGCCCAACCAAATCCACTACGACCAAGGCCGCGCGCAATGCCAAAACCGGGCGTTGTGTCAGCGTGGGTGTCCGTACGGTGGGTATTTTAGCAGCAATGCTTCCACGATTCCGTGGGCGCAGCGCAGCGGCAAAATGACGTTGAAGTCTGATTCGGTGGTGCATTCTATCTTATACGATGAGAAACTTGGCAAAGCAACGGGCGTTCGGGTAATTGATGCCAACACCAAAGAAGCCGTTGAATATTACGCCAAAGTAATCTTTGTGAATGCGGCTGCCTTGAATACCAATTTGATTTTGCTGAATTCAAAATCCAATCGTTTCCAAAACGGCTTGGGCAACGACAGCGGTGTGTTGGGTAAATACGTGGCTTTCCATAATTATCGCACGAGTATTTCGGGAGAATACGAAGGATTTATGGATACCACCACCGAAGGTATCCGCCCAAACAGCAGTTATATTCCGCGTTTCCGCAACGTATTTAAGCAGGAAACGGACTTTTTGCGCGGCTACGCGGCAGGCTTCGGCGCGAGCCGCATGACCTACAACGACCGCTCTGGCATGGGCGAAGACCTAAAAAACAGCCTTGCCGAGAAAAAATACGGCAACTGGCGCGTAGGTTCGCACATCATGGGTGAGACCATTCCGAAAGAAACCAATTACGTAGCGCTCGACTCCCAGTTGACCGACCCGTGGGGCATTCCGCAGTTGAAAATCTCGGTCAGCTACGACGACAACGACGAGAAGATGATCAAGGATTTTCACGAGCAGTTGACAGAGATGTTTACCAAAGCAGGTTTTACCAATATCAAAACCAACGACATACCCAACAAAGCCCCGGGCCTCGACATCCACGAAATGGGCGGCGTACGCATGGGCAAAGACCCCAAAACGTCGATGCTCAATAAATTTAATCAGCTGCACGCTTGCAAAAATGTATTCGTCACCGACGGCGCTTGTATGACCTCCACGGCCACGCAAAACCCCTCCCTGACCTACATGGCCCTCACCGCCCGCGCGGCCGATTATGCCGTGAAGCAGCTGAAGGCGAAGAATTTGTAATTGTTTACTCACGATGCAAAAGAGCGGGGCATTGCTTCGCTTTTTTGCATTTGCTGGTATTTGCCATGGTACCGCTTCTAGCCCAATGAGCTCCACTGTCCGAAAGCGATTGGTTGTAAAAACCTTATTAGACGCAGAAAGAGGCTTTACGGATGCTTTTATTACAAAAAAACGGCACAGTTTTTAAAGAAGAAAAAAAATAGATTGAAGTGCCCGAATCAGATGATTAAAAATAGCCTCTAACGTAAACAACGAATAAAACTGATGAGTACAGAAATAAAAAGTCATGAAGCTCACTCAAACTGGTACGAAAAAGTTTATCTTGATGAAAGCGCCAAGGAAAAAGCCATTCAAAATTGGAAAAACCAAAAACAACAGCAAACGATTGGTGGATGGATCCACCAAAGATTATTGGCATTTGCTGAGCCCTTTTTATCCACAGAAAAACAGTGGTTGACGGTTGGAGACGGATATGGATTTGATGCCAATTACTTTTATGAAAAAGGGATAACTGTCGTTGCGACCGATATTTCGAGTACCTTTCTGCCTCTCTCAAAAGCGCACGGTCTTATCAAAGATTATTCGGTAGAGAATGCTGAACAACTCAGTTTTGAGGATGAGTCCTTTGATTATGTATTTTGCAAAGAAGCTTACCACCACTTTCCACGTCCCTATTTAGCCGTATATGAGATGCTGCGGGTGGCGCGGGAAGCCGTTATTATCGTTGAGCCTCATGATCCCATTTCCAAAATGCCCATATTGCTGGCTGCCAGAAATCTGTTAGATAAACTTGATACGACTCTTTTGCAGCGATACTGGAAAAATCGCTATTCTTTTGAAGAAGTTGGGAATTATGTATTTAAACTGTCAGAACGGGAAATGGACAAGTTAGCCAATGGAATCGGCCTGCCTGGAGTTGCATTTAAAGGAATCAATAATAATTATTATTCTCCACAAACGGTGTTTGAGCCGGCTACTTCCTCATCGGTTGTTTTTAAAAAAGTGAAGCGTAAATTAGCTTGGCACAATTTTCTGATGAAACTAGGATTGATGCCTTCGCAGGTATTGTGTGCCGTAATTTTTAAAAAACTTCCTTCTGATTCGATGCGCGAAAAATTAAAGAAAGCAGGGTTTCAGATTCATCAATTTCCGCCCAATCCTTACTTACAAAAATGAGGCATATTCCACTCGTTGTGCGTTATATTCTGCTGAAGACTGCGTACAACGAGCGGATAGTCGCTCGGATGAACGGCTAAGTTCCTTTTTTCACTCCGTCAACTTCTTAATCGGGGTCAGCGCAACTTTTCTAAATTCCACTTCGGCCCCTTCGGCTTGCAGGGCAATGTGGCCTTTTTGGGCGGTGCAGTGAAAACCGTGGTTGACCATGTCGCCGTTGACCCAGACCTTGATGTGGTCGTTGAGGCATTCAACGATCATGGTGTTCCATTCACCCAAGGGTTTTTCGGAGGTATCTGTGAGGTTCATCACGCGGCGCTCTTTGCCTTCGGTAGTGCCCCAGTTTTCTTTTGGCCCGCGCCGTTTTTCCATGTCTTCGACTTCGATGTTTTCGACAATGCACCAGAAATCGCCCGCATTTTTGTGCATCATTTGTGATTCAATGGATTTGGGAAACATGCCGTACAGCGAGCGCGGCGTAGAAGCGTGGAGCAGCAAGCCGCAGTTGCCGGGTTTGCCTGCAAAGCGGTATTGAACTTCAATACGGTAGTTTTCATAAACAGCGTCTGTAATCAAATGGCCTTGTGGCTCGCCCAAACTGACCAACAGGCCGTTGCGGATAATAAAGGGGTTGCGCAAATTGGGGTCTTTGTCCATTGCGGGCACGTCGATGTGCCAGCCTGTTAGGTCTTTGCCATTAAACAGGCTTTTTTCCTGGGCGTTGATATTGTGAAAGAAGGTGATAAAAAGGAAGAATAAAAGAATCGTTGTTTTCATGGATTTGGTGATTTTATCTCTATAAAGGGGCGGAGAATCCGTTTTTACCGACATTCATTACGCAAAGTCGCAGCGGAGCAGCCGTTTTGCCTGTTTGTACGTAAATATTGTGACTCTTTGTCACTTTACCGGTGAATCATGGATGGAACCTATTCCTGATAATTGTCAGCGGAAAGAGGTTGCCTTTTACGTTGAATCCCTTACATTTACTCCGAAAATTCGACCATCAATTCAGTAACTATCAGCCATTTAAAATCATCATCACAATGCAGACAATCCTCGGAGCCGGCGGTGCCATTGGGTCAGAGTTGGCCAAAGCTTTAGGCCAACAATACACCCAAAAAATTCGGCTCGTCAGCCGCAATCCTAAAAAAGTCAATCCGACCGATGAACTCTTTGCCGCCGATCTGTCCAACCCTGCCGACGTAGACGCCGCCGTGGCGGGCTCGGAAGTGGTGTACGTGACTATCGGGTTTGAGTATAAACTCAGCGTTTGGCGGGAAAAATGGCCCGCTTTCATGCGTTCGGTGATTGATGCCTGCGCCAAACACAAAGCGAAATTGGTATTTTTCGACAATGTGTACATGTACGACTCGGCGGAGATTCCGCACATGACCGAAGAGTCGAAGATGAACCCTCCAAGTGAAAAGGGAAAAGTACGTAAGCAAGTCATAGATATGATTTTTGAAGCGATAAAGGCTAAAAAGATCAATGCACTCATTGCCCGTTCGGCGGATTTCTACGGGCCGGGCATCGGCACGAGTATGTTGCAGGAGACCGTTTCTAAAAATCTTCAAAAAGACAAAGCGGCTCAATGGATAGGAGGGATGGATTTCAAGCATTCGGCAACCTATACCCCCGATGCGGCGCGGGCCACGGCCTTGTTAGGCAATACCCCCGATGCTTACGATCAGGTGTGGCATTTGCCAACGTATCCTGACGCGCCAACAGGCAGGGAATGGACCGAACTCTTTGCGAAAGAGATGAATAAAAAAGCCAAGGTGAGCGCCATTCCTAAATTTATGCTGAAGATTCTGGGGTGGTTCATTCCGATCCTGGGGGAGGTGTACGAAATGACCTATCAATTCGAGCAACCTTATTTCTTTGACAGCGCCAAATTCATGAAACGTTTTCCCGATTTTAAAACAACAAGCTATGCAGAAGGCATAAAGGAAATTGTGGCTAGGGGATAAAAGTCTTATTACTCTTGTAACCACCTGACAATGGGGTCCTGTGTCCTTTGTAAATAAAACCGTGACTCAGGCCCGTAGTGAGCGTGATTTCCTGATGATTTTTTAGGTATTTTCTTTTTGCAAAAATCCTGAAACAAGTGCTGTGAGGGGCTGATTTTTCAATGATTGACAAAAAACGACATTTCACCCCCTAATTGACAAATCCTAACTTACCCGATCGAAAGTAAACGGGGTGTCGGTAGAAGTAAAATTTCCTTTAAAATTTTGCGAAATTTCAGTAAAAGCCAGTGTATAATTGACAAATAATGAAACACTGCGGTAACCTGCCTCTGCCAAAAAACTGATGCTTTTTGCACTAGAATCATCTATAGAATATGCCAGCTAAAACACCCCGTCGGCAATGCCGACGGGGTGTTTTAGCTGGCATATTTCACTTACCCTCTTTACTTCTTAATTTTTTTGACCGTAAACGGCACACACGCTTCCGCCGGACAACAATTAGTGTCTGATTCGAGAATCACCGGACAGCAGCCCCCCGTAGGGCAAGTACCGTTATCAGCCGTAAACGTATACGTTCCTATCTCGCTCAACAAGACCACATTTCCCGTGGCAATCGGCGTACTGCCTCCGTTTCTGTACCACTTCACGTTCGTCAATCGGGTTGGGACAGTTACCTCTACTTTATTGCCGGAGCACAACTTGATGGGTACAGTAAAGCATTGACGGTCAATATCATCTTCCGTTTCTTTTCCATTACTTGGCGTCGAATCCACATCCTTCTCATTGGTCTTGCTGATCTCAGCCGTATTGTAATGAATACCCTGTTGCGTAGCTTTCACCTTGTAAGTCAGCGTGACGGTGTCGCCGTTGGCAGGTACGCCTGCCGCAGCGATGTTACCGATGGTCCATTTGATGACATTTCCACTGATGACGGCACTACCGCGAGAAGCCGTAAAACTGCCTGCTTGAAATTCTACCGTGGTGGCGATGCTGTCGGTGACTTCTACGCCGGTGGCGTTAGTGTTGGACTCATTCCAGACTTTCAAAGTGTAGGTCAAGACATCACCGATTTGGGCAATTTTGGTGTTGATAGACTTCTTCAAAGCCAAATCCACTTCTTTGGTACAATCTTGGGCGTTGACCGTTGCCATTACTCGACTGGTGCTGATGGCCGTGGGGCAAGTGGGGTCAGTACTGCGCGCTTGGGCGTAGAAGACTGCACCTGTCGTTGGTACTGTTCCCGATGGTTTGTAATTAAGTCCTGTAAAGACCGCTGTACCGCCCGTTGGCTGGGTGAACCATTCGACCGTGGCCAATCCTACTACGGTGGCTTTGATGGTCGGGAAGGTATCACCCACACAAGCCGTCATACTTGGAGTAATCAACAGAGGTAATGGAGGGTTACAATTACAGTTCGGCCCCGTGATGAGGGTATCAAACTTACAAACTGCACTCAAACTGTCAGTGATTTTGATAGTAGCCCCTGATGGTATTCCCGTCACAGTGTATGGATTAGCACCTGTCAAAGTACCTTTGTTGACTTTGAGGTTTCCAACTTTATTCGTCACACTGAAGGTGATGCTATAAGTTTGAACATCTGCCGAACAAACGGGTGCGCCTGTGAGGGTTACTTTCGACTTCACGCAAGGAACAACCAAAGCCGCATCCACGGTGAGGATGTCCTTCTTAGTGGGGTCGAGGGGATTGATTTCGTAGTTGCCCGATTCGCCCGTGGTCTTGTCCACATCCGAGTCCTTGGCATCGTCGCTGGGGGCATCTGTCACACTCGACAACTCACAACCCGCAGGAATCGAAGCGGCTAAGACCTTGATTTTGTAAGTCCCAGCGTCCAGATTGGTGAATAAGTACTTACCCTGAACATCGGTGGTGTCTTTGGCAAAGAACGTTCCGTTTTTGTAGAGTTCAATCTGAACCCCCGCTACGCCACCGCCGTTGGGCGTGGTTTCGTCTTGGATACCGTTGTTGTTTTGGTCTTTCCAGACAAAATCCCCGAGGCTGCCTTTGGGTTGAACACAAGTAGGTACAATGACTGCTGCGGTATCAGTACAAACATTACCACCACCTGTTACAGAATATACAAAGCGGTAAGTTCCTGCAGTAGTCAGACCCGTGATAGCACCTGTGGCAGCATTGATCGTAGCCGCGGCTGGGTTGGTAACTATTGCCCCCCAAGTACCACCTGAAGTGACGGCAGCCAAGGTAGCCGTAGTTGGGGCAATACCCGAAGGCGGGCAAGTTAGTGTGACATCTAGTCCTGCATCGGGCTTGGTACAACCAGCACAAGGGCTGACCGTAACGGCGACGGTATCTTTACATCCTGCGGTAGTGGTATAAACAAATTGATAGGTTCCAGCGACGGTCATATTAGTTACCGCGTTTCCATTGATGGTGGCCGTGGCGGGTGTTGTGCCTATCTGTGTCCAAGAACCTCCTGTTGGGATGGGGGCAAGTGTGATGGAGGTGGCCAGTTGGTTGGTGGCTGGATTCAAACAGGCCATTGTTGTGTCTTTTCCTGCATTGGGTTTAGTACTAACAGTTACCGTAGCCGCTGCTGTGCCTGTACAAGTACCCACCGTACAAGTGGCGGTGTAGGTAGTTGAAGACGTTAAGGCAGGGGTCGTAGCAGGGTTGCCTGTCAAGCCACCTGACCATGTTACTGTTCCTGAACAGTTGGCAACAGTCAAGGTAGCCGTTTGACCTGAACATATCGTAGGACTATTTACTGTCGGAGCTGGCTTAGTACTAACAGTTACCGTAGCCGCTGCTGTGCCTGTACAAGTACCCACCGTACAAGTAGCGGTGTAGGTAGTTGAAGACGTTAAGGCAGGGGTCGTAGCAGGGTTGCCTGTCAAGCCACCTGACCATGTTACTGTTCCTGCACAATTGGCAACAGTCAAGGTAGCCGTTTGACCTGAACATATCATAGGACTATTTACTGTCGGAGCTGGATTGGGGCTAACAGTTACCGTAGCCACTGCTGTGCCTGTACAAGTACCCACCGTACAAGTAGCGGTGTAGGTAGTTGAAGACGTTAAGGCAGGGGTCGTAGCAGGGTTGCCTGTCAAGCCACCTGACCATGTTACTGTTCCTGCACAATTGGCAACAGTCAAGGTAGCCGTTTGACCTGAACATATCATAGGACTGTTTACTGTCGGAGCTGGATTGGGGCTAACAGTTACCGTAGCCACTGCTGTGCCTGTACAAGTACCCACCGTACAAGTGGCGGTGTAGGTAGTTGAAGACGTTAAGGCAGGGGTCGTAGCAGGGTTGCCTGTCAAGCCACCTGACCATGTTACTGTTCCTGCACAATTGGCAACAGTCAAGGTAGCCGTTTGACCTGAACATATCGTAGGACTATTTACTGTCGGAGCTGGATTGGGGCTAACAGTTACCGTAGCCACTGCTGTGCCTGTACAAGTACCCACCGTACAAGTAGCGGTGTAGGTAGTTGAAGACGTTAAGGCAGGGGTCGTAGCAGGGTTGCCTGTCAAGCCACCTGACCATGTTACTGTTCCTGCACAATTGGCAACAGTCAAGGTAGCCGTTTGACCTGAACATATCGTAGGACTATTTACTGTCGGAGCTGGATTGGCCGTAATGGTCAACGTTACGCTTTTGCTCGCTTTGCAAGTGTTGTCTGCCGTATTGGTAGCCTCCACACGGTATTTGTAAACCCCTGCTGCCGTCGGCAGGGCTGTGAGTGTAGCCGTGTTTTGACCGCTGATGACAGTGGTAGTGGGGTTGGTCGTGCCGTTGTCGTTGTACCACAGGTAAGTTGCCGCCACACCATTGGTGACACTCGTCGTCACGTTGGAAGGCGTAAAACTTCCGCCAACGCATATCGTCTGGTTGGTCAAATCCGTCAAAACGGGGGTGGTGCAACTGCAATCTTTGGTTGGTGTAGTAAAGGTCTTATCTTCAAAACAAGTATTATCGGCATTCCACACGCGGATGGTGTATTGGGTGTTGTGCTTCAAGCCCGTAAAACTCACTGAACCAGCCGTTACGGTTTTGTTAGAGGCGGCATTGTAAGCAGGGCCGCTGCCGTAGGTGGCTCCTTCTATAATGTCGGCTTTGTCGCCACCTGTTACGGTGAGCGAAGCCGTGGCGTCGTTGTTGGGAGTCGAACCTGTACACGTTCCTGCTACTGTGGTGACGGTGGTACCGAGAGTAGGTTTGGTACAGGTCGAATAACCTACGTCAAAACTGTGGTTGTTTTCTCCCGCGTAACCTGTCGTAAATGCTATTTTTCCATCAGCAGCAGCATCGGAGTCCACTAAGTCATTGCCGCCAAGGTTTGGACTTGTCAAAGATTTTGTTCCAGAAGTTGTTGGAAACTTTAAGATATAGTCAGTATTATAAGTAAGACTAAGCCCATATTTAGCAGAGCTTGAATTAGTCCCCGAGGCCGAAGAAAAGAAGTAGTTTCCATTTGCATCTGTTGTGGCTGTGGCACCTGAAATGGGAGTTCCGTTTTTATCACAAAGCGTTACTGAAACATTTTGAATTCCTGCTTCACCTGCGTCCTGAATTCCATCTTTGTCGGTATCGTCCCACACTCTATTACCTATTTCAATGGGTGCATCATTACACATTACTTCCATATCGCCTAAGCCATTGGCTTTTCCGAATAGCCATGGTTGCAGTCCAAATGAAGGGTCAATAAATACTACATAAGATTTGTCATACTCACCGGTCGTATTATTAAACCAATAGGTGCCGCCTGCAAAATAGTTTTGATCAGGGTCAGACACTTGCGTTACTACCTGTCCTCTTCCTGGTACTATTGCAGCCCCTCCCCCTACAACTTCTTCATGCACATTGTTTTCATCATCTCCAACATAAAATTCACCGGAAGGGCTTGTATAACCTGTACCTGTTGGTGTACCGGGGCCTTGACCATTACCTGCCCCGGCAGTAGTTACTCCGCCTGAAGTGGCATTTTTTTCTAACGTATAAACTCCTGATACCAATGATGCTCTTAATATATCACCACCTGCAAGCCCATAATAGAGTTTTGTGTCAGAGGTACTCGGTTGATAGTTTGCCGTTCCTGTTTGGTGTCCTAATCGGTCATTGAAAACCATAATCAATGACTCATCAGTATCAAATACTATATCAGCAAAAATAGGCTGTGGCTCACACACAAGGTTCAAGCCTGTTGGGCTTATGCCCCCCGAAATATTTGAAAAAGAATCTTCCCACGGATTCCATTTATTACCATAAACTCCCCCCCAGGTAAAAGCCGCTCCTTTAGTATAATTTAGCGGAAACGACAAAACACTGGTGAAAGTTGTCCCATCTAAACGATATACAGTAGCTTTCATATCTGCATCAACCTTTGAAGTAGCAGCATCGCAAACAGAACCGATATAAAGTTTTCCTCTATGATAGGTTAATGCAAATGGGCGAGCATTGCCTCCTGTACAGGAGTTTGGAACTGCGATACCTGAACCAACTAATGCTTTTGTGGCAATATCAACCGTATAAATTTTGGAATCGTATAGATTTACAAAAAACAATTGGGTATTATCGTCTGAGATTTCAATATCTCCCAACCCTATCTTTCCGACAAGTGAATATAATTGTGTATCGTGTGATGCTGCAAGGTCTGAAGTAGTAACCGGTACAGGTAAAGCCCTTGTTGCAATAGTAGGCATTAAACTCATACCTACATCAACCCCCAAAGTAGTTACATCTAACCATAATGAGGGAGATCCACTACTTGGTACTATGTATATTGCCCCAATATCTTCTTTTCCATCACTATTATTATCTTTCAATGCAATATGTCGTTTCACAAAAGCACCAACAAATAAATCCTGCTTTTGTCTGTCATAAGCAATTCCCCATACAGATCCCATTTCGCTCTTTACACCAATGGTAGTATGACTTGCTGAATGTGATGGACCTGATGACGAGTACGCATATTTCACCAACACATCATTCATACCGGCAGCATTATTACCCACATAGCAGGATGTGACTAACATAGGGTCGGCAACGCCACAATAATCGGCAGGATAATTTACTGCTAAATTTTGAGTTGTCCCCGATGGAAACATCACGGTTGTTCCACCTGCGGCTCCTTTTGAGGCAAAAGTATAACTGTCGGGCATCACAAACTCTAATCGAATCTGCCCCGCAGTGCCTCCTGTCACGGTATAGGCACCGGTAGTATTGGTAGATGTACCGCCACCGGTATAAGAGACAGTCAAGGTTGTGCCGTCCGGTTTAGTTGCCTTAACAACTACGCCTGCCATACCCACATCTAAGTTGGGAGAGGCCGTACCTTTAGTACCATCCATATTAAAGTCTTTGAACACCGTTCCGGATACTTGGGCATTGGCACAATAAGCTAATAGGCTTATAAGTGCGGTGCTCATTAAGAGCCTAAGAATAGTGTCCCTCCTCAAAAATCGGTTTAAGCAAATTGATTTAGGTAAGTATCTTTCCATCATTTTTGTATTACATTTAGTAACAATGTGATACGAAATAGTGGCAAAAAATATACCTAATTAGGTATCCAATATATCCAAAAATGTATCTAAAATGCTTTTCTTATCCGCAAAAGCCTCGTTAAAATTCTAAAAGAGCCTTCGGTGCGCTTTTTTTATCCATTTCTGCCTCCCTCAACTTCCTGAGAAATATATAATTCCATAAGTCAGAAATGTCACCTTATCAGAAAACAAGTAGGATAACACCCACTGATGGGGAGTAGATAGATTTCTTTAAAGCAAAATCCACCTTTTTGGTGCAATCTCGGGCGTTAATACGAATCCTGATGCACACCAAAAATTATGCCTGATAGGGTATCCGAAATGCTTTACTATGTATCCAAAATGACATTTAACGGATTCGATTACTTAAAAGACAAGTATTTATTGGGTACAAATTGTATTTTACGGTATCTAATATAAAATTGCCAAAGGGATAATTAAAGAAGCAGTAATCGGACAATGAGGCAAATGTAATCCTCTTTGCATCAAAAACGGACTGGTGTAATCGCACAGATTTAAAGTTGATTGTAACGATGCCTCATAAAAACAACTAAACCTATACCCTACACAATTTTTTATGTTTGTTACTTTGGGTATGTTATTGATTCAATGTTTTGTAAAGTATATCCTTTTTATAATCTGTTGCGGTTTGGCCTGTGTGAGCAAGAAATGCTTTCGCAAAACTTTGTGAACGGCTAAACCCTACCTTGTACGCAATTTGAACGATGCTGTATTGATTTGAAAGTAACAATTCTTTCGCTAATTCCAGACGGGCATTAAGATGATATTGATAAACACTGTTGCCATATATCTGAAGAAACAATTTCCTGAATTTAGAAGGACTCATATTGGATGTACGTGCCAACTCGGCAATTGTAGGCATCGGCATCGACAGGTTAGCCATAATGGCTTGATGCGCTTCAATGATTTTTGCGTAGTCACCTTTTAATACATTGGGAGGGCAGACCGGTAAGGGTGTTACAGGTTCTGTTATTGCTGAAATTTTCATCGTAGGTAATAGAGAGAAGTACTGCTTATGTACTCAAAAGAGTATTAATCAAACAGTGACAAAGTTGGTCGTTTATAATGGATAGAGATAAAAAAGTAGGGTTACAAATGGCTATCATATCCCAAAATGGGTATAAAAAGTGTAAATTATGTCTGTTATTTGTGCTTTTATGGTGTTTAGGATGTAAATCAGGACAAAACCCGATCCATGAAGAAATTAGACGTGCCTGTATTGAATCCGACAAAACGCTGAATCAATACATACAGGTAGATTCATCAAAAGCTTTTACCGTGATACGTAATCTTGAGCGGAAGTTTCCCAACTCAACTTTTGTCAAAGTAAACGCAGCCATAGATTATGCAGAGCTGTATCATTATTGGAATGAAGATTCATTAGCGGTAAGCTATGCAAGTCGAAACTTAAATTTGGCAGGTAGAAATCATTTTTATAATGAGCAAATACATTTGTACCTGATTTTAATAGAAATAACAGAAAATTATAAATCAGCATTAAATTATCTTGAGAAAGTTGAGCTTTTGTTAGAATCTAAAAGATATACAGTTGACCCTGCATTGATTTCACGGTTTTATTATTTATTCGGGTGCTACTACTATGAAATAAGAGACTATTCCAATGCGAAATATAATCTTAATAAATCGCTCTATCTAAGTAGAAAAAATAAATTAATTTGGGAGGAAAGCAAAGCACTTAATATCCTAAGCGTAGTATTCGAGAATGAATTAAAACCTAAAAAAGCATTACAATACATTAATGAAGCTATCAGGATAGGTGAACGTTTTTCGCCAATAAATTGTGGAGGTTATTATTATCAAAAAGGAGTAATACTTAATCATTTAAAGCGTTTTTCAGATGCCGAAGCTGCAATTTTAAAAGCAAAAGAATGTTATAAGATGCACCCACATCCACACAATCCTGAAATTCTTGAAAGTGTATTGGCTGAAGTTTATTTAAGTCAAAAAAAGTACAAAGAAGCAGGTGACAACTACCGTGCTTTTTTGGCAAAAGCTAAATATCAATCTACTAAAGTATGGGCCTATAATTTATTGTCTAAATATTATTTTGAAGTAAAAGATTATAAAAATGCTTATATGGTCAATAAAGAGTCTATTAAATTGAGAGATTCGATATTTTCAACCGAAAGGACTTTTTTTATTGTACAAAAGCGTACTGATTATGAATTGGCTAAAAAGGAATTGGAAATCAAAGAAACACAAGTTCGATTTCGACTTTCTGTCGCAATATTTATTTGTATTGTCATTTCAATTCTCATCTTCGTTAAGCTATCACATAGAAATAGTTTGTTAATGAGGCAATTAGCCAAAGTGAATGAAGAAAAACTTCAACAGGAAATTGAGTTTGAACAGCGTAAATCAGCATTGTCTACTTTGCAATTAAGCCAACATAATGACGTACTGAAAAATCTAAAAAAAGATATTGAAAAAATAGGCCATGTTAACCCTGATCTCATCAAAGACCAAACACGATCAATTATAAAAACACTTGAAAAGGATTTGAATATAGATAATGAATGGAATAAATTTAAATTACACTTTGAATTGGTATCACCCTGTTTCTTTGAAACACTTAAAACACGAAACAGCCAACTCACTGATCTTGATTTAAAACATTGTGCTTACTTAAAGATGAATTTAACTCCTAAGCAGGTAGCACAGATATTGGGAGTTGCGCCAAAAAGCGTAACTCTCTCAAGGGTAAGAATCAAGAAGAAGCTTCACTTGCCTGAAGAAGAACAATTAGCCGATTTTTTAAAGAAAATATAAGTGCATCTTTTTACAATAGTAATACACTTAACCATTGACCCTACCTTGAAATACTGATACTTATGAATTCATCCCAATCTCGACTTTTCAACTCATTTCCTGACTATCCGGAAGACTCTTCGTTGAATATTAATATTGCAAAAGAATATTCAATTAAAATTATTGATTTTCTCATTCAAAACGGGATTCCTTTCAGCTGCTTTCAAGATAATAACGTCTTTGTTAAATACGAGAAGGATTTGGAAGGTAAAAAGGACGTTTTGGCTTCTGATAAAGATTCTTTTATAAGGAAACCTTTGAAGGAAGGCAGTGATTTAGAAGCCGCTATAAAGGTGATACACCAACAAATTACTGCTGATATTTCTGCTGAACTGCCCTCCATTGAAACCATCACTTCTGCATTAAACATAAGCCCCGCTATATTTAAAGCAATATTTAAGAGGATGTATGGCCTGCCTTTTCACAAGTACTGTATAAAATATAAAATGGAACAGGCAAAACAGTTGTTGGAAAGCGGGAAGTATTCTGTAACGCAACTATCCGAAGCATTAGGATACACTACTCCCACAAAGTTTGTCGTCGTATTCAAAAAATATCAAAATATTACTCCCGGAAAAATAAAAGCATTAGCAAAAGCCCAACCCAAATAAATAACAATACTGTCTATACGTAACAACGAGAAGAAAAGCTGCTGCTGTTATACTCTTTTGGTATAGTGCAATGATAACCGTAATTGGTTTTTTGAGGAAAAAGACAGCCCAAAAAACGACTGTACAAGAGGCAATGAAGGCTATGCTTTCCTTCATTGCCTCTTGTACTTATTAGTAATTCAACCGGTCTCGTCTAACGTGCGATTACAATAACATACCCCTAATTGTTACCATCGAATGTTAAAGGAGCTATCGCCCATTATTTACCACAACGCTGATTTTAATACAACACAACTCCGAATTGGTCCCTGTAGATGCTTGTGCCGGACCGGGTGTCAGAGAAAAATATGCCGCAAAACATTTAAAAAGCGTCTGCGGACAGATAGGGAAAGCCGGTTGGCCAATATGGCCCGATGCATCCAGAGGCGGAAGTTATCCGATGCCTGACTTGGCACAATTTAAACAGGAGCTAAGAATTATTAAAAAGGCCGCCAATTCCGTTCTTTTTCAGCAGTAAAAAGCATACCGACACCGAGCGGCCTAAAGACAAAACGTCTTGTATTGTAGCCATTAACTTTCCAAAAATGGATTATTACAAAGTTAGGCAACAACAATAAGGAAGAATGACCGAGTTTTTTCTTCTACTTTCTTCTAAAACCAGTATTGTATGAACCGGAAATAATCTCGTGTGGAAGAAGTATATTCATAGATAACTTCTTTCACACGGATAACGAAGCTGTTTCGCAATTGAAAATGAAGGCAAACCATTTCCACCCGATTGCGGATTTCCTCGAAGCGGTACGTTTACATTAGTATTTAGGAAACCCCTCCGATGAACAGTCGTTTGTAGAGAGTATCCTTTTGAACTGTATAAATAATTTTTCAAATTTCAGTAGCTCTCTGGCCGATTTTCGTTTTATAAAGAAATTCAAAATCAGATATGTCTTACTTAAATATTGATTCTATCAAAGACCGCACTTTCGATGCCATCGTGGTTGGCTCGGGCATTAGCGGCGGCTGGTCGGCCAAAGAATTGTGCGATAAAGGGCTCAAAACCCTCGTTTTGGAGCGCGGGCGAGACGTCAAACACGTGACTGACTACCCCACCACGATGATGAATCCGTGGGAGTTTGACCACTTGGGGCAATTGCCCAAAGCCATCAAAGATGCTAACCCGATTGCGAGCCGCTGCTATGCCTTTAAAGAAGAGTCGGCACATTTTTTTGTTAAAGACGCGGAGCATCCTTACGTGCAGGAAAAACCCTTTGACTGGATTCGTGGCTATCATGTCGGTGGCAAATCGCTGATGTGGGCACGCGGAACGCAGCGCTGGTCGAAGTACGATTTTGAAGGCCCAGCCCGTGATGGCTTTGCCGTGGAATGGCCCATTCGGTACGAAGAGTTGGCACCTTGGTACAGCCACGTTGAAACCTTTGCGGGGATTTCGGGAAACAAAGACGGATTGGCCCAATTGCCTGACGGAGAGTTTTTGCCGCCGTTTGAGCAGTCGTGTGTAGAAAAGCATTTTAGCCAACAAATGGCGCAACATTATAAAGGAGCACGCCCCATTATTGTAAGTCGATGTGCGCATTTGACCAAGCCCAAACCCATTCATTATCAGCAAGGTAGGGCGCAGTGTCAGCAACGCGATTTGTGCGTGCGCGGGTGTCCGTACGGCGGGTATTTCAGCAGCAATGCATCGACCCTGCCCTGGGCAGCACGAACGGGTAACATGACCCTGCGGCCCGATTCGGTGGTGCATTCGGTGATTTATGACGAAAAACTGGGCAAGGCAACGGGCGTACGCGTTATTGACGCCCATACCAAAGAGGCGGTTGAGTATTATGCCAAAATCATTTTCTTGAATGCTTCGGCGCTCAATACCAACTTGATTTTGTTGAACTCCAAATCCAATCGTTTTCCAAACGGGTTGAGCAACGACAACGGATTGTTGGGTAAATACGTGGCGTTTCACAACTTCCGGACCACTATTTCGGGTGAATACGAAGGACTTTTGGATACTGTTACGGAAGGAAAACGCCCCGGTAGTAGTTATATTCCACGTTTTAGGAATGTGTTTCAGCAAGATAAAGTTGATTTTCTGCGGGGCTATGCGGCAGGATTTTCGGGAGAACGGGCCATGTCCCGTAATACCTCAGACATGGGAGAAACATTGAAAGAAAATCTGTCCAAGCCCACTTACGGAAACTGGCGTGTGGGCTCTTGGATGATGGGTGAAACCATTCCGAAAGAGAGCAACTACGTGACGCTTGATTCAAACCTGACCGACCAATGGGGCATTCCACTCCTGAAAGTGTCGGTGGCGTATGATGACAACGACGACAAAATGGTGAAGGATTTTCACGAACAAATGACCGAAATGTTGACGTTGGCTGGCTTTACCAACATCCGCACCAACGACGTTCCTGGCAAAGCCCCGGGCCTCGACATCCACGAAATGGGCGGCGTGCGCATGGGCAAAGACCCCAAAACGTCGCAATTGAATAAATGGAATCAGCTTCATCACTGCAAAAACGTCTTTGTCACCGACGGAGCGTGTATGACGTCTACGTCTACGCAAAACCCATCTTTGACCTATATGGCCATCACGGCCCGTGCCACCGACTATGCCGTGAAGCAGTTGAAAGCAAAGAATCTATAAAGGCTGCGTCAGTCGGTACAAACTGTGACGTATAACCGACCAACGCTTAAAAAAATCAACATATTTTATCTGGAAATAGCGGGGCACTGCCCCGCTATTTTGTTTTACATGAACCGTAAAATTGAAAATCAGCAGTCGTATATACGATAAAAGTCATGAGTTTACTGTAAAAATAGCCTCTCCCCGCTATCTTTGCAGCCTAAGTGATGAGTTTAGCTTTAAGAAAGTCGTCACGCCACCTTAAAATTGCGGTGATGAGCCGTTTACAAATTTTTTTTAGAATGAAAGTCCTCAAATTTGGCGGCACTTCGTGCGGCACTGTCGAAAGTATCCAACAGGTCATTCAGATTTTACAAGATAATATTGCCAAAGGTGAGCGCATAGCCGTGGTGTATTCTGCCATGGGCGGTGTAACCAACAAGTTGATTGAGATAGGGCGTATGGCATCCAAGGGAAATGCCGAGTATTTTGATGCACTCAAAGCCGTCGAAGAACGCCACTTTGCGGCCATTCGTGGCTTGATTGACATCAAAAATCAAAGCAGTTCTATCGCCAAAGTACGTGGATTGGTCAACGAATTGGAAGATTTACTGAAAGGTATTTCGCTGATTCGGGAACTGTCGGCCCGAACGCTTGATTTGTTAATGTCTTTTGGTGAGCGCCTTTCTACAACCATCATTACCGAGGCCCTCAAAGCCCGCGGTGTAAAAGCGGAGTTTTGTGACGCCCGCACCCTGATACGCACCAATGATCATTTTGGCTACGCCGAAGTGGATTTTGAGGTGACAAATGCGCAAATTTTGGCCCATTTTGCCAGAACTGATGCGATGCAGTGTATTACAGGCTTCATTGCCTCTACGGTCGAAGGGATTACAACCACCCTTGGGCGCGGTGGTTCGGATTATACGGACTCCATTTTTGGGGCGGCACTCGACGCCGACGTGATTGAAATCTGGACCGATGTAGACGGGATGATGACCGCCGACCCGCGCAAGGTTTCTACCGCGTTTACGATTCCGACCATTACCTACGCGGAAGCCATGGAGTTGAGTCACTTTGGGGCCAAAGTGATTTATCCACCGAGCTTACAGCCCGCGTTTGTTAAGAATATTCCGATTAAAGTGCTGAATACCTTCAACGTAGCCTCGGAAGGGACCACTGTTCATACAACATCCGATGAAACGTCTTTTGCCATCACGGGCATCAGCTCCATTGATGACATTGCCCTTGTCAATGTGCAAGGCAGCGGTTTGATTGGGGTGGCGGGCGTGTCGGCGCGTTTGTTTTCGGCGCTTTCGCGGCATAAAATCAGCGTCATTTTGATTTCGCAAGCATCGTCCGAACATTCGATTTGTTTTGCCATTGACCCTAAAAACGCCGACCGCGCCAAGGAGGTTTTGGACCAAACTTTTGCGCCCGAAATCAGCGCTGGCGATATTGACCGGGATGGAATTCAGATTCAGAAAAACGTTTCTATTATCGCCATCGTGGGCGAAGGAATGCGTCGTAGTACGGGTGTTTCGGGGAAATTATTTACGGCGTTGGGCAAAAATGGTATCAACGTCATCGCCACTGCCCAAGGCTCTTCGGAGTTGAATATCTCGGTGGTTATTCAGAAAAATGACCTTTCCAAGGCGCTTAATGCCATTCACGGGGTGTTTTTTCAGTCAGAAGTACGAACATTGAACCTGTTTATTGTCGGAACAGGCTTGATTGGGAGTACGTTCTTGAAACAACTTTCGGCACAGTCAGACTATTTAGCCAAAGAGAAATTGCTGAAAGTCAACGTAGTAGGCTTGGCCCGCAGCAAAAAAATGTGGCTCAATCCAGAAGGTATCAGCCTGACCCATTGGAAGGAAGAACTGGACGAAAATGGCAAAACCACGAGCTTGCCAGCGTTTGTACAGCGTATTCGGGAGTTCAACTTACCCAACAGCGTATTCATTGACTGTACGTCCGACAAGGATATTATCCATTATTATCACCCTTTGCTCGACGCCAGCGTGTCGGTCGTGACGCCCAACAAAGTGGCCAATTCGAGCAGCTACTCTGAGTATCGACGGTTGCAGCAAACGGCAGTGCGTAAGGGAGTTAAGTTTTTGTACGAAACCAACGTGGGCGCAGGTTTGCCCATCATCAACACCATTCAGGGGTTGATGGCTAGTGGTGATAAATTTGTCAAAATTGAAGCCATTTTATCTGGAACGCTGTCTTTCATTTTCAACAGCTTTGTGGAGGGAACCCGATTTGTTGATATTGTGGGCGAAGCCAAAGAAAAAGGCTACACCGAGCCTGACCCGCGCGACGATTTGAGCGGCCTCGACGTAGCGCGTAAAATCCTGATTTTGGCCCGTGAAACAGGCGTTGGACTCGAAATGAGCGACATTCAAATTGCGCCAATTTTGCCCGATAATTGTTTGCAAGCTCCAACCGTTGCTGATTTCTTTACTGAATTAGAAAATTCTGACGCGTATTTTGGGGGTTTGCTGCAAGCGGCCGCCGAAAAAGGAGAGAAATTGCGCTACATCGCCACGCTCGAAAACGGCAAAGCCACACTTCAGCTGCGCACCGTCGATGCCGACCATCCGTTTTATTCGCTTTCTGGTGCCGACAACATCGTTTCGTTTACCACCGAGCGTTACAACTCACGGCCGTTGGTGGTCAAAGGGCCGGGTGCTGGGGCAGAAGTGACCGCTTCGGGCGTGTTTGCCGACGTGATGAGCATTAGTAGTTATTTATCATAAAACTGAAAATCAGTATGCTGTTGAACGTCGGCGAGGCTTCAAGCCTCGCCGACGTTTTTTTTTGTAAATGCCTTTTTTTAGCCGATTGATGGGTATGTGCAAACCCAAGTTGTCTAAATTTGTCCTGCACCGATTATTAAAAGGGTACATTTCATCTCAAATATTATTATATCTTTGTTCGTGATGAACTCTTAATTCTATGAGAATGAAAGCGATTGCTTCAACACATTTAGTGTGTTTGGCTCTATTCGTAAATGCTGCTTTTGCACAAATAAGTCCAGTTGACAGCCTAAAAAAAGTACTTTCTCAGCCCATGGCCGATACAGCCCGGGTGTTTACGCTTGACCAATTGAGCCTTCGATTGATGTATTCAAAACCAGTGGTTGCGATGCAGTACTCCCAAGAAGGATTAGATTTGGCGGAGAAAATCAATTTTCCCCGTGGAAAAGTCCGAAATATGAACCGTTTGGGTTCTATTCTGCGCTTTACGAGCAATTATGCGGAGGCGTTGGAGATGCACTTTAACGCCCTGAAAATTGCGGAAAAAATCGACTATCAAGAGGGCGTGGCCCGAACCCTCAACAACATCGGAATCTTGTATTCCGAACAAAAAGAATCCAAAAAAGCCATTGAGTACTACTTTAAGACCAAAGTCATTGCCGAAAAAATAAACGACCAAAATCTCCTTCAAATTTCATTAGTCAATCTCGGGACCGATTATGCCCTTTTAAATCAAACCGATTCTGCGCGTTTTTATACCGAAGCGGCCTACGAAATGGCCGTCAGACGTAAAAGTAGTAACGTGCCTGTATTGTTGATGAATCTGGGTAATATTTACAACCGAATGGGGAATTATCCCTTGTCGCTCCAGTACTATCGTTCGGCCTTGCCCTACCTGAAAGCCGCCGATAATAACCGATTGCTGAGCCAAACGTACTTTGAGATGGCTGAGGTCTTTAAAGCACGAAAACGCCTTGATTCTTGTCAGTATTACGCCCAAAAATCCCTGTCGTTGAGTCGGGAAGTCAACAATACCAAGTATATCTACGAAGCAGGAACGCTGCTTGCATCGTTGTACGAGTCCAGCGATAAAGCCAAGGCCTACGACTATTTTAAACTCGCGGCGGTGGCCAAAGACAGTATTTTCAGTGAAGAAAAAACAAAGCAAATTCAAAATTTAGGCTTAAATGAGCAATTGCGGCAACAAGAACTGAGCGCCACTCGAAAAGAGTTTGAGAATCAACGAAGAATGTACCTTTTGTTTGGGGTGATGGGCGTGATTTTGATTGTGATGGTAATTCTTTATCGAAATAATATTCAAAAGAATAGGGCAAACGAACTTTTACACAAGCAAAAAGAGGCTATTCAAACCCAAAAGAAGCAACTCCAGACGTCGCTCGAAACCCTCAAAAATACCCAGGCCCAGCTCATCCAAAGGGAAAAACTCGCCAGCCTGGGCGAGCTTACTACCGGCATTGCCCACGAGATTCAGAATCCGTTAAACTTCGTGAATAATTTTGCTGACATCAGCGTCGGGATGGTGCAGGAATTGATGGAAATCAAAGAAGAAGTCAAGGCTCGAACCAATTCGGTAGCAGCAGTCCAAACGGGAGTTGAATTGCCGCCTGAGATTAAAGCACAAAATGAAGAGGATGAGGTTTTAGAAATGGAGCTTTTGGGTAGCTTGGAAAAAACCCTTCAGAAAGTCACCAATCACGGGCAACGCGCCAGCGACATCGTTAAAAGTATGCTCGAACACTCGCGCACGGGTACGGGCGAACCAGACATCACCAACATCAACAAAATCGTTGATGAATACCTCCGCCTCGCGTTTCATGGCATGAAAGCCAAGTACAAAAATTTCAACTCGGCCTATGAGTTTGTGGCGGATGAAAATCTACCCGACATCACCGTGGTGCCGCAGGATATTGGCCGAGTAATGATGAATTTGTGTAACAACGCGTTTTATTCGGTCAATTTTAAAGCCAACCAGACGAGTAAACAGAACGACGGCATGATGGCGGTATTGGCCACTTACCAACCCAACGTAACGGTGATTACAAAAAAAGGGAAGGATATGATTGAAATCCACGTAAAAGACAACGGCACTGGCATTGCGGATAATGTACGGGGTAAGATTTTTCAGCCGTTTTTTACGACCAAACCCACGGGCGAAGGAGCGGGGCTGGGATTGTCGCTCAGCTATGACATCGTGGTCAAAGGCCACGGCGGTACCATTGATGTGGAGACGGTAGAAGGGGAAGGAGCTACGTTTATTGTCAAATTGCCGATCAAATCATTTGCCGAAGAAGAGAAAAAGAAAGCAAAGAAATAGTTCGTTTTGATTATATTTAACTGTTCATTAAACCATTACTTAACTCCCTTACATTATGAATAAGTCTTTTTTTATTACTTGTATTCTTTTGATAGCGGCACACCTTTCATTTGCTCAGGCTCACATTGAGACCGAAGGAGAGGGCAGCAGCATTGAGCCGATGTCGATAGTTATCGGCGTGGTGATAGGCTTAGTGGTTGGTTATTTGGTAGGCTCGAAAATGGGTAAAAAGTAATAGCGCAAAAGAGGGGTTTGTGGTATTACAAATCCCTCCTTTTGATGTGTTCGAGTGTAATCAACAACGGGACGATTCTACCTTCGTGTTTTTCCCGTAATTCAAAACCCATCTTCTTCGTTTTGTAGTCAATTTGCTCATAATTCAATAGTTTTGAGCCCATTACCTTCTGCACCCGCTGGGTAAAAGTTCCCTTTTGCCCATTCATGGCGGTGATACAACTATCAATGTTGACTTCTTTATCGGAAAACAAAAACAACCAAGATTCTGTCCCGGTGACTTCATTAAGTGCGTACACCTGCTCTTCTGAGGGGAGAAATACCTTGGTGTTGGCACCAACCACGGGGCTGATGGAATCAATCGGGAAAAGCTTATCAACGCTGGGCTGGGTGGCATTGGCGCCGAGTACATACAGGTAGGTTTGTTTATCTACGTTAATGCGGAATTTGTATTCGGTGTCGGTTTGTTGCGGGTCGCGGAGTGAGTAGGCCACCAGCGGCTCATTGTCGGTGGTGTTTCCTTCAGGTGACTGGCGCGTAAATGGAAGCTCCACGGGACGTAAATTGGCCAGTTCGATGGTCACATCGCCTGAGCGCAGGGCTTCGGTCGTGTAGTTGTTGGGGGATAGATACGCCTGAAAGCCGTATTTGGTGTGTTTGGTGTAATCATCGTAGCGAATCCAGAAAAAACCATCTTCACCCCAATCTTCACCTCGGCTGTTGACGACGTGAAAAGCCCCGCCGAATTTTTTGTCGTCGTATCCCACCACGCAAACCGCGTGCCCGCCGCGTAAATTGTCCGATTTATTAGGGTCCCATAGGCCATACTCATCGCCCGAGCCAATGCCGAAAAACCGCAAAATACGCATCCAGAGCTTGGGCCAAAAACCGAGTTCGTCCAAGGAAGGAGTAGTTTGAATCGCAATAACGACGGGGGTTCCTTCGGCCAATGCCTTCTTGGTCGCGATGACAATGTCTTCCTGCCGGTCGTTCAACCCAAAAAGGCGGATATAATCCATGATTTTGGATTCTGTCGCTGGCTGGAGTGAGGTCATTGGCGTACAGTCGGGGTAGCCCTGTTGGGAGAGTCGGGCCACGCCGTTGGTTTTCAAAAATTCAAGCGCATTGGCTACTTCTGCCCCTTTTTTACACGCGTCGTCGTTGGGGGATTTGATGGCGTTGTAAAGAAAAGAGGGCGAAAAACGCAGCGCATCTATCGAGTCTTTGTTGGTAATATTGAGCCGTTTGGCTTCTAATATCGTACGCATGTAGTAGGCTGTCGAAAATCCCACGCAGGTACCGAGGGTCCCTTGGTTGAGAACTGAAGGTACATACATCGACAAATCCACTTTGGGGGGGAGCCCATCTTCGTTGACCACCAGACTCGATTTTTTTTTCAGGACATTATTGTACGAAGTATCGTTGAAATTCAGTCCTTGGGCGTGCAGTGAGGTATGGCCCAATATCCACAAAAAAGTGAGTAAGGAGAGTTGCTTTATAGGGTTCATGCGATTGACTTTGAGGGGATTATCGGTTAGCTTTAACAACCGGTTTGGCGGCAGCGGGACGACAACTTACTGGAACCTGACTCAAGCCTGCGTATTCAGGGATAAATGATTTCGTAATTTTGTTAATTCTTGCCAGCAGGTTGTTTAAGGTTACCTCTTTGAGGTTTTTTGCGTACAACATATCCTCAAAAGCCTCGGTAAGCGAATAAGTAAAGACTGAATTTCGTTGGATGGTAAAGACCGGTTTACCCTTTTGTCCACTAGATATTTTCAGGATACGGCAAGGCTCGCCGAGAAATAGTTTTTTTAGAATTTCCTTGCTACGGTCGTGTTTCACAATCGTATTTCTGGGCAGCGGAGTGGGGTATCGGTCAATCATTTTGTTTCGGCAATCGGCCATCACAATACCGAGTCGGAGTCTTTTGGTTTGAAGGATAGCGGCCACTTCATCAATGGATACCAGACTGTGTTTTTCAAGTTTAAACAAACCCGGATTGTCTAATTGCATTGAAGGCAAAGGGCTGTTGTCGGGGTAGGTGCCAAAGCCAGAGTAATAAAAAACGACAATGTCATTTGGATGAATGGAGGTGTCGCTGACCGCATTTCTGACCGCCTTTTCGGTAAGTCCATCCACTTTTCGGTTGACATAAACGGTTTGTAAATGGTATCCGATTTGCGTACTGATTTTTTTAAACATGGTGCTTACCATCTCTTCATCCTTGAGGCTTATCATCCCAAAATCTTTGTTTTCATAATCGGAAGCAAGAATGAGGTGCAGCTTTTGAGCGCGGCTGATAAAAGGTGAAAGGGCAAACAGAAAAAGAAAAAAGTAACTTTTCATAAAAAGGGTTATTTATTTCGGAATCGTCCAATGAGTGCCATAAACTCGGGCATTTCTCTGAGGTAGTCAAACTCGGGATTTTTGCTGATACTGTCAAAATTGGTATATCCTCTTTCGAGGGCTTTGCCCAGCCATTCAACGGCTTCAAAAGGAAGCTTTTGGCGGGCTTTGATGGTGGCAATGTAATAGTAAGCGCGGAAATAAGCGGGATTAAGCTCGATTACTTTTTTGTAAGAAGCCTCGGCTTCAGACAACCGATTTTGTCTTTCCAGCAGGTTGCCGTAATTGTTATGGAAATTGGCATCGTTGGGCGTAAATCCAAGGGCTTTTTTATAGGCAGTTTCGGCTTCTTCAAAACGGTTTTGGCGAGAAAGTAAATTTCCATAGTTGCTGTACACCAAGCCGTTCATGGCGTTCAATTCAATGGACTTTTTATAAGCGGCTTCGGCTTCGGCAAAACGATTTTGGGCCGCCAACAAAATGCCGTAACTGTTGTAAATGTAGGCATCATTGGGGTTAAACTCAATCGCTTTTTTGTACATCACTTCCGCTTCTTCGGGTCGATTGCCCGCACTGAGCAGCATTCCGTAGTTCTTGTACACTTCCGAATCGGTGGTATTGAGCTGAATCGCTCGTTTGTATTCGATTTCAGCTTCGGTAAGGCGGTTTAAATTTTTGAGTAAAATAGCGTAATTTTTGTGGACGTTGGCATCGTTGGCGTTGAGCTCTATAGAGCGCCGGTAGGCAGCTTCGGCCTCATTTTGCCGTCCTTGCCGAGCCAGTAGATTGCCGTAGTTTCCGTACACGACGGAGTTGGTGGGGTTAAGCTCAAAGTATTTTTTATAAGCATTTTCGGCATCGGCGAAACGGTTTTGAGCCGCCAATAAAACGCCGTAGCTATTGTAAACGAATGCATCGTTGGGGTTTAGTTCGATGCATTTTTTATACTCGTTTTCGGCCTCTGCTTGACGGTTTTGGGATACCAATAATATACCATAATTAAAATGCGCTTGGGCATTGTTGGGGTCTAGTTGGATGGACTTCTGAAACGCCGTTTCAGCTTCTGCTGGGCGGTTCTGGACGGTCATGACAACTCCATAATTGCTGTAAGCGGTGGCGTAGTTGGGCTGAAGTTCAATGGCTTTTCTGTACGCAATCTCGGCCTCGTTGTACCTCTTTTTTGTGTTGAGCAGCATCCCATAGTTGTTATACGTTTCGGCATCGCTGGTTTTTAACTCAATGGCTTTTTTGTAGGCTTCTTCGGCGGCTTCTGCTTTGTTTTGAATTGAGAGCAGGTTGCCGTAGTTTTTGTAGACTACGGGGTCGTCAGCTTTTAATTCAATGGCTTTTTTGTACGCTGCCTCTGCTTCGGCCCGTTTATTTTGGGCGGCCAGCGCCATGCCGTAATTTACGTGTAAAAAACTCCAGTTGGGGGCGAATTGAATTCCTTTTTCAAAAACCTGTTGTGCTTCTTTGTACGATTTTTTCAAGTACAGAATGCGCCCCGCGTCGTTGTAGGCGGGAGCAAACGTACTGTCGGCGTCGAGGGCCTGACGAAAGTTCAATAAGGCGGCATCGACATTGACTGGTTCTGCGATTAATCCTTTATAATATGAAACCCGCGCCCGAAGATTGGGGTACAAAAAGTGGGATTTCCCCAAAATCAAGTACGTTTTTTCTAAATATCGGATGTTTTTTTGGTAAGCACTTGTCACTTCAGGCGCGTTTTTGTTTTCCAAAAGACCGGCAAAAGCTTTTGATGATTCTTCTAGCAAGGCCGCCGCAAACTCCCGCTTAATGAAAGGGTGCATGTCTTTGATAGAGGGCGCTGCAAGCAATCTTTCAAAATAGCCCTCGGCGGCGTTAGGCACATCAAGCAATTGCTTATTGGTGACTGCCTCCTGAAAATCAGTGTACAGTTTTTTGACGTCGGTTTCCGCTTCTTCTAAAATAGTTTGGGTTACGCCTCGGCCTTGTACTGCTGCAAAGAGCGGTGGCGGTACGTTTTTACGGACTGATTCCAGCGTAGCTACGTCTACTTTGACGATGGGCAGTGATTTGTCGGCGGCAATCAAAAGAGGGTTCTGTGGATTAGGGGCGGCCTCGGCAGTAACGCGGTCTTCCAGATAGCGCTCCAATTCGCGTAGGGTAACGGTTTTGTCACCGTCGGTATCGGCCAGTCCCTGCATTCCCCTGATAAGGTGATAGCTAAACAGCCCGCGACCGCCTCCCCATTGGTATCCTTCCAGCGACAACTCATTGGCCTGACACGCCATAAACTTCACTTCATTGGCTACCTGTTTGAGCAGTTGCTGGCCCATGAGCTGAACCCCGCCAATTTCATTTCCTGCTAACTTTCCTGCCCGACACGCATCCAAAAACAACAATATCTGAGCGTGATTTTTGGTTGAAAGGGTGGCAATGTAATCCTGTAAATAAAGTACCGCAAAGGCCGTGGAATTATAATTGCTGCTGTAAGAATCGTGGGTAAGCAAAAAACCGCGTTGGGCAATGGTGCGGGATTCTTGGTCGCCGTGCCCCGAAAAATACAAGAATACGCGGTCGTTGGGCTTGACAAAATCCAGCAGATTTCCCATGGCCCGGTCTACCTGTCCCAAGGTTGCTTTTTCGTTTAGCAGAAGTTGGATGTTGGATTCTGGTACTGAGCCTCCCGCGGGAGACGTTAGAAAATTATAGAAAGCAAGGGCGTCGTCGCCGGCAAAGCGCAGTGAATTGATGTGTAGATATTGCGACACGCCCACAATCACTGCCCATGTTTGCCCCACTGTTTTTGGGGCCATGTTGGCTTTCTCCACTTTTTGGCCGCGTTCTTCTTGCGCTTCAATCTGGCCCGTAAACGTGATAAAAGCCCAAAAAATGAGTAAGAGTTTTTGAAGTTTCATAAATCGTAAAGTAGGTCCAATCAGGTTTAGCAGATGGCAATTGTATAATAAAAGGGGTAGGGTGGTATAGACATACTTTAAAGTAAAATTAACTGATTTTTTCCTCCTTTTAAAAGGAAATCGTAAAGCCTTTTCGGAACATTTATTTTTTGGATGAAAGGAATATTATTTAGCGTGGAAATGAGTTGTGACGGAACATTAAGAATGATGGACGGGAAAAGTCTCTTTGAAAGGACAAAACGTGGCGGTTCGTAAGAATCTCCTCAAAAATACTGGGAATCGATAGCTTTCCAAGAAAACGACATCGTTTTTACTTCATAAAATTTTCGAGCAAAGGTTGTTGATAACTGTTTGGAAATGAGATTTAAACATTGTACAATTGAAGTAATTTAAAGCTTCTGCCACAAGGATAAATCTCAAAAAAACATCCGCCCCAAATGGCAGAAGCTAGGTTTTATCTTAGTTGCTGGCGTTGCGGGTGCGAGGCTTAGGTTTTTAACATCATATAGAGAAACCTGTTTAGCTATGTTTTATCCTTTCTTAGCGACGAAACGCACCCACTCACCAATAGGGATAGCAGATATACCACAGCTGTCCTTTTAAAAGGTATATCTATTGGGGGTAGTATTTGGAGTAGGCTAATAGTTTAAACGCTGATTGAAAACCCATTATTGAAGATAAAAATTCACTTAACTCATTGCTGTTAAAAAACATAGGAATTTGAAGTCTCAGGTGAAGCTGATGTTTAAGCCTGAGATGTATGACATTTTACCCTTCTAAACCTCTACGTTGACAATGAAACTTTTTCTTCTGAGTGTCTTGATGGCTGTTTTCTCAGGGAGTTTTTGCTTTGCCCAAAACAGTCAGTTAATTGATAACTTAAAGCATCAATTGTCTATTGCCACCCACGATACCAGCCGTGTACTTTTAATGACAGATATAGCTTTCAATGATTTTGTTTCTAATCCCCAGAGCTCCAAACTATACGCCCAAAAAGCCTTGGAACTTTCAAAGAAAATAAAATTTTCTAGAGGCGAAGCGAAGGCTTTAAGCATTATTGCGCTGATAATCAGACAAGATGGTAATTTTTCTGAGTCATTAGAGTTGCAATTTAAATCTTTAAAGATTGCAGAAGAAAACAATGTTCCCTTAGAAAAAGGATATTGCTTGATGCGGATAGGTAATATCTACCGGGATGAAATTGACCGTAACAAAGCGGTGAATTTTTACAACCGAGCCCTAAAAGAATATGAAATGATTCATTTTGATGAGGGAGTTGCCGCCGTATTTATGAATTTAGGTAGCTTGTATTTATCCTCCAATAAAATAGATTCCGCGTTAAAATACAGTCAGTTAGCTTTTGCAAGAAGCAAAATGACTGTAATACCTTTACGTTTACAATCGGATATTTTTTTACTGTTGGGTAATGTTCAGGACAGGACCGAAAATACTGCCAGTGCTTTGAATTACTGGAAACAGGGGCTTCAAATCGCCATTCAAGCCAAAGATACCCGTACAAAAACCGCTAACTATTTGACAATTGCCCAGTTCTACAATAGAGAGCATCTTTATGATTCTTCCATTTACTATGCAGAAAAAGGCCTCGTGGAGGCTAAACAAATTTCATTTAAGCGACAGATATTGTTAGCGAATCAATTACTTGCAGCAGGCTATGAATCTAAGAATTTACAAAAAGCCTATAATCATTTAAAAGAAGCTCAATTAGCCAACGAAGAACTATATGGCCCTAAGCAAGTACAGGCTTTACAAAAAATAGTGTTTGAGGAACAGGAACTTCAACGCAAAATTGAAGCTGACACAATCGCTTTTCAAAATCAACTGAAACAATACGCACTTTTGGCGGGCTTGGCAGTCACGCTTTTAATAGGTTTTATTCTTTACAGAAATAATCGCCAAAAGCAGAAAGCCAATGAAGTATTGGGCAATACTTTGACCAATCTTAAAGTGACGCAAGTTCAACTCGAAAACAAAAACCGTGATTTAGAAATTGAGGCGGCGCTGGAGCGAATCCGCAGCCGAACCATGGCGATGTACAAAAGCGAGGAACTGGCAGAAGTAACCACCCTTCTTTATCAACAAATCACTCAATTGGGCGGCATGTTTGACCGGTTTGTGATTGGCATTATTGATGAGCAAAAGAGAATAGTGGATATATGGGCCACTGACCAGTCTGGGCAACAATTAAATAAGCACTTTGTCGCCCGATTAAATGAAAAAACAACTTTTGTAAAAATATATGCCAGTTGGAAATCAGGCCAAAAGTCGCAGGTAATTGACTTGCAGGGGGAGGAATTTCTGGAATGGTTAAAATATGCCCGTGAAGAACTGGGAATACAGATTAATGAAGCCCAACTCAAGGGGCGTAGGTTACAGAATGTTGCTTATTTTTCTCAAGGTTACTTGGGAATTCAATCCAGTGAGCCGCTCTCTCCCGAAATCAATGTGATATTGGAGCGTTTTTCCACCGTATTCAACCTGACCTACACCCGTTTTCTTGACCTGCAAAAAGCTGAAGCACAGGCAAGAGAATCGCAAATTCAACTGGCAATGGAAAGGGTTCGTTCAAGAGCAATGGCTATGCAAACAAAAGAGAACCTGACAAATGAGGATCTGAAAGATGCAGCTGCTCTATTGTTTCAACAAGTAAAAGCATTGGGTGTACCAGCATACAGCTGTGGGTATAATATATGGAACCAGGGGGAGAAAGAATGTGATTCATGGATGAGTACTCATGATGGCAGTGGTATAAATCCTGCATTTAAGATACCATTAACGGAAGAGGCTAATTTTATTCAATTCGTTGAGTCAAAAAAAAATAATGAGTCATTTTACGTAATAGAAATGAGTGGCGAAAGAATGCAGGAGTATTATCAATACCTGATCAAGACAATTCCTGTTTTTAAAGCATACTTCGAGGAGTCAGTTAAAGCAGGATTTCCCATGCCTGAAACTCAGATACATCACATTGCAAACTTCTCGTATGGTAACCTGATGTTTATTACACTTGAACCCTGTCCTGAATTCCACGACGTATTCAAAAGATTTGCAGCTGTTTTCGAACAAACCTACACACGGTTTTTGGAACTTAAAAAAGCAGAAGCGCAGGCAAGAGAAGCAAAAATTGAAGCCGCAATGGAGAAAGTGAGAGGACGTGCAATGGCCATGCAAAAACCCCATGAACTGGTAGAAGTAGCGCAATTGCTCCGCAAAGAAATGGGCCTCCTTGGTGTAGAAGAATTAGAAACAAGCTCCATTTATATACATAATGAAGGTGCAGGAGAAACCGAATGCTGGTACGCCATAAAAGACATTCGCGGCAACGGTATTAACCTTGTATCCGACCACATGAAGATTCACTTAAAGGATACATGGGTTGGCAGCAAAATGTTGGCCTTTCAACATTCAAAGAAAAAACAAACTTCCATTTTAATGCAGGGTCAGCACCGGAAAGATTGGATCAACTATTGCGCACAGCATTCAAGGGTGTTGCAAGGTTACTATGGCGATGAGATACCTGAACGCACCTATCACCTGGTAAAGTTCTCTCATGGTTTTATAGGCGTTGCATCACCTGGCGACATCTCGAATGAATGCTGGAATTTATTGCAACGGGCTACCTCTGCTTTTTCTCTCGCCTATACACGTTTCAATGATTTGAAATTGGCAGAAGCACAGGCAGTCCAAGCTCATCTTGACTTAATTCAAATACAAACCGAAAAAAAGAGAGCAGAAGACACTTTAATTGAACTCCGTGCTACCCAAGCTCAATTGATTCAAAAAGAAAAACTAGCCAGCCTTGGCGAACTCACGGCGGGCATTGCCCATGAGATTCAGAACCCGCTAAATTTTGTCAATAATTTCTCTGAACTCTCGGTTGATTTGGCTCAGGAACTAAATGAAGAGCTTGATAAAGAGCCGATTGACAAGGTGTTTGTAAAGGAATTGATGGGTGATTTGACCCAAAACCAGCAGAAAATCAATCTTCACGGTAAGCGCGCGTCAAGCATTGTAAAAGGAATGCTAGAGCATTCTCGCCAATCGACGGGCGAGCGAGAATTGACTGACATTAACCAACTCGCCGATGAATATTTGCGATTGAGTTACCACGGCTTACGGGCGAAGGACAGTAGTTTTAATTGTGATTATGCGTTGATTGGAGCTAGAGACTTGCCCAAAATTGAAGTAGTTCCGCAGGAGATTGGGCGGGTGTTGTTGAATTTGATTAATAATGCTTTTTACGCCGTCAATGCCAGACGCGCTCAAAATGCTGCCGACGTTAATTACTCGCCCAAAGTTGTTGTCAGTACCCAAGTTATTGATAATCAAGTTGTCATCCAAGTTAAAGACAACGGCATAGGAATGTCGAAAGAAGTGCAGGCCAAAATCTTCCAACCCTTTTTCACGACCAAACCCACGGGCGAGGGCACGGGCTTAGGGCTGAGTTTGGCCTATGATATTGTGACCAAGGGGCATGGCGGGACGATTGAGTTAGAGAGTGTAGAGGGCGAGGGGACGAAGTTTAGGGTGGGATTGCCCATCAAGCAACAATAATCACGAGCGATAACATGATAAAACGCATTCTTCTGGCGGCACTTTTCAACCTTGTATGTTATTCGGGTTTTGGACAGGATACTACGGTGGTCTTGTCAAAAAAAATGTTTTCCCCCGATGAACGACTTGTGATTTCGTCCATAAACGGCTGGGTATTTAAGCCAGGAAATAATGTCGATTGGTCAAAAAAGAGCTTTAATACTTCCGATTGGCAACATTTACGTCCCGCAGATATAACCGCCCGCTACGCCGATTCATCAGGGTTGGTGGAAGGTTGGTTTCGGCTCAGAGTGAAGTTGGATTCAACTTTCTTTCATTTTCCCTTAAGCTTGTCCAAAGAAACATGGGCGGCAATGAACGTGTATTTGGATGGGAAATTGATTCATTCGTACGGTAATACAGGGGGCATTGGGAAACCGTTTGAAGAACATAATCCCTATTATGTACTGCCAGTGCCTGTACAATTACAACCTCAGGAAGAGCATTTGATTGCTATTCATATCGTAGACGAAACCTCGCAATTACAGCCCCTGATGTTGCCCTCATTGCCTCGTTCGGGGCAGATGCTCTCGCTGACTGGTGCCCAATACACGACCTTCATGCACCAACGTGCCGAGAATAACGCCGTTTACACCGCCACTTGGTTGTTTGTCTCTTTATTGATTGCATTGCTGCTTTGGCTGTTGTCTTTTCTCAATCTGTACGAGAAGAAAATTGTTCACTTGATTGCCATTGTTCAATCACTGATTTCTGTTGAAATGCTGGCACGTTTTTTACTTAATTTCAGCCTTTCTCACCAAGAACTATTGATTAATGTGCTGGTATTGAGCCTGACCGCGTGGACAAGCAATGGTTTTGCGATTATCGCTCTGGCGACGGTTTTACGCATTAAAATCTCCCGAGGATGGACTTTTGTCATCATTGGAGCACATACCCTAGGGGGGGTGCTAAATGTATATGTTTTTGATGGAGCGTTGATTGATTATTATTTGCCAATACAGTTTTGTATCTTCATAGCGCTCATTTTACTGGGGCGAGACCACATCAAAGGCGCTTCTCAAGCCCTTATTGTCGGGGTGATAGTGGCAAGTTGTTTTGCGATATTAATGGCTTTTTTTGATTACAACGATACCCCATACAACTATAATCTGTTGTTGACGGGGGTTCGCATTTCTTTCCCGATTTCATTGGTGGTGTATGTGTCGCTGCTGATGAAGGAATTGTTGATTGATATCCAAGAGCAAGCCAATAAACTCGTCAAAGTAAGTGAAGAGAAGAAACAACTGCTCGCCAACCAAAATATACTGCTCGAACAACAGGTACAACAACGCACGGCCGAGCTGAGGGTATCGCAGGAAGACCTCGAAAAAACCCTAAATCACCTTAAAAACGCCCAAGAAGAACTTATCAGGCAGGAAAAATTGGCTTCGGTTGGGCAACTCACCAAGGGTATCGTCGACCGCATTCTGAATCCACTCAACTACATCAACAATTTCTCAGAATCGTCAAGCCTTTTGGCGGATGAACTCAACGAAATGCTTGAAAAGCATCAGGATACTGTGCCAGAAAGTATAAAAGAAGAGTTTTTGAGCGTAGTGGACCTGATAAAAAGCAGTGTTACTAAAATTTACGAGCATGGTGCTACTACTACGAGAATTGTAAAAGACATGCAAAAGCTCTTGAAAGAAAAATCAAAAGACTTTTTGCAAACCGACCTCAATGTGTTTGTCGAAAATGAAGCCAAATCCGTTTACGATGAAATAAAAGTAAACTACCCCGATTTTACGGTGGAACTCATCCTAGACTTGGCAAAACAACCCCTCGAAACCAAGATTTTACCACCCGAGTTTGGGGAAGTGATTGTGGCCCTGATCGATAATGCATTTTATGCCCTTGCCGACAGAAGAGCGACGGATAAAGTGTTTAGTCCCCAAATAAAAATATCAACAGAATTGGTGAATGATGAAATTATTTTAAAAGTAAAAGACAACGGAACTGGCGTTTCTCCCCGTGATTTGGAACGACTTTGCAACCCGTTTTTTACCACCAAACCCACTTCAAAAGGCACGGGTTTAGGGTTGTTTATGAGTAAAGACATCATCGAAATCCACAAGGGAGAAATTAAAATTGATTCAGAAGAGGGGGAATTCACCGAAGTAACAATGGTCTTGCCAACGCTGAATAAGCTCTTATCAGAAGTATAAAATGCCTCGCAAGAAATTAAAACGGTATCAAGTTTGCCAGAGAAGACAGCAAAATGATGCCAATGATTAGGTAGCCAGCCTACTCTTAAACCCTAAATAAACCTCAAAATGAACCGAATTTTTCCTCTTCTCTTTTTGGCTTTTCTACTTTTGAATTGCCTGATTATCAATGCGCAAGATGCACGAAGTAAACTAATTGCGCGGGGCGCTCAACTCGAATTGAAGACCGCCCCTTACAAAGCTCCTCCTGGGGATGCGCTTTCACACCATACCTCTGGCTACGCCAAAATCATGTGCTCGGCGGTGTTTATTACGGGCCTCAAACCCGACTTTGCCGCCGAAAATGTGGGGTATTTTACAAGCCCTTATGCAGAACGGGCCAAAGTAGGCAAACCCGTAGTTGATTATGAAAAGAAATCGGTATCGATTACTTTGCCCAATGGCGTTACCCGAACCGCCATTTATACGAGCGACCAAGGTTGTATCACCTTGCCAGAAGGGAGTAATTCGCTGAATTTTAAGCCCGTAAAAGTGGTTCGTAATCTACCCGATGCCGCCACGACTCCGTGGCCCATGGGTGATGTGTTACCCACTGACCCAATGCCTTCCGAAATTGATAGAGCCAAAGTAGAACAGGCCCTCAATGCCGCTTTCGAGTCTGCCGAAGCCCAAACGGCCGCTTTCGTGGTCACGTACAAAGGCCGTATCATTGCAGAACGCTACGGAGAGGGTATTACAAAAGATACACCGTTGGAAAGCTGGTCGATGGGCAAAAGCCTGTCGGCCACCATTATGGGTATTTTGATTGGGAAAGGTGTTTATAAATTAGACCAACCCGCGCCCATTCCGCAATGGCAAGGGAAAGGCGACGAAAGAGCCAAAATCCGAATCATGGACATCATGCACATGTCGAGTGGATTGTACTGCCGTGCGCCACAAGACCCTGACTACAATCCAGCGTTGGGTTATCCCGACCATTTATACTTGTACACAGGAGCCGTCAATTCGTTTGAGTATGCGGCCAATCTGCCTCAACAATGGCTACCAAACACCGTGGGCCGCTACCGAAACTCTGATCCTGTCCTGACCAATTACCTGAATCGGTTGGGGATAGAAAAACTGGGCGAAGTCTATCATACCTTTCCGCAACGGGCTTTGTTTGATAAAATTGGCGTTCGGACAATGGTCATGGAAACTGACCCGTACGGGAATTTTTTGACTCAAGGCTATGAATTTGCTTCAGGACGAGATTGGGCGAGGCTAGGAAATCTATATTTGCAGGACGGTATCTGGAACGGGGAACGCATTTTGCCTGAGGGTTTTACAAAATTTGTGAGTACTCTCGCTGAACCTTGGGTAGCTGATGGACGACCTATTTATGGCGGCCTGTTTTGGATAAACGGTGATGGTGGTTTCCCGATCCCCAAAGATGCCTACATGATGTTGGGTGCAGGGGGACAGTCGGTTACGATTATTCCTTCGCACGATTTGGTGGTTGTTCGGCTCGGGCATTACAAAGGCTCGCAGCTAGGAGGCATAGCCTTGAACAAAGCCTATGCTTTACTGATGGAAGCCGTACCTGAGAAAAAGAAATGAACCAACAAAATCAACTGGCAATGGATAAAATTGATAGTTCACAAATCCTCAATCTGTTTGATTTTGAAAAGTTGGCGGTGGGTAAAATGACAACAATGGCTTACGAATATGTAGCAAGTGGCGCCGCTGACGAATTTACGGTTCGATGGAATCGACAGGCGTTGGATGCGATAAAGCTCAATCCAACGGTACTTACCGACGTCAGCCAAATTGATACCAGTACTTCTCTTTTGGGGCTGGATTTGCCTTACCCGATTCTCATTGCTCCGACGGCCTATCACAAAATCATGCACCCCGAAGGAGAGCATGCCACCGCCCGTGGTGCTGGTTCAGCAAAGGCTGTTTACGTAGTCAGTTCCTTTACCACAACTCCTTTGGAAGAAATCGCGAAAGTGGCTACCCAACCACTTTGGTTTCAGATTTACGTAAGAGACGACCGAGATTTTACCAAAGCATTGATTCAGCAGGCAGAAGCGTTGGGGTTTCGTGCGCTTTGCATTACGGTAGATACCCCCGTGGCAGGCGTTCGCAATCGGCAGGATAAAGCCCTTTTTGGTCTACCCGATGGGGTGAATACTCCCCACATGTATGGTGGACTGGCGGAGAAAAAGCCATTTACCTGGAAAGACATTGATTGGATAAAATCATTCACTAAAATGCCCGTTTTGCTCAAAGGAATTTTAAACTCGGACGATGCCGAAAAGGCCGTGGCGGCAGGTATGGACGGAATCATCGTTTCCAACCACGGTGGTCGAAATTTGGATACCGTACCCGCTACCATCGAAGCCCTTCCGCGTATTTCCGAAAAAGTAAACAAAAGAATCCCGATATTGATGGACGGCGGCATTAGACGGGGAACCGATGTACTGAAAGCCATTGCCTTGGGGGCCAATGCCGTATTGGTGGGCAAACCCATCTGTTTCGGGCTGGCCTGCGGCGGCGCCGAGGGAGTAACCAAGGTGCTGGAAATACTCAAAAATGAACTTGAATTGGCGATGGCACTCACGGGTAGGGCTACGATTGCCAGTATAGATCCGTCGGTGATATGGAAATAGCCAATGTATTAAATCTCTGCTTCTTGGCGATTTTGTCTGGACAGTTAAACCCATCTAATGTAAAATTGACAAAATAATAATCATCAAAAACAAACTATGAAAAATCGAAAACCCACCTTGAGCCTCCTTGGACTTTTTACCTGCTTCACCCTCATTTTTACTACTGTTTACGCCCAGGAAGATGATCCAGGGAAAAGCGGTAAAGTAGAGGCAGCTTATCTCAAAGAAACCGAGCAATTGGCCAAAAACAAGCAAATTCAAAAGGCTTTTCAATCCATATCTGCCCAAAAAAAACGAAATCGTGAAGAATTGATTATGCTGACGGAGATTCCAGCACCGCCGTTTATGGAAACCAAACGGGGTGAGCGTTTTGCATCCATGCTCAAAGAAGCAGGAATAGATTCTGTTTGGACCGACAAAGTTGGCAACGTGATTGGGTTACGAAAAGGAAAAAAGCGCAATCGTACCGTTGCTTTTGATGCTCACTTAGATACCGTATTTCCCCTCGAAACCGATGTTAAAGTTAAAGTAAAAGGCGATACGCTCTTTGCGCCAGGTATTGGCGACAACACGCAGGGAGTGGTCATGATAGTGTCGGTGTTAAGAGCCTTAGAAGAAGCCAAAATAGAAACCGATGCTGATGTTTTGTTCATCGGCTCAGTAGGCGAAGAAGGATTGGGTGACTTAAGAGGGGTAAAATACTTATTCACTGACCAAAGTCCACACATTGACTCTTGGATTGCCATTGATGGAGGAGGTATGGATTACTTACGGACAATGGGATTAGGCTCGTACCGCTACCGCGTAACCTTCAAAGGTCCTGGTGGACATTCATGGGGAGCATTTGGCTTGGCCAACCCTCAGCATGCCTTAGGCTCGGCTATTCATTATTTTTCAAAAGTGGCCGATAAGTTTACCCGAACGGGTGCCCGCACCAGCTACAACGTAGGCAGAATCGGTGGCGGCACATCGGTCAATTCCATTGCGTTTGAATCGTGGATGGAGATAGATATGCGCTCCGAAATCCCCGAAAACCTCAACTTAGTAGACTCGCTTTTAAAAGCATCGGTGCAGCAGGCCCTTCAGGAACATAATGCCATGAAACGCATGGGCCCTGCCTTGACGGTGGAAATCAAAAAAATCGGAGACCGTCCTTCGGGCGAGCTTCCTGAAAGCTTACCCCTCATTCAGCGTGCCATGGCTGCTGTCACTTTTTTGGGAGTTTCTCCCAAGGTAGGGCGGGGTTCGACCAATTCAAACACGCCCATTGCTAAAGGGATTCCTGCCGTAACCTTGGGGCGTGGAGGAAAAGGCGGAAATGCCCATGCGCTCAATGAATGGTGGTACGATGACGAAGGCTATAAAGCCATTCAAATAGCGTTGTTGACCTTGGTTTCTGAAGCAGGAATGGTTAATCCTTAATTGAAAACTGTATGAAAAATTACCTCCTTATCAGTTTCGTACTCTTTTTTAGTCAAGTCAATGCCCAGTTTTTCAGGAAAGACAATGGCTTGGCGCATACGTTTTCGATTGTGGCCCGCGACGAAAAAACGGGTGAAATCGCCGTCGGTGTTCAAAGCCATTGGTTCAGCGTGGGCACCTCGGTTTCGTGGGCCGAAGCGGGAGTTGGAGCCGTAGCGACCCAATCTTTTACCAACAAATCGTTTGGAATCAGAGGCTTGGCGTTGCTGAAAGAGGGAAAAACGGCCCAGCAGGCGCTGGATATTCTGCTGTCTGATGACCCAGGTAAAGAAGTACGGCAAGTCGGCATTGTGGATGCCAAAGGAAACGTTGCCAATTTTACGGGCAAAAATTGCGTCGATTTTGCGGGCGATTTAAAAGGAAAAAACTACGCCGTACAATCTAACATGATGCTGACCAATGAGGTGCCTGTGGCCATGGCAAAATCGTTTGAAGCCAATACCCGACTGCCTTTGGCTGAGCGGGTGTTGGAGGCCTTGAAGGCCGCCCAAAAGGTGGGCGGCGATATTCGGGGCAAGCAATCGGCCGCTATTTTGGTGGTGAAAGGCGAAGCAACGGGCAAACCTTGGGATGAAAACCATTTGGTGGATTTGCGAGTCGACGACCACGCTGATCCGTTGGTCGAAATGGAGCGACTATTAAAAACCCATCGCGCCTATGAGCACATGAACAACGGTGATTTGGCCATTGAAAACAACAACATGACCTTGGCTATGCAGGAATACGGTGCAGCCATGAAAATGTTCCCAAAAAATCTGGAGATGCAATACTGGACGGCCATCACGTTGGCCAACGGTGGCAACGTACAAAAAGCATCCGTTATGCTGCAAGCCATCTACGCCAAAGAACCTAATTGGCGAAAAATGACCAAAAGACTCCCCAAAGCAGGATTGCTGACCGTCAAAGAAAAAGAATTGAATCTGTTGCTGAAGAAATGACGGTGCCTTTCTTACCGAAATGCTGTCTGAGTTCGAAATATAAAATAAGAAGGATTTACACGCATCAACCTAAACTAAAATGACAAAAAGTTTATCCTTAATCATTGCCATCGTTCTGCTGTTGAACATCGTCGGTTTTCGGCCCAATTCCAATATGGCAGCGCCCATCAACGTGGAGGAATTGACCATCACACAAATTCACGCTGCTTACAAAAAAGGCACATTTACGAGCCAACAGTTGGTGGCGGCCTATTTGGAACGCATCAAGCAATTAAATTCCCAAATCAATGCCATCACTACCCTCAACCCGCAGGCCATAGCAATCGCCAAAGCGTTGGACGAAGAATACAAACGAACCAAAGTGCTGCGGCCATTACACGGGATTCCGATCATTGTCAAAGACAATATCAACACCAAAGGACTCGCCACCACAGCGGGAGCATTGGCTTTGAAAGATTTTGTGCCTGATGCTGATGCTTTTGTGATTGATAAATTGGTAAAAGGAGGTGCCATTATCATTGCTAAGTCTAACATGGCCGAATGGGCCTTCACACCTTGGCATTCGTTCAGTTCTACCCACGGAGCCACGCTCAATCCGTATAATCTGGAGCACGTTCCCGCTGGTTCGAGTGGTGGGACGGGGGCCTCCGTGGCGGCCAATTTCGCCACCATTGGCCTCGGCACCGATACGGGCAACTCTATTCGCGGCCCTGCTTCGCATTGTTCTCTGGTAGGTTTTCGAACGACGCTGGGATTGATAAGCCGTGCTGACATTGTGCCGCTCAATTTCAGAAATGATGTCGTGGGGCCCATGTGCCGAAGCGTCGAAGATGCGACTCGGGTGTTGGAAATTATGACGGGTTATGATCCTAATGACCCCATCACTAAGTATTCAGAAGGAAAGAGTCCGAAGAATTATAGGCAGTTTCTCCAAAAAAACGGGCTGAAAGGCGCACGAATAGGTATCATGCGGGAGTTGTGTGAAAATACTCCTACTGCCTCTGCTTTGTCCGGGAGTACTGGCATGGCCGATCCGGAGGTTAAAGCTTTATTTGAAAAAGCCATTTCGGATATGAAGGCCATGGGGGCTGTTATCATTGATCCCTTTACGGTATCTGATTTCTCAAACCTCCGAAAAGATGTGGTCTGTTTTGATTTCAGAGGTGATTTGGAGGCCTATCTTGCTAAATATGTCAAAAACGACACCATAAAAACACTGGAAGACATTGTCAGAATAGGAAGCAAATCCAAGTCGGCCGAAGCGCGGGTCAAGGCCAATCTTGTCGTCCAAAATCCCAACTGCCCAGATGTCTATACGTCTCCCCGACGGATTGCTTTTCGCAAGGCCATTGAAGACAAAATGGAGGAGTTGAAATTGGATGCCGTTATTTATCCGACTTGGAATAATAAACCCGCCAAAATCAATACTTATAATGAAGAATTGAAACGGGTAGAATATTACGGAGACAATAGCCAAATCATTGCCCCGCACACTGGCAAACCCGCCTTTACCATTCCGATGGGTTTTACGACGGGCAATTTACCCGCAGGAATTCAATTTCTGGGCCGAATGTATGCCGAGCCTACCTTAATCAAATTGGCTTTTGCCTACGAGCAGGGAACCAAACACCGGGTGCCGCCAACCCTCAAAAAGTAAATATACCCCAATATGAAAAAGAAACTGCTATTGACTATTACGGCCTTTAAAGACAAATCTCGCTACGTTTCGGAAGAAGATGCCACGACCCTCCTCAAAACGCAGACTTTCCCAGCGCAGATTCCAGCCAAAACAATAGAGAATCGAGCTATTTTGTATCAAAAATCTTCCAAGAATATCACGCTAGCGATTTTTGAAGGAAAGCATGAAGATGCGATTGATGCGCGATAACGTAAATAATTCATCTTTTGGTAGCGGGCTGAGTTTGTCATACATATAGTAGGCTAAATACCATATTGGAGTTTTCAGGAGAAAACATGTTGAAGGCAAAAAATAGGGCTTTTGCCATAATTTTGACTGAATCTTTAAAAATAGTATCGCTGAGATAATTTTGGTGAATTTTATTCGGATAAAACAATTGAATATACCACTAAATCTATGGCCTTTTTTTGCGGTTTTATCTAAGATTGTAAATGTTTGTTTTGGGCTATTAATTTCTTCTTAATCGTATATTGCTCTGGAATTAAATTGCCGCTTTTGGGGTATACAACGTAGTTTTAGAATGATATTGCTTTCAATTGGGCACTTATAAAGGGCTATTTTTAGGATTTATTGATCAGATTTCTACGAAAAATCTTAAAAATAGACAAATTGTCTGTATTGGATATTTATTTCGTTTTGACTTTCGGGTTTAATTGGGCGACATATAAATATGTTTCTTATCTGCTTGGGATATTCGTTTGAATCAGCAACATTATCTAGACTTGCAAGTAAAATCCACCTACCGTTGGATAAGTTTTTTTGTTTGTTTTCATTAAAATCCTCATTTTTAGGCTATCGGTTACCAATATGTATGTTTAACCAGCATGTTATTTTTACAGTTTTATCTGATTATTAGTAAATTACTTGATTGTTTCTGGGGAAAAATGAAGTAATTATAAGTACGATAAAATTGTTGTTTTGGTATACTAAATATCTCCGGCATAGCCGGTACCCTACTTAATGAAAAAAAATATACTTTTACCTTTTAGGTTAGTATTCGTTATGATTTCGGATATTTTAACCTTTCCTTTTAGAAAAAAAATAGGTTATCCCCTGCAGGGGAGTCCTTTTTCCGTGGCTTTCCAACCAGCCACTTCTCCATTTTATCCCGTAAGAATAATCATTTGTTCTGTTTTTTATAATCACTAACCAGCGTATACCTATGCCGTGGTTTGTACTTTATACTAAGTCAAGAAGTGAGAAATTGGTCGCCAATGCCCTGCAAAAAAAAGGGATTGACGTCTATTGCCCACTCATGAAGAGACAAAAACAATGGTCTGACCGGATAAAGATTGTAGAGGAGCCGCTGTTTAAATCCTACTGTTTTGTGAATTTGAGGGAAGAAGAGCGAAGCTTGGTTTTCGACGTTTCGGGGGTGGTCAGGTATTTGTTTTGGTTGAAAAAACCAGCCATTGTCAAACAAGCCGAGATTGATATAATTAAAGATATGCTCAATGATTTTGACCACGGAAGCATTGAGGTCGTGAGCCTTTCGGTGGCGGATAGAATCAGGATAGATTCTGGGGCGTTTATTGATCATGAAGCAGAGGTGGTTTCAACCCAAGGTCGAAACATCATTGCCAAAATAGACTCATTGGGTATCTGTATTGCCATCGATAAGAGTAAGAATAAAATCAAGAAAATTCAGGCAACTGCATAGCTGCATTTCCCATCACGAGGAAGTGATGTAATTGGTAGTTACATACATTATTGATACACGATTTTTATCCTTAACGGTGCGTGTATTACATTCTGTAAAACCTAGATCCTACAAGCAAAAATGGGATTGAAAGGGCGAAGCCGTAAAAAAATCTTTAATTTAAAATCAGTACTTTGTTTTTACTATATATTTGATAACCTTATTGGTATACAGTAAAACCATCCATAACAGTAAATTTATTATGAGTAATATTCAGACTAAACTTCTCCTTTTACTTTTAAGCATTGCTGCGATTTTTCAACTGTCATCCTGTACAACGGTTCAGAAAATTACGCCGCCCAGTTTGGAATATTTTCAGACCGAAAATGCCTCTTTCCCAGCTTATTTAGAGACGAACCTGCCGCAGGTTGCCAAAATTCAGAAGGATGATATTTTAGCCGTCATTGTCAGCAGTCTCAATAAAGAGTCGAATGAAATACTCAACTTTACCAATATCAATACTCTACCCGTATCGGTATTTTCAGGAAACGTGGGGGGAGGCTCCCAGCCCTTGGGCTATCCCGTAGATTCATCAGGGGCGGTAGTGATTCCTTTAATTGGGAAAATAATGCTCGGCGGTTTGACCCTGCAAAAAGCAGAAGATAAAATTCGGCAGGAACTAGAGAAAAGTATCAAAGATCCAGTGGTCAATGTGCGCTTTATGAACCATAAATTCTCCATTTTGGGTGAGGTAGGTGCCGTAGGTACGTACAATCTACTGGATGAACGAACAACTATTCTGGAAGCCATCGCTTTGGCGGGCGATTTGACCATGTTTGGTAAGCGCGACAGTGTGACGGTGATTCGGTACAAAGACGGGAAACGCGAAATCGGTAAAGTGAATCTTCGCAACCGAACGGTGTTTACGTCGCCCTATTTTTATGTCCAAAATGGTGATTTGATTTACGTTGAACCCACAAAAGATAAGTTTATTCCGTTGCCTCCGCAGCCGCAGGCGCCACCTCCAAGCTTGTTTCTTCAACGAGCGCCCATTTACCTAAGCTTGGTCTCAACGGTCGTTATTTTGTTCAGTCTTTTCACGCGTTGAGACAAAACCGATTTACTCTTTTTTTATAATAAAACCATCACATTTGATACGATTTTTCCTCTTTAAAGGCCGCTTACTATGAACAATGACAATACTTTTAACGAAGAGCAGGATGAAGACCTGGATATTCTTGGTGTCATATTCAAATACCTGCGTTATTGGTACTGGTTTGTACTGACCGTGGCTATAGGAATGGGTTGGGCTTACCAATACCTCCGAAAATTTACGCCAGTGTATGCAGTAAAAGCGTCATTGTTGATCAAAGATGATCGCTCAAAAGGCTTCGGTAAAGATATCAAAGACGATTTTTCGCTCAATGACCCCAAGGTAATTGATAACGAAATCGAAGTGCTAAAATCAAGACCTCTGATGGGCAAAGTAATTGATGCCCTCAACCTAACGGTTTCGTACTGGAAAGAAGGCTCGGCCCGTGATGAGGAGCTACATACCAAGAGCCCCATCAAAGTAAATACGAAGGATTTGACGGACTATGCCTACGGAAACCCGCTATACATTAAGCCGTTTGATGATAATAAGTATCAGATAGTAACCGCAGACCAAAATATTTTGGGAACGTTTGATTATAGCCAATTGGTTAAAACCCAGCACGGAACCTTCCGGGTATTTAAGCGAGATAGCGTGACAATCGTGGATAGTACGCCCATCAAAGTGCTTTTTCAATCCAGAGACGGTCTGATTGGCGGCTTGGCGGGAAGCCTTCAGATAGCGCCTCTCAAAGAATATTACTCAACAATTATTTCGATTGGATTGCAAACCACGGTACCTGACAAAGGAAAAGATATTCTTAACAAACTGTTGGAAGAATACGCTTTCGGGACCCTCGAAGACAAAAACCGGGAGGCAACCAATACGCTACGTTTCATTGAAGAGCGCCTCAAATTGGTAACCTCCGAACTCGGAGATGTGGAGCAAAATGTGGAACAGTATCGCCGTAGCCAAGGGATTACGGACCTAAGCTCAGAAGCGAGCCTCTTTTTGGGGAAAGTAGAGGAAAATGACGCCAAAATCAACGAATTGGATATTCGCGAGAATGTACTCAATGAGGTCGACCGGTACCTCAACAGCACGCAAGTAGGAAACATCGCCCCCGCCACCATGATGGTAAATGACCCCGTGCTGAATTCTTATATTGACCAATTTGTGCAGTTGGAAGCCGAGCGAAGCAAACTCGCCCAAACCGTTCAGCCTGGCAACCCTTATTTGGAGACGATAAACAACCAAATGAAAAATGTTAAACAGGCTATCCGTGAAAACCTAAACAACCAAAAGGCAAACATACAGGTAAGCCGGAGAAGTTTGGAGGCGCTCAATAGCCGTCTTTCGGGCTCCATTTCCACCATTCCACGCAAAGAAAGAGAATATGTGGGCATCAAAAGGCAGGCGGGAATAAAAGAGAATCTGTACTTATTGTTGTTACAAAAAAGAGAAGAAACGGCGTTGTCGTACGCGTCGACAGTCACGGATAGCAGGGTGATTGAAGCGCCCTTCCTCACGGGACAAGTCCAACCAAACAGTAAGAATATTTATATGATGGCTATCTTGCTGGCGTTGGTCATTCCCGCTACCATTATTGCCACTAAAGAATTATTGACGAATACGGTTCAGTCTAAGAAAGAAATAGAGCGAAAAACGGGTTTGAAAGTATTTGGCGAAATTGCCATCAAGCCCAAGGAAAATAAAGGTGAAATCATCGATACTGGTAGCCGTAGTTTTATCAGTGAACAGATTCGGATGATTCGTTCCAACATGAAATACATCCTCTCTAATGATGTACACGAGGGCATTGCCAACGTGATTCTTTTTACGTCGTCTACGGGTGGAGAGGGGAAAACTTTTGTGGCGACCAACATCGCGGCGTCGCTGGCGCTGCTTGATAAAAGAGTGGTTATTTTGGGGTTAGACCTGCGCAAACCCACTATCCACTCGTATTTAGGCGTTGCAAACAAAAAAGGGATTTCCAATTATTTGATTGGAAAAGCAAAAGCCGAGGACATCGTTGTAAGTACCTCCATCAACAATGTTTATTTGGCGCCGAGCGGCCCCATGCCTCCCAATCCTTCTGAGTTGATTGCCAACGGCCGTATCAAGGAGTTGATTGATGAACTTAAATACTCGTTTGATTATATTATCATGGATACTCCGCCCATCGGCTTGGTGACTGATGCTACCCTTTTGGCTCCTTATGCAGAAGCAACGTTTTACCTGATTCGGCACAATAAGACCCCCAAAATGTTTTTATCAACCATTAAGGAGTTGGACCGCAAGAAAACGTTCAAGTCATTTAACTTGATTTTTAACGCTGTCAACATCAAAAAGTCGGCAGATTATGGCTATGGCTACGGCTACGGTACCCAATATGGCGGCTATTACGGAGAGGATAAAAGCTCAAAAGGCTGGTTTGATAAATTATTGGCTAAAAGATAATATCCCCGTCATCCAATAGCTGTTTTTTGTTTTAGAGGAGAGAATAGCCTTCTGATTTCGTTGCTGAGTGCGCTTAATAAGTTTTAGTATACCAACACTTTACCCAATTTTAACACTTTACCTAACGCCGGTTTCAACCGCTCATACCGATGACTCATCGGCAACTTAACTTCATTGGAACAAATGTTCCAATCTCTGGAATATCAAAAGATATTTTGGAGATGCCCGTGCCAAGTTCAGCGTGTAAAGACGCTGTAAACCAGGCCATACCCGCTTATTTGCTGAATTTTGGCTCCTATAGTTCTTGGAGTCAAGTTGATGCAGACGTCGTTCTGATGCGTAATTTTTCGCTAAAGGGTCCAAACTTGTATTTGGATGAATTGATGCTCAAAAAGCATAATCCTAATGTTGTTTTAGAAAAAGTAAGAAGTTCGCTTGGCGCTAATGGGTATTTTGCCCTCAAAATTGTTACGGCTGAAAACATTAAATGTGAAATTCAGAAGGACATCTCCCCCTTCTTGATCCGCCTCTATTATCCAGTACATTTTTTGTTCAGAAGAGTTTTACCCAAACTGACTGGATTTCATACCCTTTACCGGAAGCTCCAAATCGCCGTTGATATGTCAAAGGCAGAAATAATGGGGCGATTAATCTATAATGGCTTTAAAATCGTAGATGTGGTAGATGATTGTAAGGAAACATTAATCATTGCTAAGGTTAATCGCCATGGTAATCCAAGTTTGACCAATCCAGCGGCGAGTGAAGGCGTTGTGTTCAGAATGAATAGAATAGGAAAAGGGGGTAAAAAAATGACCGTTTATAAATTTCGCTCCATGCACCCTTACGCTGAATACGTGCAGGAATACCTGCATAGTACGCAAGGATTGGATGCTGGTGGGAAGTTTAAAAATGATTTTCGGGTAAGTACGGGAGGACGTCTGATTCGGAAATACTGGATTGATGAACTGCCGATGTTGTATAACCTACTTCGGGGCGACATTAAATTGATTGGCGTCCGGCCCATCAGTGAGCATTATTTTGGCTTATATCCCGAGCAATTACAGGCCCTGCGCAAAAAACATACTCCAGGATTGCTGCCACCTTATTATGCAGATTTACCCGAAACATTTGAAGAAATTGTACAGTCAGAACTGACCTATTTGGAGGCCTACACAAAGGCCCCTTTTAAAACGGATGTAAACTATCTGTGGAAAATTTTGAAAAACATTGTGATTAACAAGGCCCGCAGTAAATAACGGACAGGAAGAAGATGACAGGGGTAGAAGCACCAAATAAGACGGCAACGGAGGTCATTCAGATGGTTGATTTGAAGGGGCAGTATGCAAAAATAAAGCCTTCTATTGATGCGGCCATTCAGAACTGCTTAGATAACGCCACGTTTATCAAAGGCCCGCAGGTCGCACATTTTGAGGCTCAATTGGCCGATTACCTTGGCGCTAATCATGTAGTTTCGTGTGGCAACGGTACAGATGCCTTGCAAATAGCGATGATGGCGCTCGAACTTAAACGAGGGGATGAAGTGATTGTGCCAGCGTTTACCTACGTTGCCACGGCCGAGGCCATCGGATTGCTTGGACTCACCCCCGTGATGGTGGACGTAGACCCGTTGACATTCAACCTCAATCGGCAGCTTGTAGAAGCCGCGATTACGCCCAAAACCAAGCTGGTGGTGCCGGTACATCTATTTGGCCAATGCGCTGATATGGAAGGAATACTGGAAGTATGTGAGGCGCATCAAATAGCAGTTGTTGAAGATGCGGCACAGGCCATCGGAGCCACGTATCGGTTTGCGGACGGCACCGAAAAGAAGGCAGGAACGCTCGGAGATATGGGTACAACCTCATTTTTTCCTTCCAAAAACCTTGGTTGCTACGGCGATGGCGGTGCTGTATATACGCAAAGTGCGGAGTTGGCACGCAAGGCAAAAATGATTGCTAATCATGGGCAAGAGAAAAAATACATCCATGAAATGATTGGCATCAATTCAAGGTTGGACTCTCTGCAAGCGGCTATTTTGATTGAAAAACTACCCTATTTGGATGAATATACCCACGCGCGCCAAAAAGCAGCCAATCTGTACGATGCTGCATTGGCGGAAGTAGCGGCGGTTGAAATCCCGTTTCGAGCCGATTTTTCGACTCACGTCTTTCATCAATATACCTTGAAAGTGCCCGCGCAACACCGGGAGGGGTTGCAGGAATACCTGCGACAAAGAAAAATTCCGAGCATGATTTATTACCCCGTGCCACTCAATCAACAGAAAGCATACCAACACTTAGGAAGAGTGGTGGGTGACTTGTCCGTAACACAGGAGTTGTGTAAACAGGTCATTTCTTTACCGATGCATACTGAAATGACCGAGGCGCAAACTGCTTATATTTCGGAAGCCATTACCACTTATTTTTCCTGAGATTTTAAGCATGGAACCCATTTTTATACACCCCACGGCCGTTGTTGACGAAGGTTGCGAAATAAGCGGAGGAACCAAAATATGGCATTTTTGTCACATTATGCCTGATTGTAAAATAGGACAAAACTGTAACATTGGTCAAAACGTGGTGATTTCGCCGGGGGTTATTTTGGGCAATAATGTGAAAGTTCAAAACAACGTCTCGATTTATACGGGTGTTACTTGCGCCGACGACGTTTTTTTGGGGCCTTCGATGGTATTTACCAACGTATCCAATCCCCGAAGCGCCATCAACCGCCGTGGGCAGTACGAAAAAACGCACGTAGGAAAAGGGGCCAGTATCGGTGCCAATGCCACGATTGTATGCGGCCACGACATCGGAGAATATGCATTTATCGGAGCTGGTGCCGTAGTGACCAAAAATATTCCGCCTTACGCGCTGGTGATCGGAAATCCCGCCCGTCAGGTAGGGTGGATAAGTGAATACGGTCATCGTTTGAATTTTGATAATCACGGCTTTGCAACGTGTCCTGAGAGCGGGACAGTGTACAGCCTTCAAGAAAATAGTGTATCCGCTATTCGTTAATTTCTATACCCTACTTCATGAAAACATTTGCAATTATCGGTGCGGCAGGCTTTATCGCTCCCCGCCACATGAAAGCCATCCGCGATACCGAAAATGTGCTACTGACGGCATTTGACAAGTCAGATTCGGTGGGCGTGATGGACAGTTACTTTCCAGAAGCTAATTTTTTTACTGAATTTGAGCGCTTTGACCGGCACGTCGATAAGCTACGTCGCGAGGGAAATCAGGTCGATTACGTGAGTATTTGTAGTCCCAATTACCTCCACGATGCGCACATCCGTTTCGGGTTGCGGAGCCATGCTCATGTAATTTGTGAAAAACCGCTCGTGCTCAATCCCTGGAACATTGATGCATTGAGCGAAATTGAGAGCGAAACGGGGAAAAGAGTTTATAACATCCTGCAACTCAGACTACACCCGAGTCTTGTTGCCCTTAAAAGAAAGATAGAAGAAGGGCCAGCGGATAAAATTTATGATGTTGACCTGTCTTACATTACCTCAAGAGGCAAGTGGTACAATATCAGTTGGAAGGGAGATGTGAGTAAATCAGGTGGTATTGCCACCAATATCGGCATTCATTTTTTTGATGCCCTGACGTGGATTTTTGGCCCTGTAAAGCGAAATATCGTGCATTTGCACGAAGCAAATTCGGCGGCGGGTTATTTAGACTTGAAGCGCGCGCGCGTACGCTGGTTTTTAAGTACCGACTTCAACACCTTGCCCGAAGAAGCAAAATTGCGCAACAAAAGAACCTACCGCTCCCTACAAATGGAAGGTGAAGAAATTGAATTCAGCGATGGTTTCACCGACCTGCATACGCAAAGCTACCAACATATTTTAGACGGAAACGGGTTTGGCTTGTCGGAAGCTTACCCATCTATTGAAATTGCGCATAATATCAGAACAGCCCCCATTGCTGGCTTAACGGGTGACTATCATCCATTTGCCAAAAGAACCTTAGAAAAAGTTTGATTGGGGGAGGAGTAGCAATGAACCAAGAAAAAATGCAAGTTGCCGATACAAAAAAATACGCCAGCGCGATCGTTCCGAAAGATGCTTTGTTTGACCTTCGTTTGAAGGAAATCTGGCGCTACCGTGATTTGTTGTTGCTGTTTGTAAAGCGAGATTTCGTGGCCAAATACAAACAGACCGTCTTAGGGCCCGTCTGGTTTTTTATTCAGCCCATATTTCAAACCGCCATTTTAGCCCTTGTTTTTGCTGGCATGGCCAGCCTCTCCACCGATGGTATTCCGCCTATTCTGTTTTATTTAGCGGGCATTACCTGCTGGAATTACTTTGCTAACTGCCTACGTACAACTTCCAACACCTTCACGGCCAATGCATCTCTGTTTGGCAAGGTGTATTTTCCTCGGGCGGTTACGCCTTTGTCCATTATCATTAGCAACCTGATTCAGTTTGGGATTGGACTGGTGTTGTTTTTATTGTTGTACCTTTATTTTGTAGTGACGGGAGCGGATTTGTTGCCTAATACATCTTTGCTGCTTTTGCCCGTGCTTATTGTATTGATGGGGCTGATGGGGCTTGGGTTGGGGATGCTGGTATCGGCTATGACTACCAAGTACCGGGATTTACAGTATTTAGTGGATTTTGGGGTGCAATTATTGATGTACGCTACCCCCGTGATATTGCCGCTTTCGGCCGTACCCGACAAGTACCGACCCCTGATGTTGGCCAATCCAATGACTGGCATCATTGAAACTTTCAAGTACGGTTTTTTTTCAACTGGAACTTTCTCTTGGGAGCTTTTGGGTTACTCTGCTGGATTCACGATTGTGGTATTTTTGTTGGGGCTGGTGGTATTTAATTATACCGAGAAAAATTTTATGGATACGGTTTAATTGCTAATGTTTTGGGGTACAGATAAATGATTGCTCAACTACTTTCTTTTGCTTTTATAACATTCAATTCTTTCGTTTGGGGAGCAATAATAAAAAGAATTACGAGCTGGACTACTTCATTTTACCTTGATTTTTTAGTCGGGTTTGCCGCTTGTAATGCTATTTTAACATTAGTGTCAATCTTTTACCCAATAAATGAACAAATATCTGTTCTACTCTTGGCTATATCAAGTGGTATTTTAGTGTTTAATTTAGGGTGGATGAGGCAGTATAGTAAATGTATATATACAACACTGATACTAATGATGAGACAGTATTATGTGTGGTTTTCTCTGGCGGTAATATTTGTTATTATTGTATTTTTTAAATCGCTGTATTCTCCATCTTTACATTATGATGCAGGCTTATATCATATTCAATCTATAAAATGGATATCCGAATATCCAACGGTGAAGGGATTAGGGAATCTTAATTATACTTTTGGTTATAACTTTAATATATTTACATGGTTTGCTGCATCGTCATTTCAGGGATTTTTTAAGCAACCCATTTATTCAGTCAATTTTACGCTTACATTCTTTTTTGCTTTTTTTATTTTTTGTCACTTAGCAATACAAGTGAAATTTAAAAGATACTTTTTGGCAGGAGCATTTCTTTTAATCCTATACAGTACTATATATCATTATTATCCCCATATTTCTACTACAACAAATAATATTGCTGTTTTCATTTTAATTACAACAATATTTATATCTTTAACAGAAGTTGATAAAAAAAATGACCTTATTTTTCCAATCATAATTTTATCGGTATATTCTGTCACAATAAAAATTTCAGCACTTCCCGTACTTTTGCTAGCGGCTTATTTGTCTCTTAATAAGTTAAACTTAAAGAATAGAAGGAAGTACATTGATTGTTTGGTTATTTGTTGCTTAATTTTGCTTCCTTGGCTTTATAAAAATGTCATACTAACGGGTTGGGTAATTTATCCAATTAATTATATAGATTTATTTTCTTTTGAATGGAAAATCCCCTACGAAAATGTTGTAGAGATTAAAAGAATGATAAAAATTTTTACTCAGGGTGGAGAGAGTAATTGGATTATACCTTGGGTCAAAAGCCAAAATATAGCTGATATACTAATATTGTCAGGAGCGTTGATATTATCAGGTATAGTTTTATTAAAGATATTGACCAAAAAAATATACAAATCTCAAACTCTACTAGTAGGTATAATAACATCGCTTTCAGGTGTATTATTTATGTTTTTTAATGCACCTAATCTTTGGTATGGCATGTCTTTTGTTTGTTGTACTATTTTGTTAGCAATGAATTTTATCAATATAGAGAGTAATATTTGTAAATATCTTTTTTACGGCGCTGGGATTCTGATATTTTCTACTTTTTTAAAAGATAACTGGTTTCACCCTTGGCATTTTACAAAACATCTTTCTGAAAGATATTTATTGCCTTATCCAATTGATAAACAACCAAACTCTAGTTTTTCTTACTTTTTAATTGATAAAAAAATAAAATGTTATTATCCCATTTTTTCTGATCAATGTTATGATTATAATTTACCTTGTACATATAAAGAAAACCAAGAATTGCATTTAATAGGAGGGACAATAAAAGAAGGATTTTATTATAAAAGCAAATGACTGTACTATTGAATAAATAGAGCAAATTGATATGCCTTTACTGAATACAAAATATTATATTCCCTTTTTTGTAGGTGTTTATATTGTATTCTTTCTGGCAATTTCAAAAAATTTGTTTACGCCGTATCTATGGTACGATGAAGCCGGACAGTTTTGGATTGCCAAAGGTTTGAACCATGACTCAGAACCTTTTACGGCCGAAAAAGGAGTTTTGGATGTTATTGAAAATAACAAATATTATAACTTAGATCCTGGAGGATTCGGGATCTTATTGCACTATTGGACATTTATATCAAATCATCATGTTTGGTTGAGAATGTTGCCTTTTCTCTTTTTTATAGGAGTAGTCGTATCATTTATTTATTTATCATTTTTATGGACAAAAAATAGTAAAGTGGCAATATTGATGGGCTTAGTTGCTATTTTATCCCCTAAGTTACTTTATATGGGGTTTGAATTGAGAGCATATAGCATGGAATGTTTGGGTACGGCGATGGGTATCATTGCTTTAGAAAAGCTAAATACTGGGATAACTTATCGAAAATTGTTAATGTGGAGTTGTGTGTTTGCATTTTTTATGACATCCAGATATTCCGAAATTTTGATTTTATATATTGTTTCGCTCTATATATTGTATCTCATAACTAAGTCTAAGTTAACATTAGCTCAAAAGGGATTATCAATACTACTGTATTCCCTTCCCCTTCTTTTAACACTGGCGTATGTTTATTTTTTTGCGTTGATATTCCAAAATAATGACCTGCTTGAGTTGTATTATCTTCCCTATCTCAGTAACGATATAAGCATTTTGATTGAGCCCCAAAATATTTTAGCACTTTTATTCATAATACTATTGATAGTATTATTTTATCAAAGGCATAAATACCCATTGCTTGAAAAGTATCAATCCCTTGTATTTGTAACAGTTTTTAGTAATGTTTTATTTATTATACTTTCTGTTTTAGGTAAACATCCTTGGTCACTGTCAAGTTTTAGGTGTATCTCTCTTATAATGTTATTTACGATTTGTTTTGTTGCATTCTGTGGAGAAATTATACTTAAAGTGTTTGAGAAATCGACCGATATTATCTACAGCCTATGTTATGTGATAGCTGTTTTTACTTTTTATGTAACCTCTGATAATTTATTCATAAGAAATCGGCTTGCTTATAATGCCTTTTACAGTAAATATATATATGATAATTTTACTATAGTAAACCTTGAAAAATACAGTAGAATATTTGTAGAATATGGAGAAGGGCCTTTTATCAGGTATTTATATGAATACGGAAAATTAAGTACTCGAAAAAAAGGGATATATCCCGATAAATTCACCTTCCAAAAAGGCCTAGGGCATACTATTAGTAAAAATAAACCGAAGTATAAAGATGTTACACTAAACACTCTTCTTGGTTTTGATTTGATAATCATGCCCTCGGAGTCAATACGAAGTAGATGCCCAGAATGCCGATATAAATTAGTAAATGGCACCAAAAATTTCTTTGAAAAGTATTGATTGCGGTTTCAAATGAAAATGTGCTCAAATGAGCAAAAAAACCTTTTGAGAATAATTTATTGGTAAAAACGACTATTGGCTGAATTGCTGGAAAATGAAACCCATTATTAAAGTAGAAAATCTCTCTAAGCAATATCGCCTAGGTACCATCGGGACGGGTACGCTCAGCAACGACCTGAAACGCTGGTGGCACAAAGTAAGAGGCAAAGAAGACCCCTTCTTGACCGTTGGCGAAAGCAATGACCGAGCTTCAAAAGGCAGCAGTGAGTACGTTTGGGCACTGAAAGATATTAACTTTGAAGTAATGCCAGGAGAAATTTTGGGCATTATCGGAAAAAACGGGGCTGGGAAATCAACACTTTTGAAAATACTCTCAAAAGTAACTGGTCCCACTACGGGGCGTATCTTGTACGATGGTCGTATAGGTAGTTTGTTAGAAGTAGGTACGGGTTTTCATCCCGAATTAACTGGACGCGAAAATATCTACCTCAACGGCGCTATTTTGGGTATGACGAGGCGTGAAATTCGGGCTAAACTTGACGAAATTATTGATTTCTCGGGCTGTGAGCGCTACATTGATACGCCCGTAAAACGCTATTCAAGCGGGATGACAGTGCGTTTGGGCTTTGCAGTAGCCGCCCACCTAGAGCCCGAAATCCTGATTGTTGATGAAGTACTAGCCGTAGGCGATGCCGAATTTCAGAAAAAAGCAATCGGTAAAATGCAGGATGTAAGCCGCAATGATGGACGGACGGTGCTGTTTGTGAGTCATAATATGGGAGCGGTGAAAAATTTGTGCACGAAGGGTCTCATGGTTACGGATGGATGTGTTGTTTTTCAGGGCAAAATAGAAGATACTATCGATACATACTTAAAAGAAGAGAAAGGTATAGTTACTCCTATTATTCATTCTGATAATAGAAGTGGAACTGGAAATGTTGTTTTTGCTGGTTTTAAGATTGAGGATAATGAAGGAAATGAGATAAAGTCAGTTATTACTGGTGAGGATATTACCCTTTTAATTACAATTTTAGTAAATAAACCCAGTTGCAAGAATATTGATATCGGCTTTTCTCTCCATGATAGTTATAACGATACATTATGTGTTTTGTATAGCGGTTACCAAAACATAGGATTTGATAATTTGCCAATAGGATTTACTACCGTGAAGTGCACAATAAAAAACTTTCATATTGCTCCTATGCGTGTAAAAGTTCATGGAAGGATTGTAGAAAACGGAATAGAATCAGACTGGCCAAAAGACCCACTGTATATCTTTGATGTAGAGATGGGTGACTTTTATAAAACAGGGAGAATAGGACGAATAAGTGATACAAAGCTTTTATTATCAGGAGAATGGAGAGTTGGAAAAGTCGGATAAAAAGGGGCATTGTAAGATGTCTGCCTTCTTCAATAAAAGATTTTATTGGGGAAGAATTAAAGATGTCAGATTCCTGTAAATATCAAAATAAGTCATATTCACAGGAAGGGGAAGACTTAGTGCTAAGCAGGTTTATTAAATATAAAACGAATGGATTTTACGTTGATATTGGGGCTCATCACCCTTTAAGATTCTCAAATACCTATCGTTTTTATTTAAACGGATGGAACGGTATTAATATTGATGCAATGCCTGGGAGTATGTCTGTATTTAACCAATTGAGACCAAGAGATATTAATATAGAAACACCACTTTACATTACACAAAAAAAGCTGCAATACTATATATTTAGCGATCCTGCTTTTAATACTCTTTCAGAAAAAGTTGCAAATGAGCATATTGATAAGCATGGAGCTATACTTATTCGACAGGAAACTTTACAGACAAAAAGACTTGATGAAATTTTGAGCGAATATCTGCCGCATAATAATACTATAGATTTTATGTCGATTGATATTGAAGGATTAGAATTGCCGGTTTTACAGTCTAACGATTGGTTAAGATATAAGCCAGAATACTTATTAGTTGAAACTTTTGTCAGTTCAATTCTTGAAATTGATAAGCTTGAAATTCATCAGTATTTATCAAATCTAGGTTACATATTTATAGCTAAGACATATAATACGCTATTTTATCAACGTCAATAAAGTTTTAGGAAGAATTGATTCTATCTGATGGAAGTGCATTTTTCTGCTCCAATATTATTTCTAATTTTCAATCGGCCAGAAGCCACCCAAAGAGTCTTTGAGGTTATTAAGAACCAAAAACCTTCCTGTTTTTTTATTGCTGCCGATGGCCCAAGAAAGGATAAGGAAGGAGAGGTCGAAAAATGCCAGATAACCCGAGAATTAGTACTTGAAGGAATTGACTGGGATTGCGATGTGAAAACTTACTTTAGAGATTCGAATGTAGGATGTGGCCGAAATGTATCAGAAGCCATTACTTGGTTTTTTGAACACGTACCCGAAGGGATTATTTTGGAGGATGATTGCTTGCCTAATGCTTCCTTTTTCCCCTTTTGTGCTGAATTACTTGAAAAGTATCGTGACAATAATGCTATATCAGCCATTTCGGGAAATAATTTTCAATTACAACAACCTATGGGCATTGAGAATGATTATTATTTCTCACTTTTTCCCTCAAGTTGGGGATGGGCTACTTGGGCAAGAAGTTGGAAAGACTACGAGTTATATATCAATAAGTGGGAGAAATTGGATAAGAAAGCTTTTCTTCAGAATTTGTTTGAAGAAAAGGAATACCAACTTTGGTGGAGAAATCAGTACGACTATTTTTTTAAAGAGAGACCCATTGATACATGGGATTTTCAATTCCATTTTCAAAGTATGATGAGAAGGCAATTGGCGGTGATTCCAAAAGTTAACTTAATCTCAAATATCGGACATGGGCCCGATGGGACTCATTTTAATAATCCCGACAGCTATTTTGCCAATATGCCTACTTATGAGTTAGACTTCCCTTTGACGCACCCCGAACAAATTGAAAGAAACTATGAAGCGGATGTGTTTATTCAAGATATGCTTTTTGGCAGGGCAGAAGTGGTTAGTAATTTTAAGAAAATCAAGCGATTAATCAAACGCCTCATTAAGTATTCGCCTCAATGACGCAGCTTTCGGTCATTACCATCAACTTGAATAACAGTGAAGGGCTACTAAAAACCATTGAAAGTGTTGTTAGCCAGACCTTTTCATCCTTTGAGTTTATTATCATAGATGGTGGGTCAACGGATAGCAGCCCCAGAGTGATTGAGGAATATTCAAAACACCTCACTTATTGGGTTTCTGAGCCTGATCAGGGTATATACCACGCCATGAACAAAGGCATCAAGGTCGCCAAGGGGAACTATTGCTTATTCCTAAACTCGGGTGATTGGTTGGTTAATCATACCGTGTTAGCCGATGTCTTTTCTGAAAATCCTACGGCTGATATTATCGCGGGTGATGTGTATTATTATGATAATCAACGAAATAGCATACAGTGGCACGTTGAATCGCCCGATGTATTGAGTGCCAAAATACTTTTTCAGGGCAGTTTGCCTCATCAGTCTACGTTTATTCGACGAGCTTTGTTTGAAAGCATAGGCTATTACAACGAGACCCTGCGTATCGCGTCTGATTGGCTCTTTTTTGTGGAGGCTTTGCTGGAAAAAAGTTGTAATTATACGCATTACCAAGGCGTAGTGTCCTATTTTAACATGGATGGGATAAGTTGCAACCCTGCGACGAATGGTTTGCCTAAACAAGAGCAGCTGATGGTTCTAAAGCAGAAGTATCCTTTATTTTTGGCTGATTATGACCGTTTGGCGCAGTTGGAAGAGCAGACAAATCAGTGGTCGGGAGGCCGTGAATATCTTGTTTTTACCTATTTTCAAAAGATAGGATTGATTCAGATAGGAGTATTTTGTTTGAGATTGTTCCGTTTTTTGAAACGTAAAATGGCCTTTAGCCGCTAATGATGAAAACATTTCTAAAAAAAATAGCCCAAAAATACGGGTATGATATTTTACACTTACCCACCGACCCGTTGGTAAGGCAGCGGCTAGATTTACTGAAACAGTACGATATAAACCTGATTTTTGATATTGGTGCCAATGTAGGTCAGTATGCCCAGAAGATGAGGGAAATGGGGTATCAGGGAGAAATCGTTTCCTTTGAACCTTTGCCTCGGGAGTTTGAGCAACTCAAAAAAAAAGCGGAAGGAGACTTTAGATGGAAAGCAGCGGAATTTGCGCTTGGTAATTTCAACGGGACGGCCGAAATCAATCTTGCTAAAAACTCATATAGCAGCTCAATTCTGGACATTCTGCCCGTGCACGTTGAAAGCGCCCCTGACTCTATTTATGTAGGGACACAAACGGTAACGGTTCGTCGGTTAGATGATGTGATTGAACAATATTATCTCCCAGGCCAAAATATCTTTGTTAAAATAGATACGCAAGGATTTGAAAGGCAAGTATTTGAGGGGAGTGTGGCTTCGCTCTCCAAAATTAACGGCTTCCAGATGGAATTGTCAATCGTGCCGCTGTACGAAGGCGAAACCCTGATGCAGGAGATGGTAGACTTACTGAGAAGTCATGGTTTTAAACTTAAACTCATAGAAGGTGGACACCGAAACTACGAGACGGGCGAGCTGCTTCAGGTAGAGTGTTTTTTCTTTTATGCTAAATAAGTTGAATATGGGTTCAATATTTAAGTGGTTGAAACAGATTAATATTCTTATGAATTTAATCAATGCTTTTAGATATAATTTAAAAAAAGAAATAAGTATAACCCAAGAAGAGCTATTGCTTACTAAGCAAAAATTAAAAATAACGCAACAGGAATTGTTATATTTTAAGATTTTGAACTATTATGAAACTAATTCCAACGATAAATATAAAAATGAATTGATTTTTTTGAAAGATATAGGTTGTATTTCTTTGTTTCCATATAGACAAATAAGAAAACTAGAAGATGTGATTGTAGGCTTTGATGATAATAAAAGAATGCCCTTTGTGATTCATAATGGGGATAGATTATATTTTCCAGAAAGTTGGAGTTTAAGTCAGGTAAAAGAAAACTATATTAGTCTAATAGAAGAACAAAGTATCTTAGGTGGAAATTTTCTTGAAAAATCTCCCCATCAATATCAAACTGAAAGCTTTTGTGTAAATAAAGGTGATATTGTTCTAGACATAGGTGCTGCGGAAGCATTATTTGCATTAGAGGTGATAAATTTAGCTGCAAAAGTATACATTTTTGAATCAGAAAAGATGTGGGCTAAACCGTTAGAAGCAACGTTTGAGCCATATAAAAATAAGGTAGTAATTATTAATAAGATGGTTTCAGGCGTAGATTCTGAAAATGAGATTACACTTGAAACAGCACTGGTAAACGAAAAAGCAAAGAGTTTATTTCTTAAATTAGATATAGAAGGAAGTGAAAGTTTGGTTTTAGAAGCAAACATGAATTTACTTAATAAGGATATAGACATTAAAGTGGCTTGCTGCACTTATCATAAAAATGAGGATGAGGAATATTTGAAGTTTTTTTTCGACCAAATTGGCTATAAGTCTGAATTTTCGGATGGGTTTATGATTTATGTACATGACGAGAATATAAGACCTCCTTACTTTAGAAAAGGGCTAATCAGGGCGCAAAATTAGCTTATGAGGATATTTAATTTTCAAAATAAATGAAAATAATTGATGTGTCGGTTGTGATGTGTACGTATAATGGAGCAAGCCATTTGAGAGAACAACTTGATTCAATTTTAACGCAGACTTATCCAATTAAAGAAGTTATTATTCAGGACGATAAATCAACGGATACTACATGGTATATTTTACAGGAGTATGCTAAAAAATATGCTTGCATTAGAGTATTTCAAAATGAAGTACAACTAGGTGTTAATCAGAACTTTATAAGCGCTTTCCATAAAGCACAGGGTGACTATATTGCAATTTCAGACCAAGATGATGTTTGGAAGCATGAAAAGATTGAAGTATATATTAATGAGCTTGAAAATGAACCATATTCTTTAGTCTACTCAAATTCTTTCATTACAGATAAGTACTTGAATGTAAAAAGTGTAATGGACTTCGGTAAACGCAATATCTATGACATGGTTTGGATGGGTACAATACCAGGACACTCAATTATGTTTAAGAGAGAAATTCTACTTCAGATAAAAAACCTAAATGAAATAGACTTTATCTACGATTGGTTGTTAAATATTACGTCTGTATCCGTTGGAAAAATAAAACAGGTAAAAGTTCCTTTAACTTATTGGAGGAGGCATGATCTGACGGTTACAAATTTAAATTATATCCCTCCTGTGACTGAGTATATGCCTCCAATAAGTGTGATTCTGTATGTGATGAAATTGATGATGGGGAAAAAAACTATTAAGAACTTTAAGTGGCAGTTTGAGAATGTATATCTTATTCTTAAGAATTTTAAAAGGTTGAAACGAATGCCATTACTTATTGATTTTTTATATTTTTATAAAAAAGAGAATATAATAGGAATGCTTATTTCTTCTATTATTTATATGATACTCAGAAATGATTTGCCCTTCAATGAAAGAATGAAATCAATATATACACCCATTTATAGGTATTATTACTATAAAACGGATGGCGATGGTTTAAGAGGGTAGTGAATGAGAGTGCTAATTAGTTGAATAGCTTTTTAAATGTCTCTAGTATCAATCATCACCATCAATCTCAACAACTGCAAAGGGCTAGAAAAAACCATCATGAGTGTAATTAGCCAGCGGTTTACCGATTATGAATTTATTGTGATTGATGGCGGGTCGAGTGACGGAAGCCTTGAATGCATAAGAGCGCACCAAAATTACATTCATTATTGGGTCTCTGAACCCGACAAGGGGATTTTCAACGCCATGAATAAGGGAATTGCCCAGGCCAAAGGGGACTATTGCCTGTTTTTAAACTCGGGAGATTGGCTGGTCGAAAATGTGTTGATGAACAGCTTTGGAGTTGATTTTGAGGAAGATATTATCTATGGAAATTCCTATCTGGCTCACGCTAACGGAGTCATTGAAGAATTAAAATATCCATCTCGGCTTTCTATGCGGTATTTTTTCAGTGCAACCATTGGCCACCAGTGTACCTTTATCAAAAGAGCACTTTTGAATGCTTACGGTGGGTATACCGAGAAATTTAAAATTCATGCTGATTACGAATTCTGGATTAAAGCGATTGTCATTGGCAATTGTACAGTGAAACATTGGCCTGTATTTGTATCTTATTATGACATGTCGGGAATTAGTTCTCGGCCCAATGAGTGGAGCCAAAAAGAGCATAAAACTATTTTGAATACGTATTTTTCAGCGAATATTTTGGCGGATTATGACTACTGGAAAAAACGGGAAAAGGAAATGGAGATTTTGATGTGGTATAAGCGCCAGCAGACGTTATACCCACTCCTTGTGCTGTTTTATAAGGTGCTAAAAAATATCAGGAAGTTGCTTAAAATGAGCTATTAAGCGATGTTTGAAGTTCCTATTTTATTGATTGTTTTCAACCGTCCTCAGGCGGCTCAAAAAGTCTTTAATGAGCTGAAGAAAATAAGGCCAAAATACTTGTTTGTGGCCGCCGACGGGCCAAGGTCCGACAAACCCGACGACGTTTTAAAGTGCGAGGCTACGCGAGAAATTTTCAAACAAATAGATTGGCGATGTGAATTGAAAACCTTATTTCGCGACAAAAACCGAGGCTGCGGACATGGGCCCGCCGAAGCAATTACTTGGTTTTTTGAGCAGGTAGAAGCAGGGATTATCTTGGAGGATGATTGTGTGCCTAGCGCGGGATTTTTCCCCTATTGTTCGACCTTGCTTAAACGCTATAAAGAGGATGAAACGATTTACATGATTTCGGGAACGAATGCCCTGAAATCGTGGCGACGGAGGAGAAGCTCCTATTTTTATTCGTTTATGGGGCATAGTTTAGGTTGGGCTACTTGGCGTCGTGCGTGGCAAAAATTTGACTATAGCATGGAAGCTTGGAAGACTCCAGAGGGGAAAAAAGCGATTCGAAAGGTCTTGAACAACCAGCAGTATTTTCGGCATTTTAAATTAGAATTTGACAAAATTTATCTGGAAGAACCCAATGACGTTTGGGATTTTCAATGGCTTTTTGCCCGTTGGGTCAATGCTGGTAAAACCATTGTTCCTTCGGTCAATCTTATTTCTAATATTGGGTTCAATGCGGATGCCACTCATTCATTCAATGAGAACGATTTATTGGCTAACCTTCCTTTGAAGTCAATTGTATTTCCATTGAAACACCCCAGCAATAAATTAGATACCTTTTTTGATTGGTACGTTTTTGAACGATTTATTAATACTAAAAAACGGAGTTTTGTTAAAAAACTGTTGCTCAAATCGGTCAAATTACTGCTAAAATACCGATTTATATAAACTGTGAGGATGACTCAGCGCAAACAAAGTATTTTAAATCTATCGGCAGTAGATTATGCAGGAGCGGGTAAATTTGCCGTTGATTTTAATGATCTACTGGTTAACTCTGAGTACAATTCGTACTTGGTCGTAAAAGATGTCAAAACGGAAAACCCAGCTGTACTGTGCTATCCAGATCATAAACTTACGGCCCCTTTTGCCAAACTTTTCAGGAAAATAGCAAAAGTAAAATGGAGCCGAGTAAGTTTTGATTACGATTATTATTTCTATAATTTATATGAACAGTATTCTGTCGTATCTGCAAAAAAAATCCTTGAATTAGTCCCTGTCAAACCTGATGTTATTTTTATTCATTGGGTGACTGATTTTCTGAATGCCAAAATTATTCATGAGTTATACAAACTGACAGGTGCGAAAATATATTGGCTAATGATAGACAATGCTCCCATCACGGGAGGGTGTCATTATCCTTGGACATGTAGGAGGTACCAGACTGATTGTGGCAATTGCCCCGCTATTACATCGCCTGAGGTTAAGTGGTTGGCGCAAAAGAATTTAGCGTTGAAATTAACGTATCTACCCGAAAGTATGGGCTTGTTGGTGTTCTCCGAAAGCGATCATAAGAGAGCGCGCCAATCTGCGGTCTTTAGACACAAATCTATTTATAAACTACTAGGTTTGGTAGATGAAAATAAGTTTGTCCTTGGTGACCAAGAAGCGGCTAAATCGCATTTTGGATTGGCTACTAATCATAAGGTAATTTTCTTCGGGGCGGCTTCATTGAAAGAAAGAAGAAAAGGAATGCACTTGCTTATAGAGGCCATTAAGATCCTAGAAGCCGAAAATGTTACCTATTTGATTGCAGGAAATGCTGCTTTACCATTTGAAAATCGCAGTATCAAAACCATTGGATATTTGGACGAAGGGCAACTAATAAAAGCCTACCAAGCCGCCGATATTTTTGTCTGCCCTTCTATTGAAGACTCTGGCCCAATGATGATTAACCAATCTATTATGTGCGGAACACCCGTCGTGGCGTTCAATACAGGAGTCGCGCAAGATTTGGTGCATACTGGCAATACTGGGTACCGGGCAGATTTGGGTGATTATAAAGACTTAGCAAAAGGCATAGCACAACTTCTCCAACTGGACAAAACGGCCCGTAGGGTGATGGGAGAGAATTGTCGAAATTTAGCAGTTTCACTTTACGGGAAGCAACCGTTCCATGCTCATATTGCCAAGCTAGTAAATGCGTGACATGATAAAATTAGACCAGCAATTAGGCCGTATTGAAGAACTGGAATGGGATAGCCTTTTCTTTGGCCGGAGGATTGGCAAGATTATATTAAACACAAATCAAGACTTAGAAGAACTTGACGAAACGCTTAATCGCGCTCAACTTCAAGACTACCAGTTGATTTATGTTTTTTCTTCACCAAGCATTGTTCTGCCTGCCTTGTTGCTTAGAAAGTTTGATAGCCAACTTGTTGATACAAAAGTTGTATATACGCAAAGACTCTCTGATGTATCATCCAGTGAAAGTTTCGACACTATTTACCCATTTAATTCAGCCGATGACCTTTCTGAATTATACAATTTGGCCTTTGAAAGCGGTCAATATTCAAGGTACAGAGTGGACCCATTTTTCACTGAACAAGATTTTCAAGGCCTTTACCGAGAGTGGATTGATAAATCAGTTCAGGGTATTATTGCTGATGAAGTCTTTCTGTATAAACTTGAGGGTAAGATTTTGGGCATGGTGACGCTAAAAATTGTTGGGAATAGGGGTGTGATTGGCCTGATGGCCGTAGGGGCTGCGTATAGAGGTCAGGCCATAGGGAAAAAACTGCTCAATTATATTAAGAAGTTTTTAGCAAGTAAAGAAATAAGGCAACTAGACGTAGCTACTCAATTGGAGAATCGAGCCGCTTGCCTGTTTTATGAAAAAAACGGCTTTAGTATTGCTAGCGGAACAGATATTTATCACGTTTGGTTATGAGTGCTATTGAAATACCCTTTAATAAGCCTTACCTCACTGGTAAAGAGACCGCCTATATTGTCGAGGCAGTTCAATCGGGAAAAATTTCGGGTAATGGGTTATTTACCCAAAAATGCCATCGTTTTTTTGAAGAAAAATACGGCTTCAAAAAAGTTTTATTGACCACATCTTGCACCGATGCCCTCGAAATGGCGGCCATACTGGCTAATATCCAGCCTGGTGATGAAGTCATTGTTCCTTCTTATACGTTTGTCTCGTCGGCCTTGGCATTTGTCAGACAGGGGGCAAAGATTATTTTCGCCGATAGCTATTCTGATAATCCCAATATTGATGCCACACAAATAGAATCTCTCATTACGCCCAAAACCAAAGCAATTGTCCCCGTACATTATGCAGGAGTTGCCTGTGACATGGACATCATTATGGAATTGGCAACTCGTTATAATTTGTTGGTAATTGAAGATGCTGCCCAAGCCATAGACGCCTATTATAAAGGCCAGCCTTTAGGGACTATTGGGCACTTAGCTGCTTTTTCATTTCACGAAACCAAGAATATCATTGCAGGGGAAGGAGGAATGTTGGCCATAAATGATGAGCGATTTTTGAAGCGTGCCGAAACGATTTGGGAAAAAGGTACCAACCGTGCGGAATTCTTTAGGGGTGAAATCAATAAATATGGATGGGTAGACATAGGCTCCTCATTTTTGCCTTCCGAGATAATTTCGGCGTTCCTCTACGCTCAGTTAGAAAATATGGAGGATATTCAGCAAAAAAGAACGTCTCTTTGGAATTATTACCATGAAAAATTGAGTCCTTTGGCTGCTCAAGGTTTTATTCAGCTTCCAGCAGTCCCTAATTATTCGACCAACAACGCGCATTTATTTTACTTGATTTGTCATTCTATCAACGACAGAGAATCCCTCATAAAGCAACTGAAAGAGAACGGAATTTTGGCAGTATTTCACTATTTAAGCTTGCACAGCAGCCCATTTTACACCGCACAACACGATGGTAGGTTGCTTAGTAATTCTGATTGTTTTAGTGATTGTTTGGTGCGACTTCCTTTATTCTATGAGCTGACTTTCGGTGATATAGACAAAATAACTACGCTCATTGAGCAAATATATCCTGAGTACAATCATGCCCAAGCTTTCCATTATTACCATTAATTACAACAACGTTGAGGGGCTGAAAAAAACCATCGAAAGCGTAGTGAATCAAACCTCTCAAGACTTTGAATATTTGGTCATTGATGGCGGCTCAACCGATGAAAGTGTAGAAATAATCAAGAGATATGCTGATAAAATCAACTATTGGATAAGTGAAGCCGATAATGGTATTTATCAGGCCATGAACAAGGGAATTGTGAAAGCAACAGGTGACTATTGCCAATTTTTGAACTCGGGCGATTATCTGATGGCGCCAGATGTGACCGCGAAGATGCTCGACAACATGCCCGACTGCAGTATTTTGTACGGCAATAAAATTCGAGAAATCAATGGTAAGATGCAGGTAGAACGCAGTTTTGCGGGCCGACAAGTGACCCTGTTTGATATGTATGTCTCTACGTTTTTTCACGCGCCTGCTTACATCAAAAAGACATTGTTTGATACCTACGGGTTGTACGATGAATCGCTCAAAATCGTGTCAGACTGGAAATTTTACCTCATTACCATCGGATTAAATAACGAAAAAGTGGTGTACAGAGACATTGATTTAGTGTGGTTTGACCCCAATGGAATCAGTAGTACCAATAAAGCATTGGATAAACAGGAACGAAAAGTGGTCTTGGAACAGGTACTGCCGCCCAATATTCGGTTGGACTATGAAGAGTTTGCGCGTGACGGTCAAATCATGCGCAGGCTAAAAAAAAGTAAATGGGCTTGGTTTATGATCCTTAATCTCTACCGACTTTTTTTTAGAGTAGATAAGTATTTGTAAAATAATTGATTATGAAGCAATTTCTTTCTGGAATCCTTGATAAGTTAGGGTTTATGGTCGTTACCAAACGAAAAATAAAGACTTATCAGTTGGCAAAACTAGAACAAGAGTACCCTATGTTGGAAGACAAAGGGATATTTATAAAAGCGCGGGCCAACGGAGGGTTAAAGGAAAAACTGGTGGAACAAGGCAAAACACGCTGGCTAGAAATCGGTTGCGGAGGTACGTTTGATGACTATTTTGTGTATATCGATTTGTTTCCCGAAACATTGGTCAATCAAAAAGGGAAATATTACCGGCTAGATATGGTCAATGCTACCGATGAGAGCCTTCAAAAACTCGGTAAATTTGACTTGATACGGATGCAGCACGTGTTTGAACATTTTACGCCTGAGGCAGGTAGAACGGTGCTGGAGAATTGCGCTAAACTCCTCAACAAAGACGGGTACATCCTCATCTCTACGCCCGATTTGAGAAAGTACATCGGATTTTATTTGTCAGGTCAAATCAGAAACAATTTTGATTGGGCTTTAAACAGAATCCCGAAAGATAGCCCTAACAGTTTCTATTTTTCCGTTTTTTCGCATAGCCTGCCGTTTGAAAAACACGAGTGGTGTTATGATGCCGAAGGGTTACTTTATCAGCTAGAGACGGTTGGGAAATTCAAAAACGCCCGAGAAATTACGCTCGAGGACGAAATGGCTAATATTCCTTTTACCCACAACCGGCCCAACGAAGATGTTTGTGTGCTGGCTCAATTGAAGTAGGTTACCCATGAAAGTGTATCTTGACCCTTGGACAGATGTAGATTATACGGCATATTATATTCAAGGTTTGTATGAAATTTATGGCATAAAAAACGTTCAGTTTTCTAGTCGTTATTTTAATGGAAATAAACCTAATCGGGCATTAAAGTTTGTGGTAGAAAGCGGAGTGAGAATAAGCAGATACGTGATTGATTGGAGTGACGCAACCACCGTGGAGCGGGAAGATTATGAATGGTGCGATTTTTACGGCAAAATCAATTATAATGAAAAGGCAACTCCCGAAGAATTAAGGGCCAAAATCAAAAAATTAGCCCCAGGTTTCGGTATCAAAATATGGAGTTTATACAATAGCGTGTTTCTTGCAGGTTCAAATTGTCTTAAATCAACCCCTCCCTTGAAGCAGACCAAGCGGTTTTTGTCAAAGTATATAAAGCAAAATAGGCATCTACCGATAGAAAGTTATTGTCCTGGACAATCAAAGGGCGATTATGTGTTCTCCGTGAGTGCCTTGTGGAACAGTGATGAATGGATTCGCAACGATGAAACTGTCAATTTATATCGTGCTCGCTTTTTCGAGGTCTGTAAATCAATTGAAAGCCTGCATTTTGAAGGCGGGTTTGTATATAGCCAAATCAAAAATAGGAATCCTCGTTTTCAACACTTAATGTTGGATACGGATTGGATTTTGAAAGAAGAATACATCGCTAAAATCAAGGACTCAACCCTCGTCTTTAATACGCCCGCTTGGGCTATGTGCCACGGATGGAAGTTGGGGGAGTATTTGGCCTTAGGCAAAGCCATTATTTCAACACCCTTAATGAATGACTTGCCCGCTCCACTTGAACATGGGAAACACATTCATTTCGTATCTGGCGAAGAAGATGAGATAAAAAAAGCCGTTGAACTTTTGCTTAATGATAAAGAATACAGACAGCATTTAGAAAAAGGTGCGTATGAGTACTATACAAAGTATGCCTCGCCTATTCAATCGATAAAACTTTTAGCTGAGTAATTAAATTCGACTTTGAAGCTATTTTTTGGTGTATCAACTAAGTTCTCTAAAATTTTAAAGAATAATAAATAGGGGAATAAAAAATATTATGGTACTTGAAAATTTAGAATTTAAGATATTGAAAAAATTAAGATTACTAAATTTATTCAATGTATCCAAAAAAATATCATACGCACGCCATAAAATTAATATTCCTGTTGTAGGAGGACTTGGATACCCAAATCTGTACTTAAAACCCAATTGGCTTTATATACTTGTTGATGAGTTGTTCGTTTCAGATGGGCAAACGTTTATTGATGTAGGGGCAAATATTGGTCAAACCCTAATCTCAGTCAAGACCGCGGGGAAACAAATAAATTATATAGGCTTTGAGCCCGCTGTATCGTGCTGTTATTACTTGAAAGAATTAATAAAGGTTAATAATTTTCAGAACTGCCACATTTACAATTTCGCACTTTCTAATAAACTAGGGCAGATATTCTTGGAAAGGAATAATGATGCGGATCCTACAGCGTCGATTGTAGAAGAACTTCGACCTCAATTTTTCAGACTGAGAGATCCAATTATAGCTATTAATTTGGATGTTTTAGAACTAGACGCCTCCATAAATTGCGTAAAAATTGATATTGAAGGGGCTGAATTAGAAGCGTTGAGGGGTATGGAAAACCTGATTCGTAAGAATCGCCCCTATATTATCTGCGAAGTGTTGGATAGTTTTAGTGATGAAGTCTTTGAGTTTACCCAAAAGAGGGCCTCTGAGGTATGTTCTTTTCTTAAAGCACTCGATTATTCAATCATCCAACTGGTACAGGATGAGACAACAGAAAGGATTATTTCATTTCATAAAATTGATACCATTACTTTAATCCAATGGAATAAAAAAAGCCTACAACTCAATGATTATATCTTTTTCCCATCGATTAAAATAGAAATGATGACTGATATTTTAACTAAATTGAGTAAATAACTTGCTTGTTTTTTTTGAAACGATAATTTAATAATCAATTCAAACAATGAATATAGTTAACTTCAGCAAAGAAGAATTTCAAAACCAACAAATTGAAGCAGCTCATTTGGAGGAGATATTGAAAGATTTTCGCCGGGATGGCTATGTGATACTGCAAGATGTTTTTTCGAAAGAGTATATCAATGCGCTCTGTGCTGATTTCATGGGTACTTATGGGCATAACTTCTTGGAAGAAAATGACAGAAATGTTGTAAAAGTTGGCAATAAAAGAATTCAGGTGTCGGTCGAAGTAAAAGATGCATTCAACTCACCTAGCCTCTACGCCAATCCCTTTGTTCTCGCTTTTTTAAGAAGCATATTTAACAACTATTTTATCATCAGTGATTTAACCTGTGTGACTTCCTTACCGGGGGCGCAAAAAATGAGAATCCACCGGGATGGGACTATTTTTGATGGATTGGCTTTGGCACCTTTATTGCCAGCCCATGCCGTCGGCGTACTTATTCCTTTGATTCCTTTCAATAAGCTGAACGGTCCCACCCGATATTGGCCCGGCAGTCATCGAATCAGCCAATTACTCGCAGATTTTGAAGAAAATTTGAATTTCATTGAGCCTGAAATAGATACAGGCTCCTGTATTTTGATGGATCATCGACTGGTACACAGTGGGAATCCGAATCGGTCAGAACAAATCAGGCCTTTATTGTATTGCAATTATAGCTTGCCTTGGTATTTTGACTATATCAATTTTAAGTATGAGGCACATTTAATAGTTGACGATAAAAACTTTGAAAAGATACCTGCTGATTATAAGCTCTTTTTTCAACGCAGAAACATGAAACTTTTATAAATGGTTGTTATTCCTAAGAGATATACGCTTATATTTAGGTTCTTAAATTTAGTATGATGCCTTTTCGTTTTCCCATAAAAGATGTTGAAATACAGATAATCAGTACAAAAAAGATTATTGATAACCTGTGCTATAGTAATCATTATGTGTCAATTAATCAGCATGAGTTTTTGTTAGATTTGGCAGGGGTTGGGTACTTTTATGTGAGTAATGGCAATCGAATTGAAATAATGCCCTACGCTGAGGCTACTCAAAATGTTTTGGAATTATACCTCAATGGCTCAGTGTACGGCGCAGTCTTGCATCAGCGCAAAATTCTCCCTCTTCATGGCAGTTGTTTTAGTTTTCAGGATTTGGGTGTCATGATTTGTGGAGAATCGGGGGTGGGGAAATCGTCACTTACCGCTTCATTTTGCCTGAATGGGGCAGATTTTTTAACCGACGATGTGACACCAGTGGTTTTTAAAGCCGGTAAACCACATATTTGGGCTATTTCAGATCGGATTAAGCTGTGGAGCGATAGCCTGCAACAGCTGAACCAAGAAGAGAAAGAATTGATCCGAATCGTGCCTGAATGGGGGAAGTTTTATTTTCCGATGGAATCAGAGAATGGGGAGCTTTTTACTTTAGATCATCTGTTCATTCTTGAAATCCATGATAAGCCCAGTGTGAGTCATTATAACTTGGAGGGAGTTGAAAAGTTCGCGGCTTTACGCAATGAAATATACCGTTGGGAATACCTGAAAGGTATGCCCGAAAGTGAGGCCAGTTATTTGAACCAACTTATTACCATGAGCCAAACTGTCCGGGTGACTAAAGTAGCTCGACCCGCCAATATCGCCATTGGACAGCTGAGAATTGAGTTGGAGAAACTGATATTTGATACGGGAGCCCAAAAAAAGCTTTTGACAGAAGTGTCTATAAATTGTTGATTATGAGGTGTTTGGGTAAATTCGTTGCATTGCCATTGTACGAAAAAATGCTTTTTATGGAAGCGTTGCTGTTTTCGTACGCTGCTAAAGTTCTGCTACTGGTTTTGCCGTTTAAATATTGTCAGAAGTTTGTTTCCAATGATAAATGTAAACGTACCGAGCTGGACGTCAGAGTACTGAAGCAGATAAAAAAAGCCGTATATCGTACCAATTGGCTGGCATTTTGGGATAATAAGTGTTTGGTAATGAGCCTTGCATCGCGCTGGATGCTCCAACGCCGCCGTATCCCCTCTCATATTTCGCTTGGAGTAGCTTTTGATGAAAACAAAAATCTGATTGCCCATGCCTGGATCAGCGCCAATGAATTTGATGTGATAGAAAAGGGCGGGGATTACCATGAATTGTATCAATTTTAAATAATTTTTTTATTTTTAACACATAAACACAAAAACAATGGAAACACAAAACAACGACAGAAAAATTTGGGCAAAACCCGTAGTTTTGGCCTTAAACATTAACAAAGACACGTATACGTCTGATGCTAATAAAGACAAAGAAACAGGAAAGGGAGATGCAGCAAATCTAGTAAAAAACATCCCATCTTAGACTATGTTGTATGGTGAGTTTTCCATTGATGTTTTAAGTAATAACAGCGGGACACTCAATCGTCTCAGGAATGTCATCAAATGGGAAGGATGCGAGCATCATCAAGTGGTATATAAGGGATTTTCGGGTGGATTTTTTCTCGATACCCGACTCCCTTTTACCATTGATGATTGTCTTTATATTGATACTGAGAATGATTTACTGATTTTTATTTTGGGGTGTATCTATAACCGGGCTGAAATAAGTCAGGTAATAAGTGCTCCAATCATGCACCTTACTGAGCCCGCATTGATAGCCCACCTCTATGCGTGTCAAGGCATGGATTTTGTAAATGAACTCAATGGTGACTTTGCCATTGTTGTTTATGATGCCCGTAAAAATACGCTTTTCCTTTGCCGTGACCATGTAGGCATTGCGCCCCTTGTGTACACTCTGGATGGGCAATCCTTGTATTTTTCTACCGACATCATTGGCTTATGCCGTGCTTTTTATAAGGGAGAAAGGATCAATATGGATCCCATCATCTCAGACTATAAGCCCGTTGATATGACCTTGACCCCTAATGAACGGGTATTAAAATTGAAACCAGGTCATTTTCTTGAATTTAATGCAGAGGGAAATATCATTAAAAAATATTGGGAGCCTGAACGAGTCAAAACGGATAATACGCTGACCCAAGAGCAGGTGTTTGCAGAACTTAAATCCCTGCTTGAAGATTCCGTACGCATCCGTTCAGATCAGAGGTTTAACGCAGGGGCCCACGTAAGTGGTGGCTTTGACTCTAGTATTGTTGCTGCTCTTGCCCGTAAAGAGTATAAAAAACAAGCAGTCTTTTATGGTTATTCATGGTCGCCTGATAATTCTCTTCCCGAAAAACTCGAATTGGATGAAAGGGATTTGGTAAAACAGACCTGCAATATGGCTGGTATCAAACCCTCATTTATCCACTCTGAAGCGAATGATTTTGTGGAATTAATGAAAAATTCCATCAACAGTTTCATGTATTTTTATGAGGAAAAAGTACTGAAAATAGCCCAAGAACACAATACTAACTTGATGTTTAGTGGCTGGGGAGGCGACGAATTCATCAGTTTCGGGAGTATGGGGGTCGATTCTGATTTAGTATTTAATTTCCACTGGAAAACTTTTTTAAAGAAAAATCCCCTCCGCAATCCCAAAAAAATACTTACTTATCTTTTATATAGAGTTGCTCTTCCGGCTGTTAACTACATTCCTCCTTCAGTAAAGAAGGGTTATGAGAGCTCTTTGCGTTTTTTTAAAAAAGGCCATAGAGCATTTCATCAAAAAACCTATAATACTTATAATTGTTATCGTTCCCGACGCGGTTATCAATTGGGATTGTTGTATAATTATCACCTTTCCGAACGCACCGAGTGCTGGGCTATTACGGGACGTAAGAATGGTGTAGAGTACCGATACCCCCTGTTGGACAAGCGAATTATTGAATATATCCTGAAAGTACCGTCTAGAGTATTGGTAAAAGATAGTAAGTACACCCGAATTATACTTCGTGAAATAAGTGAAGGCTTGTTGCCTGAATCAGTCAGATGGAGGTTGGGTAAAAGAGATCCCGCTTTTTTTGCCATAGAAAAGCAAAGGACCATACAGAAGGCATTGTTGTTTATAGACGAAATAGACGCCTTTAAAGCCAATCCTGATTTGTATTTTATTGATTTTGAATTGTTTGAACAGGAAATTAAGAAATTTAAAGAAGATAGAGACTATCCACAGGCCAAAAAATTGTGTGCAGATATATTGGCTTTTAAGATGTTTCATGAATTTACGAAAAGCTACCAAGCGGCGATAGATATATAAGTTTTACTTTGTAATTAATGAAAACGGATGGAAGAGTTAGTCGTTGAAAGTCCTTTCACAGAGCAAGAAATATGTGTTAAATGCGGTCTTTGCTGTGATGGAACCCTTTTTAGTCATGCGGTTCTTCAAAAAGGAGAACGGGGAAATTTACCCGAAAAAATTGAACAGCAATACGGGAAGGAAGGCGAGTCTGAGTTTTTTACACTCCCCTGTGCCTATTTTGAAGGGAAGTGTACCATCTATAACCAAAAAAAAGCGGTGGTTTGCTCCGCGTTTCGCTGCCAATTGTTGAAGACTTTTGCCAATGGTGACGTGTCGCAGAAGGATGCGATAAAGATTGTAACAGATGCTTTAAAATTCAAGGCGGAAATTTATCAGTTTTACAAACAGACGTTTGGCGTAGAGTTTAAGTTGAGTTTTAGGGAATTATTGGCAGAGTTAAATAAAATGTCGCCCGACACAGACCCACCTAATGTGCCTGTAGAGTTGCTGAGAATGAAATGCAATATTTACCAGACACTATTAATCAAAAATTTTAAGTCAATCAAAACTTTCGAGTCTATGATTGAAAGTACAGTAGAATAACCAATAAATATATTTAGGTATGGCAAAATTTATACGAAAAAATGAAACAATCTCGGGTCAATTGAATGATGACTTGGTGATGGTTGATATTGAAAAAGGAAGTTATTTTTCGCTTAATTCGGTAGCGACCCGGATTTGGGAGTTGCTCGAAAACCCGTTAAGCCCCGAAAGCCTTTATGATGCCCTTTTGGCTGAATACGACGTCACTCCAGAACAATGCCGTACCGAAGTGAATGAGTATCTTGAAAAAATGAAAGAACTGGGGTTGATTCAAGTAGTTGTCTGATTTTCACGCCAAGTAAGTGTTTTCGGTTGTTATTCCGCTTTACAACAAAGCCAACTACGTTGAAAAATCGGTAGGGTCGGTACTTGGACAAACCTTCCGAGATTTTGAAGTGATTGTGGTGGATGATGGATCAACAGATGAGGGTTTTAACCGACTTAAGTCTTTGCAGGACGATAGACTGCGCCTCATTCAGCAGAAAAATGCTGGGGTTTCCGTGGCCAGAAATAACGGCGTTAAATCGGCTCAATTCGATTACGTTGCTTTTTTGGATGCGGATGATTGGTGGGATGAGCGCTTTCTGGAACAAATGGCAAAGCTAATCACGGATTATCCCCAAGCTGCACTCTACGCGACCAACTACTACAGCGTAAAGAATGGGTTAAATCGCCCAGCGGTTATCGGCGTTGCTGACGGTTTCCAACGCGGTTACATTGATTATTTTGACGTATATGCCAAAACGTTTTGGGCGCCTGTCAACTGCTCGTATGCGGTGATAAAAAAAACGGTTTTTTGGGGAGAAAAAGGCTTCCAACCTTCTCTAAAAATGGGGGAGGATTTGGATTTGTGGTTGCGGGTGGCGCTAAAGCACCAAGTGGGCTATCTGAATCAATTTTTGGCGTATTCAAACCAAGATGCTGAAACTTCCCAACGGGCATTGGGGGCAGAAAAACGTTGGAAGAAAGAAGAGCACGTGATTTTTAATCTGGCCTACCTGCATGAATATGAAAACCAATTGCCTAAGCTGAAGTATTTGCTCGATGGCCTGCGGCTGAGGTCTTTGATTCCTTTTTATTTGCAAAACGCATATTCTGAAGAAATTAGAGAAATCGTGAAAACAATTGACTTTTCTCGCCATCCGTTTTTGTATCGCTTTGTCTATACTTGGCCCAAAGCGGTGGTTTTGGGTTATTTTTTAGGTAAAAAATACGGGTCTTTTGTCAAACAATCTATGATTCGTATGGCCCATAAAGCACGGAATTAATCAACTATGATTCCAAAAATAATTCATTATTGCTGGTTTGGGCGCGGTAAAATGCCAGAAATGGCCATTCGTTGCATCGAATCATGGAAAATATACTTGCCTGACTACGAATTAAAACTCTGGAACGAAGATACATTTGATATAAACAGCGTAGTCTATGTAAAAGAAGCCTACGAAGCTCGTAAATTTGCTTTTGTAACGGATTATGTCAGACTTCACGCCCTTTATCATTTCGGAGGAATTTACATGGATACCGATGTGGAAGTCCTTAAAAGTTTGGATGATTTGTTGGCTTATCCAGCCTTTTCTGGATTTGAAAGTGAAATAGAAATCCCCACTGGAATCATGGCCAGCGCACACAACGGTGCATGGGCCTGCGAAATGCTAGCCTATTATGAGGGAAGGCATTTTCAAAAAAAAGACGGGACGTTGGACATGACCACCAACGTTGAAATTATTTCGGGAATCATGTCGGCCAATGGGTTTGTCTTGAAAAATGGTTATCAGGTTTATAAAGAATGTATGCATATCTTTCCGAAAGACTATTTTTGTCCTAAATCTCGGAGTGGTTTGATTACCATTACAAAAAACACCTATTGTATTCACCATTTTGAAGGTTCTTGGCAGCCCATGAAGTACAAAATGAAAAAATATTTCTTTCAAAAGATTGTAGGCCCCATAATAACGGATAAACTCATACGAATGAAACATTTTCTGATAGGGGCGCGGCAAAATAAATCCTTATAATCTACTTGAAGCTATGCTGAATTATTTACCGAAATACTACATGAGTCAGGCTATAGGCTTGTTTATTATTATTTTTGCCGCTATTTCTGTACTTTTTATCTCCAACATTTTGCCTTTATTATGGGTATTCCCAGTCCTTTTTGAAGTCATTGCTTTTTTTTATTTCTCGGCGGTTTATACCCGTAAGTGGGCTAATGTCTCCAGTGTATTGTACCAAAAGATGCTGTTTTTGATGGCATTTGCCATTCGGGTCGCGTTTGTGTTTATCAGTTATTTCTTTTTTGACTACATGACGGGCCAACCCTTCGAATTTGAGGCAGGCGATTCCGTTGGTTACCATGGCGAAGGAATGTGGGTGGCGGGGCTGTTGAAAGATGGTAAATTTGATGTATATTTTGAGTATATCGGCAAAAACTACTCAGATATGGGCTATCCGCTGTATTTGGGGGTTTTGTATTCGATTGTAGGAGATGAGGTCTTGATTCCACGTATTATCAAAGCACTGTTGGGTGCTTTTACGTGCGTGTTGGTTTACCGAATCGCAAGCCGAAATTTTGGAGAAGGGGCAGGACGGATTGCGGGTATTCTTGCCATGTTGGTTCCCAATCTGATTTATTATTGTGGACTGCACTTGAAAGAAACCGAGATGGTCTTTTTGGTGGTAATTTTTATCAATTTGGCCGATACGATTTTACGGGCTCAACGATTCAATTTTAAAAATGTGTTGCTGCTTTGCTTGGTTGGGGCGTCATTGTTTTTCTTTCGTACGGTGTTGGCGGTTTGCTTGTGGGCGTCATTGTTTGTCGCGGCTTTTTTTATTTCTAGCCGAATTTCGGGAACTGGAAAAAAAGTAGGAATTGTGGTATTGGTACTGGTGGCTGGCGGCTTGATTTTTTTCAGTAGTCTGGGGGATAATGTGCAAGAATACATAGGTGGAGGTGATAAGAATTTGACGAAACAAATGTACAATTATGCCAATCGGGCTGGTGGAAAAAGCAATAAATTGGCCCAATACGGCTCTAAGAGCGTTTTTCTTCCACTTATGCTTTTGGCTCCCTTTCCAACCTTGGTCGATACGCAGCAACCCAACGCCATGATGATGGCAGGTGCGTTTTTTACCCGAAATGTGTACGCTTTTTTTGTGTTTGTGACCTTATTTGTGATGTATAAGCGAAAGTTGTGGCGGAATCATGCACTGCTGCTTTCTATTGTGTTTTCGTATTTGTTTGTGTTGGCGTCGAGCGGTTTTGCACTGTCGGAACGGTTTCACTTACCAGTAGTGCCTTTTTTGTTGATTTTGGCGTCGTTTGGTATAACCCAAATGAATAGCTCAAACAAAAAGTATTACTTTCCTTATTTACTGTTTATTGCAGTGTTGGTCATTGGTTGGAATTGGTTTAAGTTGGCAGGAAGGGCCTAAGGGGCATTATGAAAGTGTTGATTGTGTGCAGTGGCAACGCGCCAAATTTTGATTTTCAAAAACACCAAGCCTTTATTTATGACCAAGTGGAAGCCGCCAAAAGAGCCGATCCATCGATTGCATTTGATTATTTTTTTATTACTGGCAAAGGGCTTAAAGGCTATTTAGGAAGTCTTAAAGAGCTGAAAAAAAAACTTAAAGCCGAGCGCTATCATTGCATTCACGCCCACGTTGCGGCGTCGGCATTGTTGGCTAATTTACAAAGACAGGTTCCCGTAGTAGCTACTTTTCATGGGTCAGATATTAACGATATTCGGCTGAGATTCCTCTCTTTGTGGGTGGAGTTATTGAGCAAACAAACAATTTATGTGAGCGAACAATTGCTCAAAAAAGCTTTTTTTTACTTTAAACACAAAGCGCAGGTGATTCCCTGCGGGGTGGATTTTGGCTTTTTTTTCCCAAGGTCAAAAGAGGCTTCTAAAGCGCAAATGGGGCTTTTGCCCGAAAAAAAATACATTTTATTTTCGTCTTCTTTCGCCAATACCGTCAAGAATTATCCTTTGGCCGCCGAAGCGTTGAGCCGTATAAATAACCCAAACTTGCAGTTATTGGAGCTGAAAGGTTATCGTCGAGACGAGGTTGCGGTATTGTTGACGGCAGTAGATGCCGCCCTGATGACTTCACACACCGAGGGGTCGCCGCAATTTATAAAAGAAGCGATTGCCTGTGGGTGCCCCGTGGTATCTACCGATGTGGGAGATGTGAAATCCGTGATTGAAAATATCGAAGGGTGTTTCATCACGTCGCGGCAGCCCGAAGACGTAGCCTCAAAAATCTTCCAAGCCCTCAATTTTTCTGCACCAATTAACGGTAGTGAACGAATTCAAAGGTTTGATAACGAGTTGATAGCAAAAAGATTGATTTCTCTTTACAAAAGTATATCCTAACCAATGCAGCCCGAAATAGTAGTCATCGATTATGGAATGGGAAACTTACGCTCGGTACTCAAAAAAGTGGAACGTTTGCATAAAAGCGTTCTGGTCTCAGCGGATTTAAAAATCATTGAAAATGCCGAAAAACTTATTCTCCCAGGCGTTGGGCATTTTGCCAATGGGGTCAAGAAGTTGAAAGAATCGGGTATTTGGGAGGTGTTGAATCAAAAGGTACTGGAGGCGCAAACGCCCATTTTGGGAATATGTTTGGGCATGCAGCTCATGGCAAAATTTAGTGAAGAAGGAAACGCGGAGGGACTGGGATGGTTGGATGCCGAAGTGGTTCGTTTTAAGGTCAATGATAGGCGCACTTACAAAGTACCCCACATGGGTTGGAATACGGTGGAAGTGCAAAAGGAATCGCCCCTTTTTGCTGGAGCGAATCAAGAAGCGATGTATTATTTTGTTCATTCCTACTATATGAAATGCCACGATGCAAAAGATACACTAGGAAGTACTGATTATGAGTTGTATTTTACGTCAGCTATCCAAAAAAACAACATTTACGGGACGCAGTTTCACCCCGAAAAAAGCCATGAGTGGGGCGACCGACTCATTCAAAACTTTATCGCTTTACCCGCCTAACCACGGATGTTTAGACCCCGCGTGATTCCCGTCCTTTTATTGAAAGACAAAGGATTGGTCAAATCAGAGAAGTTCAAAAATCACCGGTATGTAGGTGATCCGATCAACGCCGTCAAGATTTTCAATGACCTAAAAGCGGACGAACTCGTTTTTTTGGATATCTTGGCTAGTGCTGAAAAACGGTCTATCTCGCCCGAGTTTGTCCGCAGGGTAGGAGACGAAGCCAATATGCCATTTGCGGTAGGCGGCGGAATCCGTTCTATCAAAGAAATCAAAGCCCTTATCAACGCTGGAGCCGAAAAAGTGGTCATCAATACCTACGCCGTCGAAAAACCTGCTTTTATCAAAGAAGCCTCTGAAGAATTTGGCAGTTCAACCATTGTGGTTTCTATCGACATAAATCAAAAGTTTTTGCGAAAACAACAGGTTTATACATCCGCAGGGACTAAATCAACGGGATTGGACCCCGTGGAGTGGGCGCAAAAAATGCAGGATTGCGGAGCAGGAGAAATCATCATTAACTCTATTGAGCACGATGGCACCATGCAGGGGTATGATTTGAAATTGGTCAAAGAGGTAGCCGAGGCCGTCGAAATTCCAGTGGTGGCTCTTGGGGGGGCTGGAAGCCTGAATGACTTCATCCGCGCTGTTCGTGAATCGTACGCCTCGGCTGTGGCGGCTGGGTCATTGTTTGTGTTTCATGGGCCTCGAAAGGCCGTTTTGGTCAATTATCCACAAAATAAAGAACTAGTACATTTATTCAGTTAATTCATGAAAATCTGTTCGAAAGGAGTTTGGGACGATAGCCTGCCAGGAATTACGTTTGACGAAAACGGGGTTTCTAACTTTGGGAAATTGCAGGAAAGAATGATGCAGGAGTATCCCCGAGGCGAGCAGGGTACGAAAGACTGGGAGCAACTGGTGCAGGAAATGAAGGCCTCGGGCCGGGGGAAAAAATACGATTGTATTGTGGGCGTGAGTGGCGGGGTCGACAGTTCGTATCTGCTGCATATTGCGAACCGCTACGGCCTGCGGCCGTTGGCCGTCAATCTGGACAACGGCTTCAATAGTGAGATTGCGGTGCAGAATATTTTTAAGGTAACGACCAAACTTAAGATCGACTTAGAAACTTATGTGGTTGATTATGAGGAGATGAAAGACATTTTGCGGGCGTATATGAGGGCTGGAGTGCCGTGGATTGATGCCCCTACCGACTTGGCAATCAAGGCAACGATGTACAAAATTGCGAATCAGGAAGGGATAAAATACATCCTTCGCGGCAATGATTTTAGATCTGAAGGCAAGCAGCCCAAAGAATGGACCTATGCCGACGCCAAACAGTTGCTCTTTATTCATAAAAAATTTGGGTCGGGAATTCGGCTTAAAACCTATCCTTTGCTTACGCTGCCCAAAATGATTTATTCGGGTCTGCTCAAAGGCATCAGAGATATCAGGCCCTATTATTTTTTGGATTACCAAAAACAGAAAGCCAAAAAAATGCTGATGGAGGAGTACGACTGGAAGGACTACGGGGGGCATCACCACGAAAATCTGTTTACAAAGTTTGCCATGGCGTATTGGTTGCCTCAAAAATTTGGCATCGACAAACGTAAAATCAACCTGTCGGCGCAGGTGCTGAGTGGGGCGTTGTCGCGGGCGGAAGCGATGACCCGCCTAAGTCAGCCTTTCGCCTCCAAAGAAGAACTGGAAAATACCCGCGACTATGTAATGAAAAAATTGGAGTTAAGCCCAGAAGAGTTTACAACTATCTGGAAATCAGAAAATAAAAATGCCTTTGATTATCCGTCTAATTATAGTCTGATGTTTCGATTGGCTGATACTTTCAGCCCGCTTTTGAAAAAGTTCTATTCCTTCAAACCCATGTCAATCACCGCGCGGGAAGTGATTGACGGGACCGCCGAGACCGTTCGTTAACATATCTCAAAAAGCGGAAAACATAAGCCAAAAACTGAAGGTGAGAAGTTCGTATTATAGCCTTAAAAACCCCGGAAAAAGCCAACTTGAGCCGATTGAAAAATTTGTAAAGTCGCACCCCAACGCCAACTATTTCCAATCAAGTCTCTTTTTTTTTACCTGTAAATGTTCTAAATCAGTTACCCCAGTATATTATGTTGCCTATGATGAAAATAATACGGTGACGGGTGTAATGATGGCTTTCAGGCAGGCGCAATACCAGATATTTCCACTCAATTTTTTATCGGCACGAACCATTATTTGGGGTGGCCCCTTGGTACAAAACAACGATTTGGATGTGTATGAAGGGCTTTATAAGCAATACCAGAAAGAGCAATCATTTGCAATTTATACCCAAGTTCGCAACCTTTCAGACCAAAGCGCTTTCTTAACGCTGATGCGGGAATTGAATTATACGTACGAAGAGCATTTAAACATCCTAATTGACCTAGAAAAAACAGAAGAGCAATTGTGGTCAGAGGTGCATTCCAAACGCAGAAATGAAATCAGGCGGGCGCAAAAAGAAGGTACAACGGTGGAGCTCAGCAACGGCCCCGATACGCTCCCTAAGTGCTATTTGATTTTGAGAGAAGTATACCAACGCGCCAAACTCCCGCTGCCGAGCATAGACCATTTTGAGGCGTTACTTCAAAACAGCACCGAGGAAGAAGGGCTACGGATTTTTGTTGCGAAGTGTGAAGACAAGATAATCGGCTGTATGTTTTGTTTGGCGTATGGTACTACCCTGTTTGATTATTACGCGGGCGCTTACCGAGAAAATTACGACAAATACCCCAACGACTTACTGCCGTGGGAGGTTTTCAGATGGGGAAAACATAATGGGTTTAGGCGGTTTGATTTTGGCGGAGCAGGCAAACCTGGAGTGCCGTACGGGGTAAGGGAATACAAAAAAAAATTTGGCGGTGAGATGGTGAATTACGGACGTTTTGAAAAAATCCATTTTCCGCTGCTTTATGGATTAGTGATTAGAGCGTTCAATCTTTGGAGAATTTTGAAAAAGTGATTATCCCCCGGTTTAAGTATGCATATTCTCTGAAAGACGTTTTTGTAGGTGTAAAAAACGTAATCAGAGACAGAAAAGTAGCCGTACCAGTCTTTCATGCGTTGTTTCCAGAGGCGGAAATACACCTGACGGAAAGCGCAGCAAGTGGTATAAAATATGCACTGGAGGGGTTGGGTTTAAAAAAAAATGCTCACATCGGAGTGCAGCCGTACACCTGTTCTTCGGTGTTAGGGGCGATTGCAGCGGCAGGGTTCACCCCTTTTTTTATTGATATTAATCAAAACCTTTCGCTCAATACCCAGGCGTTGAAGTCCAAAGTTGCCCACATTGACGCGTTGATTGTTACCCATATGTTTGGCTTTCCCGCCGACATCGCTGGAATCAAAGCAATAGTTCCCCACCTCCCTGTCATTGAAGATTGTGCCCACGCCCTTTTCAGTCAGTACGAGCATCGTTCCGTGGGTGTTTTTTTTGACGCCGCTGTTTTTTCATTTGGAAACGGTAAATTTCCCTCGCTTGGAGGCGGAGGAATGCTGGTGATTAATAATCCATCCCTGAATGAAAGAATAAAGGAACGACTTTTAATTTTGCCCAGACCTACTTTATTGCAAGAGCTAAAACAAATTGTTAAATCGTACGCCAAAGCAGTGATGTACGCGCCGCTGCTGCAGTGGATGATTAACAAAATGCTGAGTGAACACTACCTCAATAATCGAAATAAGACGATAATCAGTCGTGGCAATCAGGAGTTTAATATTTATAAGAGTATAGAGTTGAGTTTGCCAGTAAAATTGGAGGAGGCCCAAAAAAATGCCGTCGTTCAGAACGAAAACGGCACCTCTTTAGCCCAAATGCTCTGGAGAAACTATGAATTCCTGACTCCAGACCAAAATAAAGTCAATTATTTTGCCTTTGTACTCATCGAAGAAGAACGAGACCGTCTAGGGCGTTATTTGAAGGGAAGGGGCATTATGAGTGGCAAACATTTTCAACACGCGTTGGCCTGGGCGATGGCTTACGGTTATGTGCCTGGGAGCTGCCCGGTATTTGAAGAAAAGGTCAACCAGATTTTGACGATTCCGTGTAATTATGGCGTAAGTAAGCGTGATTTAAACCGAATAGCCCATTATTTGTTAGAATTTAGAAAATTAAACCCTCAATGAAAACCATTCTTGTTGATATAAACCATCCTGCTCACGTGCATCTCTTTAAGTATTTTATACAGGAGATGAAAGCACGAGGGTATCGGGTGATTGTGACGGCCAAAGAAGTGAAAGTTATCATGCGCCTGCTGGAAGCGTATAATATAGAATATATAAAAGTTGGACAAAAAAAAGATTCGCTCGCGCTGAAATACCTCTATGAGTTCTTTCATTTGTTAAAAGTGCTGGGGATTGTGTGGAAGCATCGCGTAGACTATGGCATCGGAATTTCGATGGTGCTACCTATTCTTTCAAAAATAACGCAGATGAAAGTGATTGCGCTAGACGATGACGATCTGACCGTAACACCGACATTTGCCAAAGCCATTTCGTTTGCCTCGACCATTCTAAATCCAAGTGCGTTATCGTTTGAAGACCGAGGCCCCAACCGGATATGTCACCCAAGTTTTCATGAACTTGCTTACTTGCACCCCAATCGTTTTGAACCGCAGGTCAGTGTGCTTAAGGAGGTAGGCATTGAGCCAGGAGAGACTTTTTTTATCATGCGTTTCAACGTGTTTAAGGCGCACCACGATGCGGGTGTCAGGGGATTAGATATTGGTCAAAAACTTCGTATTATTGAACTGCTCAAACCTTTTGGAAAGATTTTTGTTACAACCGAGCGCGATATTGAACCTGAAATAAAGGAGTATCAATTGCCCGTGGCACCCGAAAAAATTCATTCTCTCATGTATTTTGCGACGCTGTTTGTCGGCGATAGTCAAACCATGATTTCGGAGGCAGCACTCTTGGGAACGCCTGCTATCAAATTGAACTCTTTTGCGGGAAGGTTGTCCATCCCAAACGAAATTGAAGAAAAGTATGCCTTGTGTTATTCATTTTTGCCCGATCAATTTGAGGAGATGATAGCCTTGATTGACCGACTGGTTCACCAAAAAAATCTCAAGGAAGACTGGGCGTTGCGCAGGCAAAAAATGCTCATGGAGAAGATAGACCTCACCGATTTTCTGGTTCGATTGGTAGCTCATTATCCCGAAAGTGTTCGGATGGCAAAAGAAAATCCTGACCGTCGGATAAGCGTTGCTCAATAATTTTTACGCTAAATATTTTTAGGTCCCCAAAATGGATTTTACCCTACGCCTTTACCGAAGATTATTGGAAAGCCTCATCGCTTCAAATTACCATTTTCAAACATTCGAAGATTTCCTTAAATCGCCCAAAGAGCGCGCCATCGTGTTGCGCCACGACGTTGATTTGTTGCCCCGAAACTCCCTCGCATTTGCCGAAATTCAAAAGGAATATGGACTTTCAGGTTCTTATTATTTTAGGGCCGTGGAAGTAAGTTGGGACGACAAAATCATTCAACGTATAGCCGCTTTGGGTCATGAAGTAGGCTACCATTATGAGTGCCTGACTACCTGCCGGGGCGACTTTCAAAAAGGATTGGCCGATTTTGAGCAAAATCTGGAACGGTTGCGAAAGTTGGTGCCCGTTTCCACGATTTGTATGCACGGAAGTCCGCTTTCCAAATTTGATTCCCGCGACCTGTGGAAATCTCATTCTTATCGTGATTTCGGCATTATTGGCGAGCCGTATTTTGACATTGATTTCAGCAAAGTACTTTATCTGACCGACACGGGCCGCCGATGGGACGGCGATAAAGTCAGCGTAAGGGATAAAGTAGGTAGCAAAAATCATCCTTTTAAAACAACGTGCGACATCATCGCGGCGGCGAATGCAGGCCAGTTGCCAGCCCAAATTATGTTTACTTTTCATCCCCAACGCTGGGACGATCATAGTGTCCCGTGGGTGAAGGAACTGGTGCTTCAGAACGCCAAGAATGTCATAAAAAAATATTTTTTCGTCAAAAATACCTGAGTGAGCTACATGCTGAAACTCCTGACCATTATCGGGGCGCGTCCCCAAATCATTAAATCGGCCGCCATCAGCAGAGCGATTAAAAATCACTATGCATCCAGTATCAAAGAAGTGGTGGTGCATACAGGACAACATTATGACGAACGGATGTCGGCTATTTTCTTTGAAGAATTGCAAATTCCCCAGCCCGATTATAATCTAGGGGCTGGTTCGGGCAAACACGGTGAACAAACGGCCCGGATGATTGCGGGGATTGAAACCATTTTGGAAAACGAACACCCCGATTTTATGATTATTTACGGTGATACCAATTCCACCTTGGCCGCCGCCGTGGCTGCTTCCAAAATTCACGTGCCTGTGGTGCATATTGAAGCAGGATTGCGGTCATTTAATAAAAAAATGCCCGAAGAAATCAATCGGATTTTGAGCGACCACGTCTCTACTTATTTGTTTCCACCGACCCAAACGGGTTTTGATAATCTCAAAAACGAAGGGTTTCGGGTTGATAATCGGCCACCCTACACCATTGACCGTCCGGGTGTGTTTAATGTGGGCGACGTAATGTACGACAATACCCTTTTCTTTAGTAAAGTAGCGGATAAAAACACCGACATCCTCGAAAAGGAGGGATTGCAGAAAAAGCAATTTTTGCTCGTTACGCTGCATCGAAACACCAATACCGACGATGCCGCGCGTCTGAACGCTATTTTTCGGGCGTTGTTAGAAATTGCAAATTCGAGGAATGAAACCCTCGTTTTACCGCTTCATCCGCGTACGGCCAAACAGATGGAGATTCTGTTGGAGCCTGAGTTGCGTCGTGAAATCAGCAACAATTCCGCGATTCTGTTGCTTCCGCCAGTTTCGTATTTGGAGATGATTCAGTTAGAAAAATACGCAAAACTGGTACTGACCGACTCGGGCGGAGTGCAAAAAGAAGCCTATTTCCTGAAAACGCCGTGTCTCATCCTACGCGCCGAAACCGAATGGGTTGAAATTGTGGAAAGCGGGGCCGCTGTGCTTTGCGACGCCGACGAAACCCGCATTTTAGAGGCATACCGCTATTTTATGAGCAATCCCGAAAGCAGCTTTCAAACCATTTATGGCGACGGAAATGCGGCCGAAAAAATACTGAATCTACTTCTCGCTGGAGCAGCAACCTAAGTAATATGCTTTTTGTAAAATCACCAAAACAAGCCGATACCATTACGTTTTGCTACGTAGTCTTTTTATTTGCCCTTGCAGTTTTGCCCATCAACAGCAAGGATTCGGCATCCATCAACAACACGTATGTCTTGCCAGAGTTGCGTTTAGACTATCTGCTTCATTCGTTTTTGCTTATTCCTTGGATGCTGATTCGGGTATTTTATGCGGAAACAAACCGCCTAAAAGAGCTTTTATGGCTTGCCTGCGGGGTGCTTTTAGGGATAACGACCGAAGTTATCCAGTATTTTTTGACTTACCGAACCTACAATGTCATTGATTTGGCCGCTAACCTGCTCGGGGTATTTATCGGGGCGGCTCTTTGGCAAATTATTCAACCTATTTATAAAAAATAAACCAGAATCTGGTTTTATATTGGTGCTTAAACCTCTCCGAAGTTATGATGAAAAATAAAACGTCACTTTTCTTAATCGCCTGTTTGTGTTGTGGTTATACATCTTTTGCCCAGAATCCTCTCAAAGGAGCTAAGTATGCTGTGGAAGCGGGGGCTTTTGCTTCCACGGCCGAATCCAATCCTTTTTGGGTACGCTCAAACCAGTTTGGTGAGGTGCCTTTGGGTAGCCCTGCGTTCTCACTCCGAGGCGAGCTGAAAAAAGACTATGACAGCCTGACGAATGCAAAAGCTAAGCGTAAACTACAGTTTGGCTATGGCGCAAGGGCCGTGGCAAATGTCGGTGAAAATAGCCGCTTTTTCTTCTCTGAGTTTTACGGAAAAGCCCGCTACGGGGCCTTCGAATTCTACGCAGGGCGTCGCAAAGAGATTGTCGGACTCGTCGATAGTACCCTCAGCATGGGTTCATATTCATGGTCTGGCAATGCCCTACCGATCCCGAAAGTCCAAATTGGGTTGTTTAACTATGTGCCTTTACTTAAAAATGGATTGATTTCATTCAAAGCCAATTTTGCGCAGGGCTGGTTTGGGTCGGGAGATTCTACCAAGAAATATTTTCTTCACCAAAAAAGTGCCTATTTCCGACTCGGAAAACCAGCTTGGAAAATGAAGTTTTATGCAGGAATCAACCACCAGGTGCAGTGGGGAGGCAGGCCAACGGTGCCATTTATCCAGAGCGGCACCAACTCGCTTATCACCAATTATGGCAGTGATTTAGAAGCTTTTATTCACGTGGCTACGGGCATCAGCCTTCAAGCACTGGGCTACTACAAAAAAAGCGGGCGGGTTTCTGGCGAAGGAGGTAACCGATTGGGCAATCACTTGGGAACGGTCGATATTGGGTTGGAATATGAAAATGAGGCAACCAAGTGGTTTTTTTATCGTCAATCCATTTATGAAGACGGCTCACTCTTTGTGCTAAGCAGCATTGCTGACGGGCTTTTGGGAGCGTCGATTGAGTTGAAGGAAGCCAATCAGGGCGTAAAAAAAATTGTTTTAGAATATTTGAATACCTCCAATCAAGGAGGGAACCTGCAATCGGGCAATCAAACCGCTTTTATTCCTGAATTGAGGGGCGCCGACGATTATTTCAACAACGGGACCTACGAAGAAGGCTGGGTGTATCGCAAACAAACCATCGGCACTCCTTTTATCATGCCGCTCAGCGCATCTACGGGCGTAACGCTCAAAGATTTAATTGGAGATTTTCAGCCTAAATCTCCCGTTATGCCCGATATGATTATCAATAATCGGGTCAAAGCGTGGATGCTGGGGATTCATAGCCGAATAAGTAGGGTAAATCTCCTGACCCGCGTATCGTATTCCCAAAATTTTGGTAAATACTATTTGTATTCACGGGTGTTGTTGGCTCCTATTGAGTTGAATCAAGTGTCGGTACAGCAGCAAGTTTCGTTTTCGGTGAAAAAATACATCATCAATGCCATTGTTGCTTACGACAATGCTGGGCTTCTCGAAAATAACATCGGCGGGAGTCTGGTGGTAAGAAGGGAGTTTTAATTCTGCATGACAGGAAGAGCTCTCGTCAAAATCTATTCTTAACTTTTTTCTTCTAAAAATGAATATGAAAACCATAAAATATACCAACGCTGCCTACCGACTCTGGGCTTTTATTCTGTTGGTGAGTACAGGCACTTCTTTGATGAGCCAGGCGCAAAACACCGAAGGTCCAGACTCACTCGTCTACAAAAGAAGGGTGCTGATGAGCGAAGTACTCCAAAAAGGAGTCAGAGTCAAGAAAAAAAACTTTGAAGAATTATTAAAAAACAACCCTAAAGCCCTTAAAAACTACCGATTGGGAAGTTACATTCGGCCTTTGGGACCGTTGGTGTCGATTGGGGGTATTGGATTATGCTATGTAGCCATCAAAGGGAAGCCTGCCTCGGCAGAGGTTGAAGGCACAATTCACAACTATACTATTCGAAGTTTGCCGTTGCTTGTTGCTGGGGTTGGGGCATTTGTGGGCGGTATTTGTATCATTGAGTTTTCGCATGAACTTCAATCTAATGCGGTTAAAGCTTATAACTCGAGCCTCGGTGCGAAAAAAACAACCCTTTTGCAAAAAACAAAATTCGGGATTACACCCACTGGAAATGTGGGCTTTTACGCTCGCTTTTAAAACAGTTTTTCTCCCTCAAAAGTCTTCTGCTTTCATCGTTTTTTGACTTCTTAAGTATTCTGTTTAGGTTTTCTTCCGTGTATTTTTGGGCGTAACTATGCCCAGTCACCCAGATTTATCTTACTTTTGCCCCACAAAAGTCGTGGTTTCATGTGCCGTACTGGTATATTTTTTGGTTCTGTGTCTTTTTAGGATATAGTATACTTTCGGTCGCTCTTTTTTCTCATTTGTTAATGACGTCATCAGCTCCTCCTTTTTCTCCATTACAGGCAAGTTTTGACAACTTAAGTGCTGAATTAAAGTTACTAATTAAGTGCCAGACGAATGAACCAGTAGGTGCGGAAGAGCTCAACGCGATTAACTGGTCTCTTTTTGTACAATTGGTAAAAAGCCACCGTATAATTGGAGGTTTGTACCCCATTATTGACGAGAATGAATGGCTTCCCGTTGGGATAAAAGACCGACTTAAAGCAATTTATGATCAAAACAAGCTGCGAATGCTCACTTTCACGGCCGAGCTATTGCACATCAGTAAATTATTCCAAAAAAACGGAATCGCTTCCATTCCACTGAAAGGCCCGTTGCTTTCGTACGTGTATCACGGAGATTTTATGCAGCGAGTATGTCATGACATTGACTTATTGCTTGAGCCTGCGCAAATCGAAAAAGCCTATTCTATTTTGTACGATGAAGGCTACCGGATGATGGAGGAGATTTACACTACACCCAAACAAAAAGAGGTGTATTTGGCCAATTTTCATCATTACTGCTTGTACCACGAAACCAAAAATATTATTATAGAATTGCACTGGCGGCTGTTGGCTTCCCAAAATATTCTTACGTTCCCAAACGCAGAGTTGTGGAAAAACGCATGGGTGGAGAAAATCTCTGGTATCGACATTCAACTACTTTCTAAGCACGACAATTTCCTGTATTTATGCGTTCACGGCGGGCAACACCAGTGGAAACGGCTGTTTTGGCTCAATGATATTGTGGTTGTTTTACAAAAAGAAGAGGCAATATTTATCACCGAAGCCTATGATTTGGCAAAACAAAGGGGAATCGGCAACTATGTTTTACAGGCCCTGCAACTTGCTTCTGCGCTGTATAAAATTATCCTGCCTGCATCCATTATTGATGAAATAACCAGCAAAGATTCCGTGTCGCATTTATCTAAAATAGCACTGGTGCACATGAATTCCTTGATGTCGCTTGATGAACAGGAACCGTTTTCGTTAAAAACCCTGAGAGGAAAAGTATCCCGTTTTTGGCTGCATTATACTTCTTCTTACTATTACGGAGATTTGAAAAATGTGGTTCATGAAGCAAAAGCATACTTCATTAATCCTGCCTATTGGTCGGTGTTTGCTTTTCCCGATAAGGTGTTTTTGTTGAATTACGTGGCTGCCCCTTTTCTTTGGGGGTATCATTTCTTTCGAAAATTCAAGAAATCTAATCTGTAGTTGATAAGAGAAGCGGAGGTCAAGGGCATTTTGCCCTTTTTTTATGCCTAAATTTTGATTATAAGGTGAAAAATATGAATTATTTCGGGTAAAAAGAACTTGATTACCCATTTTACAGTCAGCAGTTTCTGCACCTAAACCAAATACTTTGCTTCCCAAAATAAAGATGAAAGATTTCTTTACGCTTCGTCGTAAGTCCATGACGCTCGGTACGGGGTTGTTGTTGTTGTACGCCCAAAGTTGTCATGTTCCTCAAAAAAAAACAACGCAAAAAGAGGTGTTTGCGGACCATGTTCGAACCACCGAATTTCGGACGCCCGAGCAAGAAAGACGTGGATTTACGTTGCCACCTGGGTTTGAAATTACCCTTTTTGCGTCAGAGCCTCAAATTACCAAGCCCATCAATATGGAGTTTGATGACCGTGGCCGATTGTGGGTCACGCATTCGTCGGAGTATCCGATGGCAGCGGCCCCAGAGAAGGGAAACGATAAAATTACCATTCTGGAAGATACCAACGGCGATGGCAAAGCCGATAAATTTACCGACTTTCAGGATGGATTAAATATCCCAATCGGAATCATGCCTGTGGCCGACGGGGCCATTGCGTACAGTATTCCCAATGTATATCATTTTACGGACACCGACAGCGACGGCAAAGCCGATAAGCGCAAGGTGCTGTACGGCGAGTTTGGCTACAAAGATACGCACGGCATGGTGAGCAATTTTATGCGGGGCTTCGACGGATGGATGCATTCGTGCCACGGGTTTACCAACACATCCAAAATTGCGGGCACCGATGGCGACTCCGTCACGATGACTTCTGGGAATACTTTTCGTTTTCGCACAGATGGTCGCCGCGTAGAGCAGACCACTTTCGGGCGTGTCAATCCTTTCGGTTACGCGTTTGACGAAAGGGGTTTTTTGTATTCCGTTGACTGTCATTCTAAGCCCATTTATCAACTCATCAAAGGCGCTGATTATCCGCATTTTGGTAAGAAACCGACGGGTATTGGATTTGGTCCCGAAATGATGAGCTATGAACTGGGTTCAACGGCACTTTCTGGCTTAGTGTACTACGTCGGCGAACAGTTTCCCGCCGAGTACCGCAACAGTTTCTACAACGGTGATGTGGTTACCTGCAAAATAAATCGCAACACGGTCACGTTCAAAGGCTCCACGCCAGTATCCAAAAAAGAAGCTGACTTTTTGGTGAGTGACGACCCGTGGTTTCGACCCGTGGATGTAAAAGTCGGTCCCGACGGAGCGCTCTACATCGCAGATTTTTATAATCGTATCATTGGTCACTACGAAGTGGCACTCAATCACCCCAAACGGGACCGTACCAGCGGACGAATTTGGAAAGTTACGTACAAAGGCAATCAACCTCACCGCGATATGCCCGTTAAAGATTGGTCAAAAGCGACGATGGATGAGCTTATTGCGGGATTGCAGCACCCGCAACTGAATGTACGATTGAAAATAGCGGACCGCTTGGTGGATGTTTGGAAGGAAAAAGCCATTGCGCCTGTTATCCAAATGATGGCTTTGCCGGGTATTGATAACCGGGCGTTTGTGCATGGGTTGTGGGTGTTGCAAAGATTGGGTAATGTTCCTGAATCACTCCACAACCAAGCCCTCAACCACTCTGACCCTACGGTGAAAGTACACGCGTTTCGGCTGTTTTCGGAAGCGGCAACGCTCTCTGATGCGCACCGCACGATGGTATTAGGGGCCTTGTCCAACAAAGACCCATTTATTCAGCGCATTGCCGCCGAAATACTGACGAGGTTTCCAAAAGTCCTGAACATCAAGCCGTTGATGGATTTGTATCAACAAGCCAATGAAGATGATTCACATTTGAAATACACGACATTGTTGGCCATTCGGACGAATTTGGCGGCCAAGGGAGTGATTCAGGAGGTGGCTGTAACAAAGTGGAACGACGGCCAACGGGGCTTGCTCGTTAAGGCCGCGCGTGATATTCCTTCCACTGACGTCGCGACGTTTGTGTGGGACTACCTCATGACGCACGACTTGACCGTTGAGGAATTGGATAAAAACCTTGAATACTTGGGCCGCTATGGATCCGCTACGCAATTGAACGAAATGATATTACAGGTTCAAAAGCGTTTTGCGACTGATTTGGACGGTCAATTTATGATGTATAATTCGCTGCGTAGGGGCGTGGCGCAGAGTGGTTTGAAAGTGACGACGCCACTTCAAGAATGGGGAACAACGATGGCTATGCACTATCTGGAATTGCCGATCACGGAGAAAGAGCTAGGAGCACTCACCACGCGCCGCGTGCAGGCAGCAGAGATTGCGGGTGAATATAAAATGGCATCGTCGTTACCTTTTCTCCAAAAAATAGCAGTTACAAAAAGTGTTGATACCAAAGTACGCGTAGCCGCCGCCAATGCGCTGATGAGTCTGTCGCCGCAGGAGAATGTAAATTTGCTCGGTGAGGTTTTTCTGGACCGTTCGGAGCCGATTGCATTGCGAGAGAGATGGGTGTCGGCCTTGACGCGTGCGACCTCTCCCGAAGTTCTTGCGTTGTTGGAAAAAGGGTTTATTGGCAGTGCGCGCAGTTTACAGGTAAGTATCGCGGCGGCCTTGGCCAATTCGGAGGCGGGAATTGATCGATTAATTAAAGCATTGAAAGAAGAAAATATCAATGCCGACATACTGGCCGAGGTAGCCGTCAAAGAGCGTTTGGTGGCCAAGGCGAAACTAACCCAGCAGGAGCAATTGAATCAACTGACGGCGGGTGGACTCAATGAATTTGAAGAAAGACAAAAGTTGATTCAAAGTCGATTGCTAGGCTTTGAATCGGCCAAAGTCTCTCCCGAAGCGGGGCGCGCAATATTTACCCAAAATTGTAGTACCTGCCATCAAATTAAAGGAACGGGTGGTTTGATTGGGCCGCAGTTGGACGGCATCGGTAACTGGGGGCAAAAAGCACTTACTGAAAAGATACTTGACCCTAATCGGAATATTTCGGAGGCGTTTCGGAGTTATAATATTACTTTGAACAACGGCCAATCCATGACGGGCCTTTACCGCCGTACCGAAGGGCAAATGATGGTCTTTGCCAACCCATCAGGGCAGGAGTTTTCAGTGGCTAAAAATGACATGAAGGAATACAAGGCCTCAAAATATACCCTCATGCCCGACCAATTCAGGAGCGTTATTCCCGAAAAAGATTTTTATGCATTGTTAGGGTTTTTGCTCAAAACGAAATAGTTAACCTAACGCCGAAGCGACATCCCGAAAAAGCGTAGATATTTCTTCTGCGCTTTTTCTATTTTTGTGCCTATGAACCTTTCCGTTTACGCCCAACAATACCGCCAAGACCTGCTTCAACGACTTGTTCCGTTTTGGACGGAATTCAGTTTGGACACGCTTCATGGGGGCTATATCTGCGTGATTTCGGGAAAAGGAGAGGCGATTACGTTCGACAAATGGATTAAGTGGCATGGGGAACAGGCGTGGGCTTTTGGGAAATTATACCAGCTTACTCAACACGCTGATTTTCTCCAATACGCTCTTCAAGGGGCTGATTTTTTACTTCATTTCGGGGCCGATACCAAAGACAATTGGTGGGAAATTGTGGACTGTACGGGACGTGGAGTGTTGGTTACATCTGATGCAGGGGCAGAGGCTGCTGCGGTGGCGGCGTGGAGCTTGGCGCATGAACTGACGGGTGAAGAAGCCTATGCAGAATCAGCCAAAAAGACATTGGTAAAAGCAGTTCGTCGCCGTGAAAAAGGGTTGCAAAAACAAAGTGAAGCTATTTTTTCAGGGCGTCAGTTAAAAAATATTGGAGAATTAAGCGCTTTGGCGAAAGCCCTGATGGCATCTCAAAAGCTCATGGGCGAAAAAACATTTCGTGAAAAGGGTGAAGCGTTGCTGTACGAATTGACCAAGCACTTTTGGGAGCCTCGTGCCAACATTGTGCTCGAAAATGTGTTCCCCGAAGGAGGATATTCCGATTGTTTATTGGGCCGAAGAATCCACCCTGGGCGTGTTTTTGAAGCATTCAATGCTTTTTATGAATTAACCAAAGTGCTGAACAAACGCCGCATTCGTCAGCAATTAGCGCAGCATATTTCACACCTAGCCGATACTACTTGGGACGATGCCTATGGAGGCTATTTTCATTGGCTGGATGTAAAAAGTCTGCCTGCATCCGAGCCCGAAGCGTACTATAAATACGCATGGGTACAGCTCGAAGCCGGAACAGCCCTGTTGCGTGCTTATCAGGTGTTGCAGGACCGAACCCTGCTCAAACATTGGCAGCGGGTGAATGATTATCTGTGGCAACATTTTCGCGATAATTCCAAAGAAGGGGAATGGGTAGGGGTGTTGAGCCGCCACGGAGAACCCCTGTTTACGCTCAAAGCTACTCCCGAAAAAAACGCCTATTATCCCATCAAGAACCTGCTAGAAAGCGCTGATTTACTGGATATTTTGATAGATAAGTGAGCCGAAATTTTATCAATAACAATGGCTCCTTCAAAACGTAATTTTCCTTCTTGTATCGTATAATTTATTCTGTCCGTTATTGCGGAGCAGAACGAGTATTGCGTAGGGTCCTGGGGCCACCGATGCGCGGTGCAGTGAGGCCGTAAAGCCTTTGTCCCAATACCAACCGCGACGAATAAAGGTTTTTAAGGGCAATGGGCGTTGGGTCCCAGCGGCCATGTAGGTATGCTTAGACGATTGGAGCATGATGTACGCTCCGTCGTCAAAGTCGCGGGTGGGTCGAATGAAATCTTTGTGGTAATCAATCGTCAGAACGTCCCCCTTAAAATATACCGAATCAAGAAGAAAGGGCTCTTTGGGCATCGCCGTTTCAGGGGTTGTTTCGAAAAACAAATTGGGCTGATACAACCGCTGGATTTGCCTAAAATCCTCGCCTGTTAAATCAAACATTTTTAATCCCAATAAATCATCGTTGTACATAGAATTGAATTCCTGAACCACCGCAGCCCGACGATTATTGACCGCTGGCGCCACGGCATAGTACAAAATCAACAGGTTGAAAACAACGCTCAGCCCGATTGTCAAGGGCAGAAGCCATTTTTTAGAATCGCGAAGCCAGTGAATCAAGAGCAGATACCCAACTACCAATAACCAGGTAGGGTACATCCGGTAGCGGCCTTTAAACATCCCAATGAGGCCATCTCCTTCGGCGCGTTTGTAGACCACACCGAGGGCCGTCAGACAAATGAAAAGTAATAAAAACAGGGTAAAAAACTGAACTTCATTCATCTTTACTGTAACCTCAAAATGACGAATTTTTAGTCCGAAGTTTTTTAGGTCTAATGCTTTTAGCAAAAGCCACAAAATACCGCCCAATAGCACCGCACCCCATGCTACCGAACCCCATACCGCAAGGTTGGAAGGGGCGTATACATCGACATTGACCGATGAACCAATAAACGCTAAAAAGCAAGTAACCGCGTGGCCATAACTGCTTGGATTGGTGAGGTCTAGGCCACTCGGGGAAGCGTGGGCCCGGGTAAGACTATAAAGCAACATGGTGGCAGCAAACGCTCCTGCCGTGATGCCCGCCATTTTTTTTCGCTGCATCAGTACGAGTAAAAAGCCGCCGATGAGAAAAGTGACAAGGCCGTTGCCGTAGGTAAAAGTGGCAAAGAAAGAAAAAAGGAGGGCCAAAAATAGTCGTGAAAGTGTGGAAGGCGTAGCGTAAAAATAACCCGCCATCATCACAAAAAACAGCAGACCAAAGTTGCCCAGTGAACTGGTTCCCCAAAAGATATTTTCGAAGGAATGAACGCACAAAAGAATCCAGCAAATAGGGATAAAATACGCAAAAGGAAGAGAACGGGCAGGGGACGACGAAGGTATTTTTTGAAAAATAAGGAACAAAATTCCTAGCTGCCCAATCCATAAACCGTTGCTTATCATCATCAACGATTTGAGGTTGACGTGTCCCGTTAACCAATAAGAAATGAGCACCACTGAGCGCGTAAATACAATACGATGCTCAGGAAATCCAACCGTCAGCCAATCTAGTTTTTCGTGCCAGTTGGCTGATTTTTGCCATTGCTCGATGATTTGTAAAACGTGCGTGTCGTCATAGGCCACGTAATTCACGTTGAGTGAGATGGCTTGAAAAAACAATAAATACAAAATTAGCGGCAACAAACACAGCGTTCGGACAACGGAACGATGTTGGAAAAGACGGTCGAAAAATTGCATACAGAAAGTTTAAAACGGCTAAAATTAGTAAGTTAGTAGCCGTGAAGGAACAGAAAAATAATAAACCCGCAGATGTAAAATAGTAAGATGTTGTTTATCAATGCTTTAAGTTTGATAAATGAACGCGCCATTTTCAAATAATCAACCTTCCAAATCCATCCTCAACCCTTTTTGCAAATGAAATTTTATACATTTCTACTCTTTGGCTTTTTATTGACAATGGCAGAATCCCGAGCGCAAAACCCTTACTTAGCAACCAGAAACGGGCAGTTGGAGCTTACGCCAGCAGGTGCGTCCTTTTTGGCAAAATTACCGCTTCACTGCATCAACACGGAATATCCCAACAAAACTGGACATACACTGGAGGCCGAAAAAGATGCTCGGCTGAGTCCCAAAGAATTGCATCCGTCATTTTATGGGTGTCTGGATTGGCACTCGTCGGTGCATGGGCATTGGATGCTGGTACGCTTGTTGAAAACGTTTAAAAACCTGCCCGAAGAAGCGCAGATTCGAAACATATTGAATGATAGTTTTGCTCCCGATAAGCTGAAAACCGAAGCGGATTATTTTACAAAATACCCTTTGGCCAAAACCTTTGAGCGTACCTACGGTTGGGCTTGGTTGTTGAAGTTGGACGAAGAACTTTCGACTTGGGATGACCCGCAGGCGCGGCAATGGCACCAACATCTGCGGCCTTTGACGCAACAAGTGGTGGGGCTTTGGACCGCTTTTTTGCCCAAACAAACCTACCCAAACCGAACGGGCGTGCATCCCAACACAGCCTTTGGGTTGGTGTTTGCGCTTGATTATGCCCGAACCGTAAAAAACACCGTTTTTGAAGCCCAAATCATTCAGAAAGCCAAGGATTTTTACTTGAAAAACACCAACGCTCCTGCTTTTCAAGAACCCGATGGTTCTGACTTCCTGTCGCCGAGTTTAGAGGTGGCGGATTTGATGCGGCGTATTTTGCCCCAAGCGGCATTTTTGAAGTGGTTTAACGCCTTTTTGCCTGCCGCAGGGCTTCAAAATGTCATGAAAATGCCCGTCGTGAGCGATCGAAATGACATGCAGATTGTGCATTTAGATGGTCTTTCTTTGAGCCGGGCGTGGTGTATGTTGGGTATTGCGCGGGCGTTGCCCAAAACTGACCCGCGGCGTGCGTCGTTGCTCAAAAGTGCCCATACTTTCATTAACACTACGTTGCCGCAGATAACGAATGGCGGTTACGGTGGCGAGCATTGGCTGGCGTCTTTTGCCGTGTATGCTTTGGGGCAAGAATGACTCAATACACCGCCGCGTAGTCGATGATGATGTCTACTTTTCCCCATTTCCCTTTTTGGACTTGCACAGGATTGATGTTCATTGCATCGTCGAATAAGTTGGCATAGAGGCCTTTATCTTCTTTGGTGAAAAGTGAGTAATAGCCCGCGGGTAAGGCTACCTTAAACCGACCAGTTTTGTTGGTAGTTACCTTTTGGATGAATTTGGAATTGATTTTTTTGTAAAAACCCGCTTCGTCCGCTGGTTCGGTTTGATTGGAGGAGGTGAGTTCGTAAATCAGGATTTCACGCGCAATGGGCGAGCCTTTTGGGTTAGTTACCTTCACATCGGGCGAAGGCATCAGATTTCCCGAACGCCAAAGCACCGTTCCAGAGATTCCCTGACTCCCTTTTTTCTTTTGGGCCGTGCAACCCGATGAAGTGAAAAGTAAGCCAATAAAAGCGATGCTGAACAGATACAACACATGATAAATCGTTGATTTTGGCATACAATTTAGGTTTTAAAGATGGAAGTGATTACCAAGCAATGACTTCCTGAGTGACCATTCTAGGGATCTTTTATCTTTTGTTTCTGCAAAGAATTAGGCCAATTCTGGTACATACGTCTCTGTGACTTCTTCCAAAATGTCGTTGATTTCCTGGTAAGACATGGTTTCTACCAATCTCATCCGGAAAGGTTTGAAGTTGTCCAAGCCTTTGAAATAGGAGGCGTAGTGTCGACGCATTTCCACGATTCCCGTGCGATCGCCTTTCCAGCGGATAGAAAAATCCAAATGTTTGCGACAGGCCCGAACGCGCTCGGCGGTAGTGGGCGGCGCAAGGTGCTCGCCCGTACGCATGAAATGTTTGATTTCATTGAAAATCCACGGATATCCAATGCTCGCCCGGCCAATCATGATGCCGTCTACGCCAAAACGGTTACGGTAGTCAAGGGCTTTTTCGGGGCTGTCGATGTCGCCGTTTCCGAAAATGGGAATATTAATGCGTGAATTTTCTTTGATTCGGCCAATCAGCGTCCAATCGGCATCGCCTTTGTACATCTGTACCCGTGTCCGTCCGTGAACCGTAAGTGCTTTGATACCAATATCTTGCAGGCGTTCGGCTACTTCTTGTATATTTTTGGTAGATTCATCCCAACCCAAACGCGTTTTAACCGTAACGGGCAGGTGAGTGGCTTTGACTACCGCTTCGGTCATTTTGACCATTTTAGGAATATCCTGTAATAATGCCGCACCAGCTCCACGGCAAGCCACTTGTTTGACTGGGCAACCGTAGTTGATGTCAATCAAATCGGGATTTACTTTGGTGGCAATGCGGGCGCACTCGCCCATTGTTTCGATGTCGCTGCCAAACAACTGAATGCCAATGGGACGTTCGTACTCAAAAATGTCCAATTTTTGTACACTTTTAGCTGCATCTCGAATCAACCCCTCCGACGACACAAATTCTGTGTACATCAAATCTGCTCCGCCTTCTTTGCATACGGCCCGAAAGGGAGGGTCAGAGACATCTTCCATCGGCGCCAATAACAGCGGGAACTCGCCTAATTCTATGTTTCCTATCTTTACCATCGTCTCAATTTTGACATCTTTAAAATGCAAATTTCGCGTTTTTTTCTTTATCTCTGAAAATAACCTATTTTTGCGCCTTATAATTCAAAACGATGCGCAGTCTATCCACCTGAGCTAACTCGTTAAAAACGACAAATAAAGCTTCAAGGCCGTCATCGCTAGACATAAATTCAGTTTGTTAACTCATACTTTGTAAATCGTAACCAATCAATGTCTTATCTATTCACTTCAGAATCTGTGTCGGAAGGTCACCCCGATAAAGTAGCTGACCAAATTTCAGATGCGCTCATCGACCATTTTATGGCCTTTGATCCAAAATCAAAAGTAGCCTGTGAGACCCTAGTGACCACAGGACAGGTAGTATTGGCGGGAGAGGTAAACACCAAAACGTACCTTGACGTGCAGCAGATTGCCCGTGATGTGATTGCGAAAATTGGATATACCAAAGCTGAGTACATGTTTGAAGCGCATTCGTGCGGGGTACTTTCGGCCATTCACGAGCAATCAGCGGATATTAATCAGGGCGTTGATCGTCAAACGGCCGATGATTTTGAAAGCAAAGCCAACGCGCAAGGAGCTGGTGACCAGGGCATGATGTTTGGTTACGCCACCCGCGAAACCGACAACTACATGCCATTGGCGCTTGATTTGTCGCACAAGATTTTGGAAGAACTGGCCGCCGTACGCCGCGAAAACAAACGCATCAAGTACCTCCGTCCCGATGCCAAGTCGCAGGTGACGATTGAGTATTCTGATACCAATAAGCCTATTCGTATCGATACCATCGTGGTTTCTACGCAGCACGATGATTTTGGGGCCGACGAAGCCATGTTGGCAACGATTCGTAAAGACATCATTACGTACGTGATTCCCCGCGTGAAAGCAAAGTTGAAGCCATCGTTGCGTAAATTATTTAATGACCAAATCACGTACCACATCAATCCCACGGGTAAGTTCGTGATTGGCGGCCCACACGGAGATACTGGTTTGACGGGACGTAAAATCATCGTCGATACCTACGGTGGTAAAGGTGCCCACGGTGGAGGAGCCTTCTCGGGTAAAGACCCCTCAAAAGTAGACCGTTCGGCGGCCTACGCCACGCGCCACATTGCCAAGAATTTGGTCGCTGCGGGTGTTTGCGACGAAGTGTTGGTTCAGGTTTCTTACGCCATCGGAGTAGCTAAACCTTGCGGTTTGTACGTAAATACGTACGGAACCGCCAAGGTAAAAGGCGAAAACGGTAAGAAATTGAGCGATGGTGAAATTGCGAAATTGGTAGAAAGTGTATTTGATTTGCGCCCTTATGCCATCGAGCAACGCCTCAAATTGCGTAATCCTATCTACTCTGAAACGGCAGCGTATGGTCACATGGGTCGTGAGCCCAAAACCGTGACGAAGGTGTTTGAAAACGCTGGTCAACGTGCCGAAGTAGAGGTAGAATTGTTTACTTGGGAAAAACTTGACTACGTAGACGCGGTGAAAGCGGCGTTTGGCCTGTAGTAAATATATTTTTATGATCTCAACGTCGGCGAAGTTACTTCGCCGACGTTTTTTTATGTCAAGGTGGGCCAAAAAGAATCGCGGCGGCCTCACGCAGAGATTTGGCCTGACGTACTTCCCGAACAATATCTCTCCACTCGTGAAAATTGAGGTAAATGACGTTCTGGGATTCAACAGGTTTTGTGATTCCGTACACGGGCGTTTCGGTCTCTTCCTGAAATGTACCGAATAGGCGGTCCCAAAGAATGAACGTAGTTCCAAAATTTTTATCCAGATAGAGCGTGTTCTTCCCGTGATGCACCCGGTGGTGTGAGGGAGTTACAAAGATATATTCAAACCAGCGAGGCAGTTTATGAATCACTTCGGTATGAATCCAGAATTGATACAGTAAATCAATCTGGTAGCAGGTGAACGTAATCACAGGGTGAATTCCCGAAAGCCATACGGGCAGAAAGAAAATGATTTTGATGTGTTGTGTCCAAGAATTTCGAAAGGAAGTGGCCAAATTAAAATGTTCTGATGAATGATGTGTGACGTGAGTTGCCCACCAAATGCGCTGTTTATGCGCAATGAAATGCGCAAAGTAATTGCAAAGATCAATTCCCAAATAAGCCAGAATCCACGACCACCATGTATTGGGCAAGCGCCACGGAACTATTTCGTAGCAAAATAAACTTATGCCCACAATCGCGGCCTTGAAAAGACCATTGATGAGGAGGCTTCCAAGGCCAATGCCCACCGATGCTTTTAAATCATCGTGGTCGTATCGGTGGTGCGGGTCGTGTCTCACTAGCCAATATTCAACGGCAATACAAATAAAAATCAAAGGGGTAGCATACAGCAAGAGCGGCTGCAAGTCTTGTTCAAACTGCTGAGGAGTCATTCCGAAAAACGTTATAGTTTAATAATGGGAGTCGTGGCTGAAGATTATCGATTTACGTAGATACGTTCAGAAACAGCGTGTTTGTTGGGGGGGATTGTTACACCAAACAACTCTATGTAACGGACTTTAGGGATAAACCCACCAGAAGGTTCTAACTGAACAAATATTTTTCTTAATAATGAAGCATGTCCATCAATTTGGGTAATGGCTACGGGCTTTCCTTCGTGTGATAAAACCTGTAATGAGCGATTTTGGAAAGCATTAAGGTGAATTTCAACTGACTCGTTTGCCTGCCGATTTAGGTGCTGTTTATACCCGTACGCCAATTGCCACTGTACGGCAGAAAGTTTTTCTCGTTGTCCTTTTTCTGCGTAACGTATCCAATATACGTCAATAGGAGATTTGGGGTTCAAGCGCTTGTTAGGGAGTAGATTAGCATCGTACATTACCGTATTGGCGTCGTTGCTGCGCTGAATGTAAAACAGATGATTGGCCGAAGTCGGCGGCTCTGGAAAAGAGATTTTTTGGGCGTCGTCGTCAACGCCATAGAATGAGCACAGCCCCATGGCTGCAAGAATTAACGTGTAGATTTTCATAGCTGTATGGAGGGATTGCTGATGCCCTCTGCCTTAATGACAACCTACTGCGTTTTTCCCCCTATTAGAATGAAAAATAAATGAATAAATATTGGATTTAGAGGCCATCATCTTGGCCTGCTACATTGGACGAGCCCTTGATACAATTTGTGTGTCACAATTGAAAATAGGGTTAAGGCTGAAGCAAAGTTTTGCTCTTATGAAAGTTAATATTTCAAAGTGGCGGCGATAAATACGTTACTTGGACAATGGCCACTGGTTTGTGGGCTCCAGCTGCGCCATTCGGAAGCAAACACCCTCGAAAACGTTTTGGTGCTGCATATTTTCGAGGTGGTTTTTAAACAAGGCTTTAAAAAATTAATTTGCGCGTAAGCTGCCGATTGCGGTTGTTTTTTGAGTCTTTCGGGCATTTCTATCCAATCAAAACCTACAAAGCAGCCTTCAGCTGGAACGGCAATATTATAAGGTTCGATGTCGAATAAAAATGTTTCTGAGGTAATAGGAACAATAACAGACTTGGTTAACAAATCATGTAGAGGTTCTCCTGTAACGGGGCTAATTGAAAAAACCCTGATTCTTAATTTGGTTTGGGAAAGTGTTTTTTTGTCAAATTTGGCATGTATCTTACTTAAAAGAGCTTCTTTTTTCGCTGAATTATCAATTTTTAGGGCAATGCTTTGACCAAGGGCTGCATTAAAAGCCGTTCTTGAAGGTTGGTCAAAAACTCCCTCCATAGACGAGCGTTGAAAAAGGTTTGTATTTTCAATTGGAATTAATTGAAGGGGCTCTTTAGAAGCAAGATAAATAAATAACGGAGATAGAACAACCACATTCTTGATGCTGATGAAAGATACTTCAAAACCTGGCGAAGAAACAACCAAAGTGTCGTTGGGGCCTACATTTAACTGATAGTAGCCTTTTTCATCGGTAATATAGCCTTGCAATTTATTTTTTACGCTGATCGTGGCACAAGGAATGCCGATTTTGTTTTTATCTCTTACAATTCCCTTTATTTCAAGTGATTGGCCTAAAATAATCCCAGGTAAAGTCATGAAAAGAAAGACGAATATGTTAAATGTAGGGTTCATAAAATGTGGGTTTTCAATTTGGGGTATGAATGATTGCATACTTGCCCATGAATAATGGCTTGGTGGTAATGAGTGTAAAATTTTTGCCAGTATAGTAGGTTTCTCTTAGACGAGAGCAATCAATACCAGTCACAATCTCGGAATTTATTACCGATTTAATCAGCGATAAACAGTCTTCAATGCCTGTTGAGGAGTAAATTATATTTAACAATAATATACAATTCTGCCAAAGAATCAATGAGTTAACTTGAAAAGTTATCAAACGGTACTTTTGCGTTTAGTGCTTTTTAAACTTCGGTAGTATTATGATAAAAGATATACGTTTAATTCCATTCTTGCGATTTGTTGAGGGTATATTTGGGGGCGAGGTAGGCGTAAAAAAGGAGGAATAAGGGAGGTGAAATAAATCGTGTCAAAAATTTGTGGATAGAATGTCCATCTACTCAAAACAGAAAATCTCAACAATGGTTATATACTCACAGAGTGTAACGCTTGAAAATCAGTACTCTATTCCGTTGCGTTAACCTATACTCTTGTTGAAACAGGGAATCGCGGGCCAGAGTTTTAGAAAATACGCCGAGAGAAACGGCTTGTTTTTTCGTTTTTTAGAGACACTTTTGGTTGAAAAAGTGTTCAGCATAAAGAAACACAATCATGAACTAATGCGTCGAATAGTGGATTCGGAGTCACATACTACATCGCGAACAGTTTTGCCGCTGCACGGTTGGCAGTCGGCGTATCAACTTGGATATGCCACCGCGCTGTGGCGTTTGCCCCTTCAAAAAGATAAACACCTGATTATCAATTTTGGCACTGATATTCCCAAAACAAAAATGATGCTGGAAGACCTTCCTTCGGGTTTTGCCATCAGTCCATTTTTAAATTTAGAAGGAGAGGATGCGCTCTTTATCAAGGCAGATTTGCATATTCGTTTTGATGAAATAGGAGAGCCAGTTTCCGAAAGTTACCCCTCAACGGAATCAAACTCTGCCCGAGAAGCGTGGGAAAATGGGTGTCGTAATGTGGATTTGGTTACAAAAAAGGATAGACATGTAAATGATTTTCCGGCTAATTCTTCCGAAGAATTTCATTTGCAATCCGTCAAAGAAGCCATTAAAGCCATTGAAGCGGGTGAAATCCAAAAAGTGGTTCTTTCCCGAACCAAGCACGTGGCTTTGCCTGCGTCGTTTTCGGTGACGGGCATTTTTGAACGACTTTGTGATAAGTACCCCAACGCATTTGTTTCTCTGGTGTATCTACCTCACTTGAATCAAATTTGGTTGGGTGCCACCCCCGAAACCCTCGTGAGTGTGGACCGACAGGGGATTTTCAGAACGGTAGCGCTGGCAGGTACACAGTCAGCTTTTGATGCATCTGGGCAGATGATTCCACCAAAGCAAGCGCCGTGGACCCAAAAAGAAATTGAGGAGCAAGCGCTCGTGAGCCGTTATATCATTTCGTGTTTTAAGAAAATACGGGTGCGTGAATACCTCGAAGAGGGACCCAAAACCGCCGTTGCTGGCAATCTGATGCACTTGCGTAGCGATTATGCCGTCGATACCAAAGCCATTAATTTCCCCGAACTAGGAACCGTCATGCTGGGGCTGTTGCATCCCACTTCGGCGGTGTGTGGTATGCCCAAATTGCCTGCTTTGGAGTTTATTCAGGAGCATGAAGGCTACGACCGCGAATTTTATAGCGGTTATTTGGGACCAGTAAACATTGACTCAGAAACCCATTTGTTTGTCAATCTGCGCTGTATGAAGATTAGCAATGGCATGGCTACCCTCTACGGCGGCGGTGGAATTACGGAAGATTCAGTTCCTGAAAAAGAATGGCAGGAAACCGAGTTGAAATGCCGGACCTTGCTAGCGGTACTGGAGGAATCATAAAACAATACGCTTTTGTTTAGGGTTTTATCTCTAAATTTACGGCATGAAAAGGGCCGAAAGGCTGGTTTCTGTTCATCATTTTAAACTGCAATTAGATTCATGCTGACGCTCAACGACACGGTCTCGCTCCAAGACGCCATTACGTCGTATCATTATAGCCAATCGCTGACGGAATACATACGTCGTAAAACCATCACCGTCAAAATTGGTGACATCCCGCTGGGCTCTGAGCATCCGATTCGGGTGCAATCCATGACCACCGTGGACACCATGAATACCGAAGGCTCTATCGAACAGGTGATTCGGATGGTAGAGTCGGGTTGTGAATACGTGCGTATCACCGCTCCTAGCGTAAAAGAAGCCCAGAATTTAGAAAATATTCGCAAAGGATTACGGGCGCGTGGTTATACCGTTCCGCTCATTGCCGATATTCACTTTACACCCAATGCCGCCGAATTGGCCGCCCGCATTGTGGAAAAAGTACGTATCAATCCAGGCAATTATGCCGATAAGAAACGCTTTGAACTGATTGATTATACCGAGGATGAATACCAACGCGAGTTGGAGCGAATTCGCGAAAAGTTTATTCCTCTCCTAAAAATTTGTAAAGAATACGGCACCGCGATGCGGATTGGAACCAACCATGGTTCACTTTCTGACCGCATCATGAGCCGCTATGGTGACTCGCCACTGGGAATGGTGGAGTCGGCGCTAGAATTTCTGCGCATCTGTGAAGAATTCAATTATTACGATGTGGTACTGTCAATGAAATCCAGCAACCCGCTCGTGATGGTAGAAGCATATCGGTTGTTGGTCAATCGTTTGGATGCTGAAGGTTTGAAGCCTTATCCGCTGCATTTAGGCGTAACCGAAGCGGGAGAAGGTGAGGACGGTCGCATCAAATCGGCGGTCGGAATCGGGACTTTGTTGGAAGATGGATTGGGAGATACGGTGCGGGTTTCGTTGACCGAAGACCCCGAATTTGAAGCACCAGTAGCGGCGGCATTGATTGGCCGTTATACCAATCGCGCTGCCGAAACAACGCCCATTCGTCCGATAACAGCATCGCCCATTCATCCATTTCAGTACAGCCGTCGGAAAACGAAAGAGGTTTTTAACTTTGGCGGCGGGAATGTGCCGCGCGTCATTGCCGACCTTTCGGCCATAGAAGTGACCCAATATGAAGATTTGCGCAGCGTAGGGCATTTTTACCTGCCCGTGCCCGACAAGTGGAAAATGAATGACATCGGCGTGGATTTTATCTACACTGGGTCTAGGCCTTCAACGTTTATGTTGCCCATGGGCCTGAAAGAAATCGTTGATTATGAGGTCTGGAAAACGGCCAGTAATCAAGAACACCAATTCCCGCTTTTTACCTTGGCAGAATTTGAAAAGGCAACGAAAAGAAGTACAACGCTGAATTTTATCAAAATTGACGCGGCGATTCAGCTGACCCATGAACAAATCGCGGGTGAGCCTGTGGTGTTGCTTCTTCAAACTGATAATGCCCACGCCATGCCTGCCCTGCGTCGGTTTATGATTGATTTGATAGACAAAGGGATTGATTGCCCAGTGGTGATTCAGCGAACCTATTCAACGGAGAATTCGGACGAATTGTCGCTTTTTGCGGCTACCGATTGCGGTGGACTGCTGGTAGATGGCCTTGGGGATGGTATCATGCTCTCGGCCCAGTATGCGACCGAAGTCGACAATGAAGAACGTTTGAAATACGCCAAACAACAAAACAGCATTGCGTTTGGTATCTTGCAGGCGGGCCGTACTCGAATGTCAAAAACGGAGTATATATCCTGCCCATCGTGCGGCCGAACCTTGTTTGATTTGCAAGAAACCACCGCGCTCATTCGCAAGCGAACTGACCATTTGAAAGGCGTAAAAATCGGAATTATGGGCTGTATTGTCAACGGCCCAGGCGAAATGGCGGATGCCGATTATGGCTACGTGGGCATCGGCAAAGACAAAATTGCGCTATACCGTGGTCAACAGGTAGTGAAAAAATCGGTGGTTGCCAACAACGCTGTGGATGAGCTCATCAACATTATCAAAGAAGATGGCAAATGGTTTGAGCCAGAGGCGATTGAGTTATAAATACAAAGCCCCAACCCCAAAGGGGCTAATTTTCACCTAAACTCCGTTTTGGGGGCGGGAGCTACTGATTAATTATGAAACGTTTCATCGAATTTTTTCAAATGAGTGAAGTGTTTGGGTACTTCATTCGGGTGTTTAAGAAGCCAGACCCGTCGCGGCCCAATACCTCATCGCTCCGCATGATGCACGGAATTAACCGTATTTCCATCATCATGTTTTTGTTTTGTATAGGTGTAATGCTTTATCGTTTTTTGAGCCGATGAATATAGAATCATTTCAGGCTTATTGCCTTACTAAAAAAGGAGTAACGGAAGAACTTCCCTTTGGACCAGAAACAATCGCTTACAAGGTTGCGGGGAAAGTGTTTGCGCTGACCACGCTCGACCGTACGCCGTTCAGTATCAATCTGAAATGTGACCCTGAAAAAGCAACTCAATTGCGAGAAGAGCACGATTGTGTACTGCCGGGGTATCACATGAACAAAAAGCACTGGAATACGGTCATCATTGACGGCTCAGTCAAAGATGCGGTGCTTCGCGAATGGATCGACCATTCGTACGATTTGGTGGTACAATCATTGCCCGGTAAGGTAAGGGAGCAGCTGGTTTAACACAAGTGCCCCCTTCACCCTCAACCATTATTTTCTCATGGATGTTATTGCCACTCGTCAGGATTTATTACAACAGCTTCAACAGATTAAACAAACGGTTACTCAAGAATTTGAACCTCTCTCCGAGACAAAAATTCAATGGAAACCAGCACCCGATCAATGGGGAATATTGGAATGCCTTGTTCATTTAAACATGGTGAGTCAGTACTACGTCAATCAACTCAATTATAAAGTGGAGCACACGCCCCGGAATGCTCAACCGCCTTTGATGTTTGAAATGAGTTTCAACGGTCGAATGATGCTGGGGTTTGTTGATCCCAAATCGACCCGTAAGATTCCTGCTCCGGGAATGTTTAAACCCAAGCCTTATCACCTCGATACCCAAAAAGTATTAACCCGTTATAAAGTAATTGTCGAAGATTTGGAGAAAGTTTTACAAAAGGCGGATACCATCGACTGGAATACAAAAGTGGTTTCACCTTTTACTTCATTGCTTAAATTTCGGTTGGGAGATGTACTGCTTTTCACGATTGCTCATCACCAGCGTCATCTCAATCAGGCGCTACGAGTTATGCAGCGGGAGGGCTTTCCTAAATCGTAGTGTAACTTCAAAAATGCCCTTTCTGGGCTTGTATGGCCATTTTTTTTAAAAATTGACAAAAAAAAGAATGAAAGCATCAAAGAGATAATGTATTGATTGTCAGTGTATTATCTTTTTCGTTGTACTTGTTTTATTAAAAATTGCATTTTTTTTATTGTTTTTTCTTTGCTACCACTTGTGTTTAATGGTTTAATCATTAAATTTCGGCCAAATCACGCGAATTTGAGCGTTTTTAAACTTTTTATAACCATAAAACTTGTTATCACTATGGCCAAATTTGATGAAATCAAAAATCTAGTAATGAGCCTTGAAGGAGACTTTGATAAGTTTTACAACAAAGGTAATCAAGCTGCCGGTACACGTGTGCGCAAAGGAATGCAAGACCTTAAAAATATAGCTCAGGCTATTCGCGCTGAAGTGCAGAATTCCAAAAACACGAAGGAATAAGTAATTCTGAAAAAAGACATTAATAAGCGGACTCGACAATTTGTCGGGTCCGCTTGTTTTTGAGGGTTATCCCCCAAAAGTTTGGGCTATTTTCATGGCTACTCCCATATCACCGTCGATTTTGAGTTTGCCATTCATGTAGGCCATCATTGGGTTGAGCGAGCCGCTGAGCATGTCGAGGGCATCGCTTGTGGAGATTTCCAGCGTACAGTCGGCGGGGGCCTCTTCGTTGCTTACCACGTTGGGCACTTGCTTGGCGTCGATGACAATGACGCCCTCGTCGGTGACAAATTTGACGGATGCATTCAGGCCGCTGTCGGTTCCTACGATGGTTTTAATTTGTTCAGTGAGTGATTGAAGGCTCATGCTGAAAGTTGTTTTTAAGAGTGAAAAATACGAATTTGGGGGGCAAGTTAGGTTACTCATTTGTCAACAAACAATATCACTTCCAATTTTTATGAAAAAAAAATGTTTTACATTTCTGTTCATCTTTATGGCTACGCTGACCTTTGCCCAAAAAACCGTTATTAAAACCGACGCCGCTCCCGCGCCAATCGGGCCATATAGTCAAGCCATTGAAGCCAACGGAATGGTTTTTGTAGCGGGCCAAATCGGCCTCAATCCCCAAACACGACAATTGGTAGCAGGAGGGTTTGAAGCGGAAGCCACGCAAATCATGGAGAACATAAAAGCAGTATTGGGAGCCGCCAAACTTTCAATGGACGACGTTGTGAACACTACTATTTACGTAAAAGACCTCGCCAACTTTGCCAAAATAAATGAAATTTACGGTAAATATTTCAGCGGTAACTTCCCCGCCCGCGCAACGGTTGGCGTTGATAATCTTCCTGGTGGAGCAGCGCTTGAAATCGCGGTAATCGCCGTGCGCGGCCCACGCAAAAAATAACTTTTTTGAGGCTGTCGTTCACCCTTCTGACGCTTTCGAACCGTCAGACGGGTGAACAACTAGAATATAAAACAATCTGGGCAAAATTATTACTAAAGAATTAGTTGATTGGCTTGTTAAACTAAAAATTTAGTTGTTACTTTGTTTCACTTTACTCAATCAACCTAATTCGCGGTATTGAACTGTTGTCGGTTGGGGAGTTAGTTACCTACTTTAAGAATTATTTTAACCAACGATTTAACCCAATGAGAGAACTCACCAAAGCCGAACAGGAAATCATGCAAATCCTGTGGGATTTAGAAAAAGGGGTAGTCTGGGACGTGATTGAACACTTGCCCGAGCCCAAACCTGCCTACAATACTGTGTCTACGTTTATTCGTATTTTGGAGCAAAAGGGTTTCATCGACCACCGTGCCATCAGCGGAAAAACCTACGAATATTTCCCGATTGTCAGCAAGGAAGATTATCGCGCATACGAAGCTAATAAGCTGGTAGACAACTACTTTGAAGGTTCATTAAAAGAATTGGTGTCGTTTTTTGTGCAGGACAAAAACATCAGCCTTCAAGATGCCGACGAAATCATTAAGATGTTAAAACGCTAGGGAGATGTTTCGATAATTGCCAACTTCAAACGTTTCAAAAATCATGGAATCGTTCATTTATCTTTTCAAAGCAAGTGCAGGGATGGTAGCCTTGTATGGCCTGTATTGGCTTTTGCTGCGCAAACACACCTATTTCACCTTCAATCGTTTTTACCTATTAGCAGCCCTTTTGATTGCTTTGGCGGCTCCCTTTGTGGTATTGACCGAGAAAGCGCCCGAGTCGTTGCCGATAACCCAAATCAGCCTTGAACCTACTACGGTGGTGTACCAACCCGTAGAAGATCCCTTTATGACTGCCGAGCAGGTGCTGTGGCTCGTATATGGGTTAGGGGTGTTGGCGATGCTCGGGCGTTTGGGCTTCCGCTTGTGGCAAGTGCTCAAGATTATCCGCGCAGGGGAGCGTCAACGCGCTGGAAAATACATTCTGGTGCGGGCCGCTGATGGGTCTATTTCGTCGTTTTCGTTTTTGAATTACTTGGTCGTGAGCCAAAAAGACGCTGAAGCCTACGGCGATGTGGTACTGCGCCACGAATTGGTGCATATTCAGGAGCGGCATAGTTTGGATTTGTTGTGGTTGGAATTGGTTCACGTGTTTTGGTGGTTCAATCCCATTCTGATTTTTTTCAAACGCTCGCTCAAAGAAATCCACGAGTTTATTGCCGATGAGCGGGCTACCAACGGTGACCGAATGCAGTATGCGCACACCTTGGTAGGATATGCGTTTGGGGTTTCACCTAATGTTTTAACCAATAATTTTTTTGACGCCACTCAACTTAAAAACAGAATCTCCATGTTGACAAAAAATCGTAGTTCGCGCTGGGTATTGGGTCGCTATTTGCTCGCCGTTCCTCTTATTATCGGTTTAGTAGTGCTTGTAGCCGCCCGGCGGGCAGAATCGGAAGTGCCCGATAATGAGCAGGTAATGGCCGAAGAACTCACCGTAAAAGGCCGCATAACGACCCAAGATGGCAAAGGCTTGCCAGGGGTAGTGGTTATTGTGGCAAATACCCAACGAGGCACAACTACTGATTTGGAAGGTAATTATCTGATTAATGTAATGCGTGGAAAGCAATTGGTGTTTTCGTTTGTTGGTTACAAAACGCAGGTGCTGGACGTTACGAAAAGCGAGCAAAACGTAATAATGCAACTTGAACCTAAAGAATTAAATGAAGTAGTAGTGGTGGCGTATGGGGCTGAACCCTCAAAGGGTGAAGTAGTATCAGCAGAGGAGAAGTCAAAACTGACAAAGAATGGTGAGGTTTTTACGGTAGTAGAGCAAAATCCAGAGTTTCCGGGCGGAATGAGTGAATTGGGCAGGTATTTAGGACGCGCTATCAAGTATCCTGCCTCAGCTCAACGCGCCAATGTGCAGGGGAAAGTGTTTGTGCAGTTTGTGGTGGGCAAAGACGGAGATATTCGTGACCCCAGAATCGTGAAAGGTATCGGTTTTGGTTGCGACGAGGAAGCCCTGCGGGTAACGCTAAATATGCCTAAATGGAACCCTGGTAAACAAAACGGCAAAGCCGTAGCGGTTCAGTATAACTTGCCAATTGCGTTTGTATTGGAGAAAAAAGCGGCCACGTTATCCAATGGTGACAAAAATCCTGAATTTCCGGGGGGGACTCCAGCGTTGAGCCAATATTTCTCCACCAATCTGAAATACCCCACAGCTGCCGCTAGAGCGAACGTGGAAGGAATTGTGTTGGTGAGTTTTACGGTTACTAAAGAAGGAGCTATCAAAGACATTGTGATAGACAAAGGGATTGGTTTTGGGGCCGATGCCGAGGCCATAAGATTAATTTCAAAAATGCCCCGTTGGAATCCTGCTTTAAAAGATGGGCAGCCCGTCGATGCAAAGTGTAGTGTGCCTGTTTCATTTGTGTTGGAGAAAAAAGAGCCTTCCGTCAAGATAAACACTACAAATCCTGCTACTGGAGGAGGGAGCCTTTATCGCTATAACCCTTCGATAAAAGTGAATGGGAATAAACCACTTATTTTGGTAGATGGGATTCGGGTAGAAGGTGATTTAGATGGAAGGTGGAGTCCAGAAGATATTGAAAGTATTGAGGTTTTGAAAGATGAGTCAGCTACGAAAATTTATGGCTCTATGGCAATGCATGGCGTGGTGCGAATCACTACGAAAAAGGCTACTGCTGTTAGAAAAGAGGTAGTAGAAAAAAATATGCCTGAAAATGCGCTATGGCTCTTGGATGGGAAGGAGATGGAAAAAGATCAAATTCAAAAATTGAGCCCTGACAGCATTCAAAATATGAATGTATTGAAGGGAGAAGAGGCTATTAAAAAATACGGTGACAAAGGAAAAAGAGGCGTTATTGAGATAACAACAAAGAAAAACTAGCCCACACAGCAAATTAGTACAGAAGCGGAGGCACTGCCTTCGCTTTTTTGTTGTTATTTTGCGGTGATAATAGGCGCTTACAGCGCGACAATACGCGACAAATACACAATAATGATTGAAACCCGTGCTTATGCCCGTGCAGGGCTTTTAGGAAACCCCTCTGATGGGTATTATGGCAAAACCATTTCTATTTCGGTTCGCAATTTTGGCGCTTCCATTACGCTGCACGAATCGCCCGAGTTGGAGATTGAGCCGCAAACGCAGGATTCCAATGTGTTTAAAAATATATACCATTTACGCGATACAATCAGCACTTTGGGCTATCACGGGGGGATTCCGTTGGTAAAGGCGGCCATCAAGAAATTTGTGGAGTATTGCGAAAGCGAAGCGATTCGACTGCCCAACCAAAATTTTACCATTCGTTACCGAACCACCATTCCGCGTCAGGTGGGTTTGGCTGGGTCGAGTGCCATTGTGGTAGCTACCTTACGGGCGTTGATGCAGTTTTATAAAGTAGAAATTCCACTTCCCGTATTGCCCACATTGGCGTTGAAAGCCGAAGTGGAAGAATTGGGCATTACGGCGGGTTTGCAAGACCGCGTCATTCAATGCTACGAAGGCTGCGTTTACATGGATTTTTCGCGCGAACTGATTGAAAAACAGGGCTACGGCTACTACGAGCCCATTGATCCGCGCTTGCTGCCAAAACTATACATTGCCTACAAAACAGACCTGAGCAAAGTTTCGGGAAAAGTGTTAAATAATATTCGCCAACGGTGGGAGCAAGGGGAGCCTCACGTGGTGGGGACGCTGCAAAATATCGCAGGCGTAGCCGAAGAAGGCCGTGGGGTAATTAAAGCGCAAAACTACGACCGTTTGAACGAACTCGTCAATCAAAACCTGGACTACCGCGCCGAGATTATGACCATCACCGACCGCAACCGGGCCATGATTGAAACCGCCCGTAATTGCGGAGCTTCGGCTTCTTTTACGGGTTCGGGAGGCTCGATTATTGGGATTTATCGCGACGAAGAAATGCTCAATCGGTTGTTTGTAGAACTCAAAAAACAAAACGCCCGCGTCATCAAACCTTTTATTGTTTGAGTCGTTAAATAGGTAGGAGTTGTTAGATGCTTTGCGTTTGGAGGTGATACCACAATGTAATAGTTCTATAACTATTTCCTGACTATATTTTGACTCGCGATGCCGATACTTTCCACCCGAATTTTTGATAATAACTTACTGACTCCGTATCGTCAACTGGGAGATGCTGACGCTGATGCCGTCGTGGAACAACTCGCCGCTGACGGTGGTAGAGCGCGGTTGGCTGAATTTATGCGTTTTTTGGGAACTCCCGACCTTCTCTCTATTGCGGAACAACCCACTTTTGTTCAGTCTTTTTTTGCCTTACACAACCGCCTTCCTGCCTTTGCCGATTTGGCCAAAATGGACAAGGGAATGGCGTTTTTTTGGAAATATAACGAGCAAATAGCGTTGATATTGGGGTGCTATTCACTGCCTTACTGCTACGCCGCCGCCGACGGAGCGCAGGTGCTTTGGCTGTCGCAGCGCATCAAAAATGATACCTTCAAGCGTTTGGAAGAAACGGGTGAATTTGTATACGGCATCATGCAAGAACGCGATTGGCGCAACGGCCGCAACGGCGTTCGAATTCTTAAAATTCGCCTGATGCACGCCGTCATTCGGTATTTTACCAAACACGCCGAACAATGGAACCCCGACTGGGGAGTGCCTATCAATCAGGAAGATATGGCAGGAACGAACCTTGCATTTTCATACATTGTCATCCGGGGGCTTCGCAAGTTGGGAATCACCACCGACGAAGTCGATGAAGCTCATTTTCTTCACTTTTGGAGCGTGGTAGGGGCATTGTTGGGCGTGCAAGAACCCCTTTTGCCCCTTAATCTACGCGAAGCATTTCATTTAGACCGCGCTATTTTTCTCCGACAGTTTAAGGCTTCGGAGGCAGGCATCGGCCTCACCAAAGCGCTGACCAAGGTACTCCAACAACAGGCGCCTCAGCCCGCCATGCAAAATTTTCCATTGGCGCAGATGCGGTTTTTGTTGGGAAAAGAGGTGGCAGATTTGTTGGCTATCCCACAAGTACCTTTGGAAGAAGGGATTATCAAGTTTACGGCACAGGTTCCCATTTTTCAGAAGTTGTTTCGTCAGCCGCGTGCGTCTTCTCCTGTTTTTGAAAAATATGGCCGATAAACAAGCCCTGATTTTTATGAAATTTGTATTACTTTAGTGGGGAATTTGTTGTTTATACTGCTTTTTTTAGCGTAAGTAAACGTTTAAGGCTATGAAAATCTTCATCATTTGTTTAGGGTTCTGTTGGCTCCTGGCAGGAGAGGCCAACGCCTTTTTAGCGGATACCGTGGCCACCACCGTACAGCGTAAAAGCTTTTCTACCCACGACGAAGAGGTGACTTTTTACGATAAAAAAAAGCGCTTTGCTACGCTTCGGATTTACGATAAATCAGGTCTGCTGCTTACCGAAACCAATTTCAAGGATTACAAGGAGGGGATTCGTCAGGGGTTTTCCAAAGGTTTTTATCCCAACGGGGATTTATACTGGATTGCTGATTATAAAAACAACGAGAAGTTTGGGGAGTTCAAGGTGTATTATCCCGACGGCAGCATCAAGCGCCGCGAATGGTACCGCAACGGGATGCGTAAAGACAAGCATTGCTATGATTTGGACGGAAATGAGGTTGAGTTTTATGAGTTTTCGGGAGAGCCGATGTTTCGGGGAGGAGAGTATGCCTTGCAGGGGTATCTTCGAAAAAAACTGAAGGATATTTCGCCAACGGCCACGGAATTTTATTCGTTTGTGTTGCTTGTGCAAGCCGACAGCGTGGCTACGCTCCATACTTTCAAAAATAGTTCTTTTGTAACGCTTCAACAATTGGCGGACATCATCAAGGACATGCCCCGTTGGATTCCCGCCCATTTTGACGGAGTACCTTCAGATAGGCTGTATGCCGTCAACTTGATGTTTCGCTCAGGAAATGTGTACCTCACCAACTTAGCGACCAACATGGGAAATATGGCACAAACCAAAAAACAAATCCCCACGCCCCCCACTACGCCGCCGCCCTTCCCAACGACGCGGCGGAGGCAATAAAGAAGGGGCACTTCTCAGCGCCCCTTTTCTGTTTTTCTGATGGCTAACCTTGCTGTTCTGCCAGTACTTCTGCTAAGGGGCGGAAGCCAGCGGGAACTTTCTGCGCGTCGTCTTCGGGAGAGTAGGGATATACTTCCAGAATCGGCGTCAGGTTTACGTCGGTGATTTCGTAAGGAATGAGCATGGTTGCGAGGCTTTTTTCAATGCGCTCGATGGCTTGCTTAGGGCTGTCGGCATTGACGAGCATAAAACTCACAATTTTCTTCTCTTTAACGTTAGCAGCGCCTTTGCTGTCGTCGATAGAAACGTAAAACGTTTTGCATTTAAACCATTTTTCGCCGCCTTCATCTTCAAAGTGAAACACATCCGACAGCTTCATGCGGGTGAGGCTGCTGATTTGAAAGTCGGGGGTATTGTCGGCCACGATGCCGTACAGGCGCGCCTCGGCGTCGGTGTACGAAACTGCATCAACCAAATACGCTTCTGAGATGGATTTGAGCGCTCCGTTTTCCTGTTCCTGTTGATATTTAATTTTTCCTAAGTACCAGCTTGGCATATTGTATTAGTTATGATTTGATATGTTGAACCATCCAACTGTATGGGCAGGCCTAGAGCCTTTTCATACAATCCCCAAATTTTCGTTTTTCAAAACAGGGTTCCAAAGATAATGGAATTTCTATTTGAGGTCTTTCAAAATCTCTTCGATGGCTTTGTCGAGTTGGGGGTCTTTGTCGGTAAGGCGGTCGGTGAAGGTTTGCTTCACGTAAATATCGGGTGCAGTGCCTTCTTTTTCAATGTTTTTGCCATCTAACGTGTAGCAGCCCCACGCGGGTAGGCGATAAAAAGAGCCATCGACCAGGCCTTTGCCCGAAGTAAAAATAATCCAGCGGTAGGTTTCTGTGCCAATGATTTTGCCGAGTTTGAGCGCCTTAAAGCCCGTCGCGGTCATTTCGGCGTCAGATAGCGATTGTTCGTTGATTAACAGTACAATCGGCTTGGCCGCCACGCCAAAATTGGGCTGTGGCGTAAGTGCCCCTTCGCGGTATTTCCACTGCAAATAAGGCTTTTGGGCTAAGAAGTTTAGGACCAAATCATGAACATTGCCACCTGTATTGTAGCGTAAATCCAAAATCAAAGCGTCTTTTTTGTACCAATCGCGGGTCATATCTTGCACAAACCTGTCGTATTGTCCCAAGCCCATGTCTTTCATGTGGACGTACGCAATGCGGTTTTTTGACTTATCGTCCACGTATTTTTGATTCCAATCCATCCATTCGTCATACAGATTTCCCGAAAGTGAACCTTGCGGATGTACTCGCACAGTGTAAGCTGTATCGACACCCTTGCGGCGAAAACTCAGTTCCAGCTCGGTATCGTTGGAGGGTTTGGTAAAATAAAAATCGCGGTTTTGAAGCGTATCAACGGCCAGCCCGTTCACGTGCGTCAGCACATCACCGGGCAGGATTTTTTTACCATGTTTGTCGGCGGCGCTGCGTTTTACCACGCGTTCCACCACGTAAGGACGTTGCGTGTCAAACAGTACGCCCGACTCCATCGTTTGCGATTTGTAAAAAACGTCCTCTTCTTTTCCGTTTGAATAAAAGCCCAAATGCGACGCGTTCAGTTCGCCGAGCATGTCGTTAAATAGCGTTCTGAAATCTTCGCGTCGGTTGAGAAACGGCAAGAATTTAGCGTAGCGGTCCCGCAAAACTTTCCAGTCGGCTCCGTGGAAAGTTTCGTTATAAAAATTCTCTTCAACCCCCGCCCACGCCTCGTAGTACATCTGACGAAACTCCTCTTCCAAGCTACGACGGAAGGTATGATTGATTTCGATTTCGTCGGCTTTATTGGTTTCGTAGTTGAATTTCTTGATTTTTCCAGAGGTTAAAATGTAGTATTTGTCGCCTGTCTGAACCAACTCATACTCATCGGCATCGTCGGCTTTTTCGGTTTTGGTTTTCTGAAAAGGCTCATAAACGCTGCGCCAAAGTTTGTTGTTTCCTTCCTGATGGTCAGATACATAGTACACGTAGGTTTTGGCGTCTTTCTGAATCACGGCAGGCGTACCTTGTTGGCCGTACGACGGTCCCACCTGTTCCATGCGCTCCCATATATCCGTCAAATCAATCTCGATGGGTTTCTCCTCTTTTTTGGGTTTTTCCGCTTTGGGCTTGTCGTCTTTTTGGCCTTTTTTCTTTTTCTTATCGTCAACTTTCTTTTCTGGTTCGGTGTCTTTCTTTTTTTCTTCGGGCTTAAACAACTCCTCAAATTTCTCCAAACGGTACGGGTCATCCAGTTTGGTCAGGGCCAGTCTATACACCTTTTGTTTACGCGGCCCAAAAGGATAGTTCGGATTGAGCCTGTCAGACGAAAAATAGATGTATTTGCTATCGGGCGACCACACCGGTTCGCTTTCAGAAATGCCTGTATTGGTCAAGTTGACGGTTTCATTTTTCTTCAAATGATGCAGAAAAATATCTTTTTCAAAATTGCGAAAAGCCGTAAACATCACATACTCGCTGTTGGGCGAAAAGCGGGGCGAATCATTGTAAAAACCCCATAATTCATCTTTGACAACGGTTTTACTTTCCTTCGTTTTGAGGTCAATCGTGCGGACTTCATTGCGGCCGCTGAGGTAGACGCCCAGCGTGCGGTCTTTATTGAGCGAAATTTGGCGATTGGTTTGAGTCTCGTTGGTGAGTTGGGTAAGCACACCTTTGCCGTCGGCACGCATCGTAAACCAATTTTGATAACCACCGACCGTTTGGCCAATCAACAGGGTCATGGTGTCGGCGAGCCATTTTACTTCCAGCACCCGCTCGTTGGGGGTGGTTTTGAGTTGCTTCACAAATTTACCTTCTAGGTCGGAAACAAACAGTTCGCCACGGGCGACAAAGGCCAGTTTCTTGTTGTCAGGGGCAATGTCAAATGCTGAAATATTGCCATTCACTTTAAAGTCTTGGCCTTTGGAAAGCGTAAAATTGCGGACAATGTTGAGCTTGACGGGTGCACTGGTTTTGGTGGCTACGTCGTAAATCCAGGGCTGGTAATCTTTTTCAAACACTACTTTACGGCCGTCGGCGCTTACTTGTGGGCGTTTGATGGATTCTTTAAAGGACGTCAGAGCCGTTTTTTGACCGTTGAGAAAGGTGTAAAGATTGTACTCACCGTTGGCTTCATCTGAGACAAAAAAGATATTTGCATTGCGGTCAATGGTGGCCCACATATCCTTGCCCCGATAATCCGTGTATTTTTTGTAAGTGTTGGTTTTGGGGTTGTACGATTGAATGTCAGGGTTGAAGTCGCCCTTGTAGCCTTTGCGCATAGCTTGGTCGTCGCTTTCCCACGTGTCATTGAAAAACAACTCTCCCGTTGGGCTTTCGGCGATGTTGTGGGTGCGGTTGAAATAATGTTTGAACAGACGGCGGGGCGTGCCTCCCTTGATTGAAACCGCAAACGTAGTTCCTCCGTTTTGCGGGCCTGACTCAAAATAAATGGTTTGTGAATCCCACGACCACGCTTCCACCAAGTCGTAGGTACTGTGATGGGTGAGTTGTTGGATAGTGCCTCCTTGGATGGGCATAAGATAGACGTCGCTGTTGCCGTTTTCGGTACCGCTAAACGCTAGCCATTTGCCGTCGGGTGAAATACGCGGGCGCGATTCGCTGCCCTGCATGGCCGTAATACGGGTGGTGAGTCCTGTTCCTAAGTCGGTTTTCCAGAGGTCAGATTCATACGCGAAGACCACCGTACTAGCATCAGGGCTGAGGGTGGGATGGGTGGCAAAATGAACTTCTGATTGGGCTACAGAAAGCAGAGGGATGAAAGCGTAAATGGCTGCAAAAATGGGTACGCTAAAAAGAGGTTTTAACATGGCTTAGTAAGTGATTATTACGTGAAAGGGTTGTTTTGCCAAAAATAGGGAATTAATGCGTAATCGCTTTCCAGTTTTGGAATGCAATTTATGCCAGTTCGTCGCATCTTGGTGGTTCGGAGCCCTTATAGTTGGACAATGATTTTACTTTTGATGAACGACAAACCAAATAGTACAAAACAAAGCTGTAGTTGAGCAGTCTTTTTGGGGCAAATAAAATGAAAAATAGGTCAAATGTGCAGAAAATAGAGGTTTTATTAGAATTTAATAATTGTATTATTTAAACAATTTGTTCTGTTATATTGTGCGTAAATCAACATATATAAAATTAAATTTTGTCGAAACTTGATATAAAAACTATATAGTGCCATCTTTAAAATTCTTTCCTTCCTCGTTTCTAAAATCGTCTTAACCTAACCTGATATGCACTTCAAACACTTACTAAAACCATTTATTGCTTCCTGTCTTACCTTTTCAATGGCTGTCGTGCAAGCGCAGCAGATTGACGAAACCTACAACCAAAAAATCAGGGAGTATACCACCGATACGCGTTTTTTGCCTTCTTCGGTCCTAAATTTGATCGATGACCCCAAGGTGCCTTCGCCGCGTAAACATTTTGGACAAATCATCGGCTCACCGGGGGTATTGCACCATACGGCCGAGATCTACGGCTATTTTCAAAAACTGGCCCAAACGTCGCCTTTTATTACGGTTCAGCAACAGGGAATCAGCGAAGAAGGACGCCCCATTCAGTTGATTGCCATCGGTAATCAGGATGCCATGAAGCGGGTGGCCCATTACCAAAAGCAACTGGCGTTGTTGGCGGACCCCCGCAAGGTAACCCCGCAGGAAATGGAAAAAATGCTGGGTGATACCAAGCCCGTTTACTACCTCAACGGGGGGCTTCACTCGCCCGAAATGGGTTCTCCCGAAATGCTCATGGAGCTGGCTTATCGCCTGATTACGGGACAAACAGAAGACATTAAAACGATTCGCGATAATATCATTGTCATCATCAATCCCGTGTCGGAACCCGACGGCTGGGATAAGCAGGTAGACTGGTATAATCGCTACACCAAAAACCGCAAAGACTACGATGATGGCTTTCCGCGGGTGCCGTATTGGGGAAAATACACCTACCACGACAACAACCGCGATGGCTTGCAAATGTCGCAGGCTTTGACCAAGGCCATGTACAAAATTTACTACGATTGGCACCCCACGGTTATGCTCGACTTGCATGAATCGGTGCCGTTGTTGTATATATCTACCGGAACAGGCCCTTATAATGAAGCCGTTGACCCAATTACAATTGGAGAATGGCAAACCATGGCCAACCACGAAATGACGGCCTTGGCATCGCAGGGATTGCCAGGGGTGTTTACGTGGGCGTTTTATGACGGTTGGAATCCTGGCTATGCGTTCTTTATCGCCAACAATCATAATTCGGTCGGTCGTTTTTATGAGACCTTCGGCAACGCGGGCGCAACTACTTATGTGCGTGATTTGGGCAATCAAAAATATTCGGGCGACCCCGTCACGAGCAAAGAGTGGTATCGCCCCAATCCAGCCACGGAAAAAGTAAACTGGTCATACCGCAACAACATCAACTACATGCAGGCGGGTGTGTTGGCTGGTTTGACGTATGCCGCCAATAACCGTCGTTTGTTGTTGACCAATTTTTACCAAAAAGGCGTCAATGCCATCAAAAAAGGCAAAGAAGAAACACCCCGCGCATTTGTCATTCCCAAGAAACAACAAGACCCAGTAATGGCGGCGTATTTGGTGAATCAACTACGGGGCCAGGGCATTGAAGTGCATAAATCAACTTCAGACGATTACGTGGTTTTATTGGAGCAGCCTTATCGCAACTTGGCCGTATCATTGTTGACCAAACAAAATTATCCGAAAGATACCAAACAACCATCTTATGATGATATTGCGTGGACGTTAGGGTACTTAAATGGCGTAGATGTAAAAGCACTTGACAACGTTAGCTACGCCGCGAGCGACCTTAAATTACTGACTGAAGAGGTGAAATATACGGGCAAAGTAGACGGTGAGGGAACAAATTATGTCATCAATTACAAAGCCCAAAATACGGTATTGTCGGCATTGTACTGGTTGAAAAATCAGAATAAAACCAGCAAAGTAACGGTTTTGGAGGCTAAAACGACTTTGGGTGGCGTAAAAGATACGCTGTCGGCAGGTTCGGTGGTGTTACAGGGAATTACGTCTGACCAAGCTAAAAGTATTACATCGCAGTTTGGACTTGATTTGGCGGCTACTACTGCCACACCTACCGTCAAACAGCACGAAGTGACGTTGCCAAGAGCGGCCATTTACCACAGTTGGTTCAATACACAGGATGAAGGATGGGTGCGGTTTACGTTTGACCAACGCGGTATTCCGTACACATCCATCGAAAAGGATGACCTGAAAGCGGGTGATTTACGCAAAAAATACGACGTCATTGTCATTCCTAAAATGCGGGGTACAGGTAGTGATTTTATTCACGAAATCGACAAAAAATTTGGCCCACTTCCCTATACCAAAACGCCCGAATTTCCATCGCACGGCTTTCCTGATGCTACAGCCGACATGACCGGCGGGCCCGGGTTTGATGGTATCAACCAATTGAAAATGTTTGTAGAAGCTGGTGGTATATTAGTGACCTTGGACAACTCTTCAACGATGATTGCGGAAACGGGCATTACCCGTGATCTGGACAAAGTAGAGACCCCCGGGCTTTATCATCCGGGCTCGATTGTGAATGTCAAAATACGTAAATCAGATAGCCCGATCGTGTACGGCTTTCCAGAAGTGTTCCCGATCTTTAAAGGTATTTCGCCGTTGTTGCAAACCAAAAAGTACAACCGCGACATGATGGTGCTGCAATACGGTACCAAGCCATTGAAGGAAGAAGAAGAATACACTGGTCCGATCATGGGCTTGCCAGATAAAAAAGCGACGAAAGAAACTGCCGCCGCTAAACCTAAAAGGGAAGAGCCGTATGTGCTTTCGGGAATGGTACGGAATGAGCAGACCATCGTCGGACACGGCGGTATCTTTAACGTTCCCGTTGGCGCTGGAAGATTGGTGGCGTTTACGTTCAATCCATTGCACCGTTACATCAATCACCACGATGCCCCGATGGTTTGGAACGTGCTCATCAATTGGAATCAGTTAGGGATAGGAACTCCTATGTCTGCTGGAACCGAAGGTAACAAATAAAATATAATGGATTGAACAATCACGCAAAGGTATACTGAGCCTTTGCGTGATTGTTTTAATTCCCTAATTAGCTTTTCTTAATCCTTACTCTATGAAGCCTTTTTATATTTACGCATGTCTTCTTCTGGGGACTTGCCTTTTCATCTCGACTGTCTCGGCACAGCAGATTGATGAAACCTACAACCAAAAAATCAAGGAATTTACCACCGACCCGCGCTTTTTGCCTTCGTCGGTGTTGGATTTGGTCACCGATCCTAAGATTCCGTCCCCACTAAAACAGTTTGGACAAATCATCGGCGCGCCAGGGATATTGCACCGTACGTCTGAGATTTACGGGTATTTTCAAAAATTAGCCCAAACGTCGCCCAACATTGTAACGGAGCAAATCGGGACGACCGAAGAAAATCGCCCCATCCAAATGGCCGTTATCGCCAATGCCGCCACCATCAAGCGGCTCGACCACTACAAAAAACAGTTGGCACTGCTTGCCGACCCGCGCAAAGTAAACCCCGCCGACGTGCAAAAAATTGTGGGCGATAGCAAAGTGGTGTATTTTCTCAACGGCGGAATGCACGCTTCCGAAACAGGCTCCCCCGAAATGCTCATGGAATTGGCCTATCGACTCGTAACAAGCCAAGCCGAAGAAATCAAGGCCATTCGAGACAACATCATCGTGATCATCAACCCCGTCTCTGAGCCCGACGGTTGGGATAAAATGGTGGATTGGTACAACCGTTACACCAAAAAACGCACCAATTTTGAAGACGGAATGCCCGCTTCACCACCGTATTGGGGCAAATATGTTTTTCACGACAACAACCGCGACGGGCTGCAAGTGTCGCAAGCCATCACAAAGAGTATTTTCAAGGCGTATTTTGACTGGCACCCTACCGTGATGCTCGACCTGCACGAGTCGGTGCCGTTGTTGTACATTTCTACGGGAACGGGGCCGTACAGCGAAGCTGTGGACCCTGTGGCCATCGGCGAATGGCAGATCATGGCCGACCACGACATGACGACGTTGGCAGGGCAGGGTTTGCCGGGCGTGTTCAATTGGGCGTTTTATGACGGTTGGTATCCCGGCTACGGGATTTGGGTTGCCAACAATCATAACTCTGTCGGGCGCTTTTACGAAACCTACGGCAACGCAGGCGCCAATACCTTCATGCGTGACTTGGCTAATGCCAAATTTGCGGGCGATAACGTCACGAGTCGTGAATGGTACCGTCCGTATCCCGCCACTGAAAAAGTGTATTGGTCGTTCCGAAACAATATTAACTACATGCAGGCGGGGGTGTTGGCATCGCTGGGCTATGCGGCAACCAACGGAAAGTTGTTGTTGAAGAATTTTTATACAAAGAGTCTCAATAATCTCAACAAAGCCGCCAAAGAAACGCCCAAAGCATTTGTGATTGGCAAAGACCAACGTGACCCAGCGGCAGCCGCTTACTTAGTCAATCAGCTACGGGCGCAAGGAATTGAAGTACATCGTGCTGAGTCGGGCAAAAATCAGGGAGATTATGTGGTGGTGTTAAACCAGCCATATCGCAATTTGGCGGTGTCGTTGTTGACCAAACAAAACTATCCAAAAGAAGCCAAATTTCCTCCGTACGACGCCATTGCGTGGACCTTGCAGTACCTCAATGGTGTGACCGTAACGCAGCAGGATACGCTCAAATACGACCTTGCCGACCTCAAAATGCTCACTACCGATGCCAAATTTGAGGGTAAAATCGAGGGCGAGGGTAGTCATTATGTACTCAACTACAAAGCACAAAATACGGTATTATCGGCGGCATATTGGGTGAAATCCCAAAATGCAAGTGCCAAAACCATCGTCTTGGATGCCAAAACCACCCTTGAAGGTCGCAAAGATACGTTGGCGCAGGGGGCAGTGGTGTTTACGGGAATCTCGACCGACCAAGCCAAACAGGCAGCGGCCAAATTTGGCTTTGATTTGATACCGACCAAAACCCTCCCTACCGTAAAACAGCACGAAGTGAGTCTGCCGCGCGTGGCGATTTACCACACATGGTACCAAACGCAGGACGAGGGTTGGTCGCGCTATACCTTTGAGCAACGGGGCATTCCTTATACATCCATTCACAAAGACCACCTCAAAAAAGGCAACCTACGGGCGCAATATGACGTGATTTTGGTGCCGCGCGTGGGCGGTACGGGCGCTAACTTCCTCCACGAAGTCGATACCAAGTTTGGCCCGATGCCTTATACGCAAACCACCGAATTCCCTTCGCACGGTACGCCAAGCAGCACCGACGACATGACGGGAGGCCCAGGGTTTGAGGGCGTGGCGGAGTTGAAAAAATTTGTAGACGCGGGTGGGGTATTGATTACGCTGGATAACTCATCAAGTATCATGTCCGACCTCGGCATTGTGCGTGAGTTGAAACGCTACGAATCGCCCACGTTGTTCCATCCGGGTTCCATCGTGCAGGTGAAAGCCCGCAACCGCAACCACCCGATTATGTACGGTTATCCCGAAGTTTTCCACGTGTTCAAAGGCCAAGGGGCACTGCTCCAAACCGAAAAACGCGACCGCGATATGATGCTGATGCAGTATGGCACCAAACCGCTCAAAGAAGAAGAGGAATACAAGGGACTTGTGATGGGGATGCCTGATAAAAAAGAGATAAAAGACCCCAAACCCGCAACGCCCAAACCCGAGCCACCGTACGTACTATCGGGCATGGTGCGCAACGAGCAGACCATCATTGGTCATGGCGGTATTTTCAACGTGCCCGTGGGCAAAGGACAAGTAGTAGCCTTCACGTTTGACCCGCTTCACCGCTACCTCAATCACCACGACGCGCCCATGCTTTGGAATGCGATTTTGAATTGGAACGCATTGCGGTAGAATTTGTCCCCCTTCCGAAAGATGTTTAACTTTCGGGAGGATTTTCAAATAAGAGATGATGAAGAGTTTAGATAGAATTACCTTTAATCCTGAGCAATGTGGCGGTAAGCCTTGTGTGCGAGGTATGCGTATACGTGTGACAGACGTATTGGCTTTGTTGGCAAACCACCTTACGTTTGAGCAGATTTTAGAAGAAATGCCTGACTTAGAAGAGGAAGATATACAGGCTTGCGTTGAGTATGCCATCAAGAAAATAGATTACCCCGTACTCCGAGCGGCATGAAAATTATTCTAACTATCAACTTTCTGCGAATAAACGATTTAGCGGAGACTGGTAATTGAAGCGCAGGAAAGGTAGTGCTTTTATATTTGCCCCGTTTTATAGCTATTTATGCAATACGGGATAAAGAAGAGATATATTTACCTCACTTATATTTTACACAATTTCTACTTTTTTAAATTTGACAAAGTAGAAATGCTGGGGATTCATTGTGGGTAAATAAAAGTTATGTTCAAATAAAAGAAAGTTAAAGAAGATAAAAATGAGTGAAAAACATGTTAAACAACATATAGTTCCAGAAACATATTTAAAACATTTTTCTCTTAATGAAGATGGAAAAAGAATCTTTGTGATAGATGTTTACGATAAATACAGGAAAGAGATTCAAGTTAAAAATTCAGGAGATAAAATATTTTGGGAAAAGAAGTTTTATAATTCTATGCAATTTAAAACACCAACTGCTTTGGAAGAGTTTTTTGGGCACTCAATAGAATCCTTTTATAATGAATTAATTTCAATAATTAAGAAAGATCAAGAGATTGTTGACTGGGAAGTTAAAGAAAAATTGATTTTATGGATTTTTACTTCAATACAAAGATCTCCACAAAAAAGATTTATCCTTCGAAAAAAATTAGACTTTGAGTTATTAGTGAAAAAAGCATATCAAGATATAGATTACCTAAATGTCGAGAATATTAATCTTGATAAAGTTGCTAAAGAACAACACATTAGGCAATTTTCTAATGAAAAAACTTTGAATTTAAATTTTGAAGAATTTGAAAATTTTGTAATGTTACGAAGATGGGAAATAATGAAATGCCCAAAAGACTACTACTGGATTACAAAGGATAATCCAGGGTTCCTAATAATATATAATGGTAAAAATGTAATGCTGGAGCCTTCATGGAATTATTCGATATCAGATGCTTTATTTTACCCATTGTCTAAAGATTACGGACTCTATATTTTCCCATTCAGTAATGAAGATAGCCCCGAATTAAACTTAACGAACACACCAATCACTAGAAATGACAGTACAATTGAAGAGAATAGATTATTCAATAGATTTTCTTATACTTCCATGCACAGATTATTAATTTCGCCAAATAAAGACACTTTTATAGGATTGGCTGAAAACGTATTAGGAAATTGAAAAGGTTTGTTAGTTGTTCTTATTTGTATTGCTAAATTCCAGAGATATAACAATTTGTGCATTGTGCCTTAATCTTTTAACGGGAGAATAAGTACGCAAGATAAATAATCAGATTTTAATATTATAAATGTTTATTTCTATATGTGTATGATAAAGTAAAAACACATAAAATAGGTTGAGTTGAATAAAAGTTTTTGACTATTAATTATATATATGAAATAAATAAAATTTTTGGAAAGAATAGGTGTATCTATTTGTTATTTTTCGATTTTAATATAAATTTGAAATACTTATTATAATATGAATTGTATGAAATACTTAGTTAATAATATGTTATTTAAAACGGATAAAGAATTACAGGGATTTGCTAAGAATATTCTTTATAATAGTGGTGTGAACAGCGTTCTCGAAGGAGAGGATTTAAAATTTATGATAGAATATTTTGAAAAACTTCACCATGAATGGATTGATAAAAAAGGAGTTGGTTTGTTGAGAATTAGGCGAGTAATGGACAAAGTTTATGGGAAGTATCGAGCATTTCAAATTGAACGAGTTGATAATTCTATTACAGATATTTCTTACATAATTGCAAACATCAAAACCCCCCGTGTTGGGAAAGACTTTAAACAAGCATTGCGCTGGATAATTGAACCGCAAATTTTGGATTTTAAGAAAAGCGTTTTTGCACACTCAAATATTGTAAAATGTCCTATTTCTGATGAGATTTTAAGATTTGAAGAGTGCCATGCAGACCATTCTAATCCAACCTTTGATGAAATTATTATGGATTTTATAAAAATCAACAAATTAACCGATTTGTCACAAATTGTATCCATTAGCAGAGATAATCAAACGAAAGCAGAGTTAAGTGATGCAAAAATAGCAAACCAGTTTTACGAATACCATAAGTCTGTTGCTGTTCTTCGTTGCGTATCTCCAAATGCAAATTTGACACGCAAAAAGCGGTCTAACTTATAAAAAGTCACCCCGTTGTACCGCAGTCTTCCAACAGGAGAATGCGTACTCAAGATAAACAAAGTGTTTGTAACACGGCAAGTGCTAAACGACACTCCGTTGTGCGGCAGTCTTCCAACGGGAGACTGCGCACGCAGGATAAACAAAGTGTTTGTAACATAGTAAGTGCCAAGTAACCTTGATTATACTGAAATAGATGAGAAATCAACCCTTCCTGTTTTAGATCATAATTTTGCATTTGCAAACTAGGCAAGCAAAAAATGGCCACCCTTACCAAAACTCCCCAATTTTATCGCAAAATAACCGCTTTTTATCATCAAAACCCCTCCAAACGCCCCCAGAAGTATTCAATTTCCCCCATTTTCTTTTTACTTTGTGCAGTAAATTAGATAATACGTCAACCACTGTAACAACAAACTGAAACCTGAATGAGAAAACTACTCCCACTTTTTATCATCTTACTTTTGTGCAACATTGCATGGGCACAAATCCCTTCCCCCAAGGAGCATTTTGGGTTTAACGTCGGCGATGATTATATGCTCGCCAATTTTACCCAAACTGAGGATTATTTCAAGAAATTGGCGACCTCTGACCGCGTAAAACTGCTTTCCATCGGCAAGACCGAGGAAGGCCGCGACCAGCCGATGATGATTATTACCTCACCCGAAAACCACAAAAAACTGGCTCGTTTTCAGGAGATTTCGACCAAACTCGCTCGGGCTGAAGGACTCACCGACGCGCAGGCCAAAGCCATGGCCGAAGAAGGCAAAGCCGTGGTTTGGATTGACGGCGGTATTCACTCCAACGAAACCGTAGCGTGGATGCAACTCATCGAAACAGCGTATCAGCTCGTGAGCCGCAAAGACGCCGAAGTAACGCGAATCTTGGACAATGTTGTTATCCTTCTGACGCACATCAACCCCGATGGGCAGGAATTGGTGGCCAACTGGTACATGCGTAATCCAACCGCTGAAAAACGTACATTAGACCATTTGCCTAAGCTGTACCAGAAATACGCTGGGCACGACAACAACCGCGACTTCTTCATGCTGCAACTGAAAGAAACCCAGAACGTGGGTCGTCAGTTGTTTATAGATTGGATTCCGCAGATTATGTACAACCACCACCAACGCGGTCCAGCTGGGTCGGTTTTGGCGGGACCTCCGTACCGTGACCCGTTCAACTACGTATTCCATCCGTTGATGATTACGGGTATTGACGCCCTCGGAGCGGCCATGATCAACCGCCTCATTGCCGAAGAAAAACCTGGTTTTACGCGTTTGGGTGGTTCAGTGTTCTCGACTTGGTACAACGGCGGTTTGCGTACCACTACGCATTTCCACAACCAAATCGGATTGTTGACCGAAATTATCGGCGGACCTACGCCAGAAACCGTCCCCTTGGTGCCTAATCGTTTGATTCCCAACGGTAATACTCCTTTTCCGGTTACACCTCAGAAATGGTATTTTAAGCAATCTATCGATTATTCGGTATCGTGTAACTATGCCGTGTTGGACTACGCCGCTCGTCACCATGATGAGTTGTTGTACAACATTTACGTCATGGGCAAAAACTCCATTGAGCGCGGAAGCAAAGATTATTGGACGCTTTCTCCCAAACGCTCTGACGCGATTGTTGCCGCCCAAAAAAATGACAAAAGTGCTCAGCCCGAATCGGGTACTCCAGCCCCAGACCCATTTGGTATGAGAGGCGGAATTCCGACAAAATACTACGATATGGTGTTGAAAGATACCAACGGACGTGACGCACGCGGTTATATTATTTCGGCCAATCAGCCAGATTTTGCCACCGCTACGAAGTTTGTGAACGCGCTGATTCGTACGGGAATTTTGGTACACAAAGCCACGGCTGAATTTACGGTTGCTGGCAAAAAATATCCCGCAGGTTCGTTTATCGTCAAAACGGCGCAGTCGTTCCGCCCGCACGTATTGGATATGTTTGAGCCACAAGATCACCCTAACGACTTTCCTTATCCAGGCGGCCCTCCAACGCGGCCTTATGATGCAGCTGGCTGGACATTGGCCTACCAAATGGGCGTGCAGTTTGACCGTTTGCTGAATGCATTTGACGGTCCGTTTGAGCGCATCCCTTACGGCGAATTACAAACTCCTTCGGGTAAAATCGACGCCGCGGCTCCCGCAGGATATACGCTGAGCAGCCGCGCCAATAACTCTTTTATCGCGGTCAATGATTTGTTGGGCGCGGGCATTCCGGTGTTTAGAATGCCGCAGGGAATCGGTGCCGCAGAAGCGGGTGCCTTTTATGTGCCCGCCTCGGCAAAAGCCAAATCGCTCTTGGAAAAAGCCGCCAAAGACTTGGGGATTATAGCCACGGGCGTGGCCAAAAAACCCACAGGGGCCATGGTGAAGGTAGCACCGATGCGCATTGCGCTCTGGGATACCTACGGTGGCTCAATGCCTTCGGGTTGGGTGCGGTTGTTGATGGAGCAGTACCATTTTCCAATTGATGTCATTTATTCTCAAGCCATTGACGCGGGCGACTTGAAGAAAAAATACGATGTGATTATCTTCGTAACCCGGGCCATCCCTGCCGCAACGACGGGTCGTCCAGAAGGTGAATATGGTGGATTTGGAGGCAGAGAGCCGAAAGTAGAAGAAATCCCTGATTCATTCCGCCCGTGGTTGGGTCGAATTACGGCTGACAAATCTATTCCGCAGATTAAGAAGTTTTTGGAAGAAGGTGGCAAGGTAGTGACCATCGGAAGCAGCGCCAACTTAGCGTATCACTTGGGCCTCCCCGTTCGGAATGCCCTCGTTGAAATGACCAATGCTGGAACTGAGCGCCCGCTGCCTGCCGAAAAATATTATATTCCAGGCAGCATTTTGCGCGTAACGCTTGACTCAACTCAGACGGCTACTTGGGGAATGGCCTCACAAAGCGACGTGTATTTTGATTCGAGTCCAGTATTCAAATTAGCGCCCGATGCCATCGCCAAAGGACAAGTTAAACCGTTGCTTTGGTTCTCAACCAACAAGCCGCTTCGCAGCGGATGGGCGTGGGGGCAGCCGTACTTACAAGACGGTATTACGGCTTTTGAAGCGCCAGTTGGAGCGGGAAAATTGACCGTGTTTGGCCCCGAAATTACCTTCCGGGCGCAGGCACAGGGCACTTTTAAGTTGCTCTTTAATCAACTGTATTCAACGAATCCATAGCCGCTACTAGGCACCGTTTAAGCTTTTTTTGGGCGCTAAGCAGGTATAAACTGCTTAGCGCTTATTTTTTGAAATTTGGGCCAATGTTTCTCCCATAAACACGAGCTACGCTTATCATTCTTCAAAACAGAAGAGATTGTCAATGGGTTTATGTGAATAGGAGACCAATAGACCGTAAAAGCGTCGTACATTGCCCGTGTTTTTTTGTGTTCCATAAAATCGTTTTAGGCGATGTTTGACGTACATTCGTCAGATTTCTTAACTTAAAAAATGGATGAGTGCTAAGTTTTACCTTTTTCTTTTTCCCTTCTATTTCTGTATTTCAGCACGCGCTCAACGGCCAATAGTAATTACCGATAGTTTGGCAGCGGTGAATGTGTGTGAATCTTCCGCTGTCTTTCAGGATAAACTAGGCACGCTGTCTTTTGAGCAAATACAAAAGCAACAATTTCAGCTTAATCAAGGTAATACATTCCGTTTTTCTTTTTCATCCAACGTGTTTTGGTTTCGATTTAGAGTGGACAACCAAAGTAAATTCAACCAAAACAACTGGTATTTTTTGTGGAGCGACGGCCTTAGCGACAATGTTGATATTTACATTCCCCAACAAGACGGAACCTTTCGATGTTTGAAAGGCGGGCTGTTGGCGTCGGCCAAAGAAAAAGTGTACACGGGCCTTTTTCCGATCTACAAAGCGGGGGTGTTGCCCCAACAAAAAATTCAGACGTACTATGTTCGGCTGAAATCCAGCGAATCCATCAACGCTCAGTTAACGCTCATGACGCATCAGTCCTATATTGATACCATGCCCGGGATTTTGGCCATGGTCTGGCTGGTGATTGGGATTCAGTTGTTGCGGGTACTTTACAACATTATTTTGGCGCGTTATATCCGCAATACGTCGTTTCGATGGTACACGTTCCATACCGTTATTGTGACCATTTCGGTCATGGGTTCGTTTGGGGTGGTGGGCAATCTTTTTGACGAAAATCCCCAAGTTGCGGGCTTTCTCAATGCCACTTTTTATGAGCTGATGCCCGCCACTTACACCCTTTTTATTTATTCTTTATTAAACGTAAAAAAGAACTTTCCCCGACTCCGTTGGGTATTTTTTCTTATCATTGCGGGGAGCGCTTTGCAAATTGGAGCCTATGCTTTTGTCCCCAAAATGTACCTGCTTATTTTCAATAATTACCTCTTTCTGTTTACCGAGGCATTTTTGATAGGCATGTGTTCTTACGCCTTCGTTAAGGGTATTTCAATAAATGGCTACTTACTGATTCCTTGCTTTTTGACCTTGGTGCCGTTTATCTTCTTGAATTTAAGGGCGTTGGGGTACATTAATTACGATTGGATTTACCCCATGATTTACCTAACCAACTTTTTGGAAATTTTGGCGCTCTCGCTGGTGTTGGGGAAAATCATCCAAGCCACGGAGCAGGAGCGTTTATCAACCCAGAAGGCGTTGTATGAAGAAAAGATGGAGGCCGAAAAACTCCATGAATTGGATGCCGTAAAAACTCGGTTTTTTACCAATATTTCGCATGAGTTTCGCACGCCGCTCACGTTGTTGGTGGGGCCCGTGGCCGATCTACGTAAAAAATATCCCACCGAAAAAATCATTCCCGCTATGGAGCGGAATATAAATCGGTTGCAAACGCTGATTAATCAACTCCTCGACTTGTCGAAGTTGGAAGCTAAACAGCTCAAAGTAGAAACGGTCGAAAGCGATATGGCCGTTTTTATGCAGCAATTGTTAGCTTCGTATGAGTCATTGGCGCAAAACCGAGAAATCTTTTTTCATTACTCACAAAACTACGCAAGTTTTCGAGCCTCTTTCGACGCCGACAAAGTAGAGAAAATCCTGACCAATCTGCTGTCCAATGCCTTTAAATTTACCCCCGTCAATGGACGCATCGTAGTCTCCATTGATTATACCATCAACTCTGTTTCTCTGCAAGTTCGCGATTATGGGATTGGGATGGAAGCCGAGCGACTTCCGCGTATTTTTGACCGATTTTACCAAGTCCAAACCGATAATCAGCGTAATTACGAAGGCACTGGCATCGGATTGGCGTTGGTCAAAGAGCTTGTCGAGGTACTGAATGGGCAGATTTCGGTGGAAAGCGAACCAGGAAAAGGAACCACTTTTGTGGTCATTTTGCCTTTAGAGGCTGCTTCTGTGGACTTACGTCAACCCAAAGAAAATGTTATCGTTCCCCATTCTGGGGCTGGAATGTTTCTTTCCGCCACCGACAGGCATGAGGCGATACTGGCGAACGGAGATGGAGACTCTTCTGCTTTTATGGACGGATTGGTCAATCACTCAGGAAGGCCCATTTTGCTCATTGTGGAAGACAACCCCGACCTGCGAGCCTACGTGCGGAGCATTTTTGAGCAGCGCTATCAAATCGTGGAAGCCGTAGACGGAGAAGATGGACTGACCAAAGCTTTTGAGCACATTCCCGACGCGGTGGTGTGTGATTTGATGATGCCTCGCCTCGACGGTCTGGCTTTCTGCCAACTTCTGAAGACCGATATTCGTACTAACCATATTCCGGTGGTGATGCTCACCGCCAAAGCCACCCTCGACGACCGCCTTGAAGGCCTAAAATTGGGGGCGGATGACTATCTTTCAAAACCCTTTAACCGAGATGAACTGGAAATACGACTACAGAACCTGTTGACGCAAAGGCAAACCCTGCGCCTGAAATACCTCCAACAGATGCTGGAAATTAACCCCATCCCCGCGGAGGAGGCAGTGCTTTCTATTGATGAACAGTTTTTGGAGAAAGCCCGGGCCGTTGTTGAGGAACACTTGGGTGACAGCCGTTTTGATGTTGAACAATTCTGTAAGGAGATGAGCATGAGCCGCACCCATTTACACCGCAAACTGAAGGCCCTCACGGAATCTTCAACGACCGAATTTATCCGAAAAATACGGTTGCAGCGGGCGGGCCAATTGCTACGGCAGCGGGTGGGTACGGTGTCGGATATTGCATATCGGGTTGGTTTTGAGAGCTTGCCTTACTTTTCAAAATCATTTCAGGAACAATTTGGGGTGTCCCCGTCCGACTATATCCGAAGCTCGGAAGTCTGACTCGGCCCAAATACGGAGTTAGTATGGAAAGCCGCTCGGTCTTCATCGGAAGATTGAGCGGCTTTTTTGTTAATATATTGATAGTCAGTGAATGGAACATAAGAGTAAAGGCTTGGAACATGAGAGTAAATGATTTTTTGAGCGGTGAAACATAAGAGTAAAAGAGTAGAACATCCGTGCTAACGCTCGTCTGATGCGCTTACCGACCTTTGAGTAATCTTAAACTCATCGGTTCTCGCTTATGAAAAAGTCCATTTTGGGCATTGTTGCAGGAGTTAGCTTCTGCCTGTCCGCCTATTCTCAAGAAGTAAAATCGCTTAAATATTCCGCTCTCCCTTCCGACGGCATCATCGCTTTTACAGCCCATGATGCTTTGCCCGCATCCCGCATCAATCCCGACGCTGATGCCGCCGATATTTCTCCCAATAAGACTTGGTTACGACAATTTTCGCAAGCGCTGATGGCGCGTATTGCGTATCCTGCCCGGGGAAAAGCCTACAACATTGCGGGAAAAATGTTCGTGAATCTTGGCATTGATTCAAATGGAAGGATAAACGTTCTTTCGTTTGACCAATCTTTGGGGCGCGATTTTGAGCAGTCCATCATCGACGCGGTAGGTCGCGTTTCGCGTTCAAAACTTAAACCCCTTGCGCTGCCTTTGACGGGGCAGCTTCATTTTACACTTCCCGTACACTTTACTCCTTAAGTATTTGGTCCTCCTTGATTTTGCTGGTAAAGACAAGATGGAAAGTTGTGTAATATTTTGATAATCAGTTGTTTAATTAATTTAGGAAGGGTTGATACAAAAGAAAGAGTACGGCGTTTTGGGGAATTTTAACACTCCAGTAAACCATTGGCCCGTCGATGCTAACGAGCTGGGAGAGCAGGCCGTAATTTTGAAGAACAACGCTTAAATACTTTTGGTAAATGATAATAGGGACCGTTTTTCTCGGAGTTGTGATGGGTTTATTTTTTGGTCTAAAGAAACTAAAACGGCCAAGAAAAGACCTGTACGCCCCCTCTGAATATTTGAAACACTTACGAAACTCTTCAAAAAAAATATGAAGAAAAATTACTCAACGATGGATTCATTTGCCCGAACGCAACTTGGGCATCTTGGTACCAAATCAGCCCTTTATCGGATTCAGTGGCCCACGCGGATTTTCGCCTTTTTGGGTTGGATTGGGCTTTTAGTTGTGGGAATTTATTACCCGATTACCATAGGATTAGCCCTTTTCGGTGTAGGTTTTCTAAACTATGTGCTTTTGTTGAGCTTTCGCATCAGCAATAATTTTTTTACGAAGCCAACAACGGATAGCGCCATCACGGGCCAATTGCCCTCGTGGCCGAGTTTTTCCATTTTGGTACCGCTCAAAAACGAGGACGAAGTCATTCATGCCACGTTGCGGTCTATCGAAGCGCTCGACTATCCCCAATATTTGATGCAAGTCATCATTGTGGTGGAAGAAACCGACCAGCTGACCCGTCGTAGCCTTCGCACCCTTACGTTACCCGATTTTTTTAAAGTGTTGTTGATTCCAGCGCTTCCCCCTTACACCAAAGGTCGGGCGCTTTTGCACGCCTTACCCATTGCGACTGGAGAATATATTACGGTGTACGATGCTGAAAGCCGCCCTGAACCCAGTCAGCTCAGAAAAGCGGCATTGGCCTTGGTTGGGGCGAAAGAAACGACTTGTTTTCAGGCCAAAATCAGCATTTCCAACCGTTCGTCAAGCTGGATAAGTCGTCATTTTGCGGGCGAATATTACGAATGGTACGAGCGCCACATGCGAGCGTTGTCGGCGCAGGGTTTGCCTTTTGGGTTGGGCGGTAATTCCTTCTTTTTGTCCAAAATTGCTTTAGAAAAAGCGGGTGCCTGGGATCCCTTCAACGTGACGGAAGATGCGGATTTGAGCGTGCGGCTCATTGAGCAGAGCGTAAAACTCCAGCTTTTGGAAAGTCTAACGACTGAAACTTGCCCTGATTCGGCTACTAACTGGATTAATCAGCGGACGCGTTGGAACAAGGGACTGTTCATCACTCAACTGGTACATTTACGACGCACGCTCCTCAGTCGTGGTTTTGGTCTCGAAGGTTGGTCAAGCTTTTGGTTGCCAATGATTAGTTCGGCCCTTACTCCATTTTTCAATATTTACATACCCATCTTCATGATAATGAGTGATTTGTCGTATGCCACAACAACGGTAATGAGCATCAGTTTATGGCTATTGTTGGCCTTTAATTTGGGGTGTTCGTGGGTGATTAACTTCAAAACCTACCGCCAACTTGGCATAAAACAATCCGTTTTGGGCATCTTTTGGGATACTTTTCGCTATTTGTTTCTGCACCTCAGTGCGGGTTTTAAAGCCTACGGCGAATATTTTTTGGCCCCGATGCATTGGCACAAAACCGACCATACCGAGCCAGAACAATCCAATCGCCCTGCTCCTGCACCCGAAGCTCAATTTTCTTTATCCTAGTTTTATTTCCTTTTCTTAAACCTTGCAATTATGGTATTTTATAGACATTTACTAAACGTTATGGGGCTGATGTACTTAGGGATTTTATCCGTCATCGCCACACCCACATTAACCCCAAACAAACATCTTCCAGTAGCCGTAGCTACCGTTACGTGGGTGGGCGGAACTGCGGGTTTTGCCCATGATTGGAACACACCTTCCAACTGGTCTACCAATGTGGTACCTACCAATACCGATAACGTAACGATTCCAGGAAGTTTGGCGCATTATCCGGTGCTGAACACCAACGTCTCCATTCAAACCTTGAACGTAGAAGCAGGTGCAACGCTTACCGTCAATGCCAGTAAGGAGTTGACCATTGCGGGCATTGGGGATGATGTTAGGCTGATTGTTTTAGGGACGGTCGAAAACAACGGAACCATTACCGTTAACCAGATCACTTCCAATACCGCAAATGCGATGCAGTTGTCTGGGGACGGGCAGTTTAACAATAACTCAGGGGCTACCCTGTCAGCCGCCACTATAGGTTTTTATGGTATTCGAGTAGAAGGCAATTCAGTATTGCTAAACCAGGTCGGTGGTACAATTGGCGCTGCAGGGTTCTCGGGTTCCATCTTTTTGTCAGGTAGTGCCTCTCCTGAAAGTGTACAAAATCATGGAAAGATGACCTTGGGCGGCCAGATAGAAAAATACGCGGGAACGTTCCACAATTACCCTTGTGGGGTGGTAAGCCTTCTCGCAGGAGAAGTGTATAACAACGGCGGACAAATCATTAACGAAGGTTTTTTCAGTGCTGCTGCTAATCTCAATGGCCCTGCGGCAGATTTTATCAACAATGGCATTATTTACATTGGCGGAGGCTCGGCTTCTTATACCAACAACAAAATCAGAATCTTCAACAATGCTCTGTCAACCGGCATTTTTGAATTTGGAGCCTCCAACGACCTGACCGTATCGGGGATTTATAAAGATGATGCCGCTACGGCTTTGGCAGGAGATTACAATCAGGCGAGCAATACCTTTACGCACTTTGGCTTGCTGGTTGGTTCGCAAACGCTCTATGCCAAAATTACCCGTATGGGCGGTAGTTGTCCGCAAATTGTACCCTTTACGTTTGAGGTGACTACTGCTTCTACTTTCACTACGCAGCCAATTGACCAAACGGTGTGCCTGGGGAGCTTGGCTACATTTACGGTCGTAATAGCCAACGCGGCAAGTTACCAATGGCAGCTCAATACGGGAAGTGGCTGGAACAACGTCCCCGCCGCTGAACCTTATTCCAACACAACCACCGCTACCCTCAATATTAGCAATGTGACGGGCTTAGACGGTTACCAATACCGCTGCGTAGCGAGCAGCACAGGCGGGGCGACGTCAACCTCTACGACGGCCACCCTGACCATCGGTACAGGAGGAGGCTCAAACCCAACGGGCACGCTTACATGGACAGGCTTAGTGGATACCGATTGGAACACGGCCTGCAACTGGTCACCTTCGAGCGTACCCACGGCCACCAACGATGTAGTGATTCCGAATACGACCAACAAACCCACCATCAACACCGCTGCGGTAGCTAAATCGGTGGAGGTGCAAGCGGGGGCAGTGTTAACCATTGCTGCTACTAAGGGTTTGACTATCAATGGGTCAAGGTTGGTAGGTTTTGTTAGTAGTGGTTTGTACAATGCAGGGACAATTCACAACAACGGACAACTTATTCTGGGGAATACGGGTAGCGTAGGTGATTTCGGCATTCTAAGTATAGGTACTTTCAATAACAATAGTGGCGCAGAAATAGCCATTGACCGTGCAACCAGCCAGGGGGTAGTTAATGCCACAGGAGGTATTTTTGCCAACGCAGGCAAAATGACCATTGGGGCAAGCGCAAGCGTAGGATCCGTGGGGCTTGGCAACCAAGCCACTTTTAACAATAATACAGGGGGAGAGATAACGATTAATAGAAGTAGTAGTAGTGGCTTATACAATGCGGTAGGGGGTACTTTTACCAATGCCGCCAAAATTTCTATTGGAACTACTACTCCTCCTCTCACCCTTGGCCTTGAGAATAGGGCTATTTTTATTAACAATGCGGGTGGAGAAATTACCATTAACAATACAACGGCGTTTGGTTTAATAAATGCTAATGGTAATTTATCGATGTATCCACCAGGTACTTTTACGAATGCGGGTAAAATTAGTATTGGCACTACGGCATTAAGTAGTGCAGGGTTATCAAATTCAGGTGGTTCTACTTTCAACAACAATACGGGAGGAGAAATCAAGATTGATAGGTCAACATTTGTAGGTTTGCAGAATGACGCAGATTGTATTTTTAACAATGCCGCTAAAATCACCATCGGAGCTACGGCAAGTGTGGGAACGTATGGAATTATAAACGACGGAACAATCAATAACAATGCTTGTGGCAAACTCATTGTAGCGTCGGGTATTTTTCAAAGCAATGCCTCCCGAACCATCACCAATGGGGGCTTAATACAAGTGGCTAACAGCCTCGAAAACAGTGGTACTTTCACCAACAACGGCGTACTAAAATACGGCTCGCTAACAGGTACTGTAACCAACGCAACCAACTCATCACTCATCGTTAACAACACCCCTACGCCAATTTTTACCTACGGCGGCAGTTACGATGGTGTTATCGATGGCATTTTTACCGATGCGGCCGCGACTACCTCGGCGGGGACTTTTACGACTCCCAATACGTTTGTGCCTTCGGGTTTGCCCGCAGGTACACAAACGTTGTACGCCAAAATCACGTCTCAAGGTGGGTGTAGCTATGTGGTGCCGTTTACGTTTGTGATTGCCCAAGGAGATTATACTTGGACGGGTGCTTTGTCTAAAGATTGGAATACCCCTGGCAACTGGCTGGTAGGGGGTGGTATCCCTGCCGTTGCTCCAACTTTTGGTTCACAAACGGGACATCGTACGCTTATTCCCGTTGTTGCCAATGGTAATTACCCTGAGGTGACCGCTGCTTCAGGCGCTCGCTCGGTCACTATTGAGGCCAATGCAAGTTTGACCATTAAAAGCACGGGCAATTTGAAAATTGTGGGGAGCGATACCGACGGCGTGACCAACGCAGGAACGTTTACCAACAACGGAACGGTACTGATTGACTCGTCTTATAACGACGGATTTGTGAACCAAACGGGCGCTTCACTCATCAACACCAGTGCCTTCACGGTTCAGAGGGGAACGGGCAACCGCCTCGAAAACTACGGCAGCCTCAACAACAGTGGTACATTTACCGTAGGTGGCGGCCTTGGTACTGCCATCCTCAACCACCCTGCGGCCACGATAACCAATAGTTCTACTTTTGGGGTGAGTGGAGGATTGACGGGTGGCATACTGAACCAAGGTACAGTCGATAACTCGGGGCAGTTTACGATGACGGGGGGGGTATCGGGGACGTTATTTATCAACCAAGAAACGGTAAAGAATCGCTCAGGAGCTACAATGAGCATACGTAACCATAATTCACTACTTTTTGATAATCAAAAATTGGTGGAAAATGAGGGGAGTTTGAATATAACTGATGGACAAGACAGAGGGGCTATCAACCGACAAGGAGCGACGCTACGGAACAAGGCGGGAGGAACATTGAGAGGGGGTGGGGTTTTGAGAGCCATATTTAGAAACGGCGGCCTCCTTGAGAACTACCATGTAGTGACCTTCTCTGGTTCTAATGATACCTGTTTCTATAACTTACCCACAGGAGAGGTTAAAAATGAGGCTACTTTTACAATTGGAAATATTGGTGGGGTAAATGGGACGATGATCAACTTGGGGAAATTTATCCACGGGTCGGTAGGAGCTTTAAATTTTAGTGGTGTGGAGAGTGTAGGATTTAAAAACGGAGGTACATTTAAGAGTACGGCAGGTTGTAGTATTTCTGCAATAGGCGGTGTGGTAGGCTTGCTGCAAAACATGCCTAATGCTCTGTTTGAAAATAAGTGTGCTACAACATTCAGCTCAGGAGGAAACCCCATTGTCAACCAAGGGCGATACACTCATACGGCGGGTAGCTTTACGGTGGGGAATTTGAATATTGTACTGCAAAATTCAGCTTACGCGGAGGTTAACGTACCTTTTATCTCAATAGGGGAGTTGGGCCAATATTTTGTCAATAGCGATACGTTGATTTTGGGACCTCAGACAACCGTTACAACCAACCCTTCTTCAAAACACGGTACGCCACTGACCAATACAAGCACAGGTTATGTCCATTCGCAGGCTGATTTTACGATTAGTTCTACCACGTCCATTATCGAGAATGCGGGCAAAATGGTGTTAGGGAGCCAATCAACGCTTATCGGCACCGACATGGGTACGCCCATCATCAATACAGGAAACCTGACCAACGAAGGCAGTGTCAATTTTAACCGCTTTGGAGGTTATGGGATTGATAACTCGGGGACGTTTGTCAACAAAGGACGTTTTGAAACGGGCAACAGTGACAAAAGCATCCACAACAACGGCGGTACCATCGAAAACTCGGGCGTGATGGAAATCGACTCCGTATTTCGGGATGCGGTCTTGCAGAAAGGTAGCGGCAGTAGCTTCACCAATACCGCTACTGGCCAAATCAACATTGATTTTGTGTTTGGCAACGGCATCAACAACACCGCTGGTGGTTTTGTCAACAATGGTGAAATTATGATTGCCCAAACTGACACCGTTGCGCTGTCGGGTATCAACAATGCAGGTACGTTCCTAAACAACAAACTCATGCGCATCGGTGGCGCAGGCAAAATCAAACAGCACGGAATCTATAATACGGGTACGCTGACCAATACCACCGACAGCCGGATAGTTCTCCAAAGCGCCGAAGGGGCGGGTATCACCAATCAGGGAGGGACGGTGACCAACCAATCCTGCGCCTACATCGAGTCAACCCCCTTGATTCTCAATGCCGCAGGGACGTTCAGTAACGCAGGTATCATTACCAAGCGTCCTGACAACCTCATGGCAACCAGCAATATAAGTACTAATTCAGGCACCATCGTCAATGAAGATACCGACGATTTTACCGTGACGGGCACCAACAGCGGCGCGGTCGTGAGTTCGGCCACCATTGCTTATGTCGGCTCACCTTTTGCCAACACTGGCACGGCTACCGTCGCGCTTACTGGAGCCACGGGCGGAGCCTTCAGTGCAACCCCTTCTGGGCTATCGCTCAATCCTACTACGGGAGAAATAAATCTGGCAGCTTCTACGCCTCAAAGTTACGTTATTACCTATACGATAGCGGCGGCGGGTGGCAGTTGTCCGGCCGTGACCGACACGGCATGGGTGTCTATCGTGGCACTCAATATGGGCCAAATCATTTACGTGAATAGTTCAAACACGTCCCCAGGTCAGGATGGCAGCAGTTGGAGCAAAGCTTTTGCAAGTTTACAGGCAGGTTTGAGCGCCGCGTCGGCATTGACAGGGGAAGATATTCAAGTGTGGGTGGCCGCAGGAACCTATAAGCCGGGTACGTTGCGCCGAGATGTGTTTGAGATTCCTTCGGGGGTGCAGGTGTATGGCGGGTTTGCGGGTAGTGAAAGTGAGTTGAATCAAAGGAATTGGCGCACGCAAAAGACGATTTTGAGCGGAGAAATCGGCACATCGGCCTTGAGCGACAATGTCAACCACGTAGTGGTATTGAGCAATACCAATGAGCAGACCCGTTTGGATGGTTTTGTGGTTGAGAAAGGCTACGCTGATTATTTTGTGCCTACGCAAGGAGTGGACTTATCAAACCCGACCTTACTTTCTTCAGGGGGCGGAATTTTGGTGCTTAATCGGAGCCGAGGTTTGATTACTAATTGTGTGATTACCAATAATCGCGCGATTGGCGGTGGCGGTATTTTGCTCAGAGATAGCAGTGAGGTAAGTATTACAAACAGCATTATCGTAGGCAACGAAGCGACCTTTGGAGGCGGCATATACATGGAGCGGGCGGGTAGCCCCAAGCTAGAGAATGTGCTGATTGTGTCCAACCGAGGAGGTTTGTACCTCAACTATAGCGCCCCCGTGCTGACGCATTGTACGATAGCGTCGAATTACAGCAGCAGCGGTACGGGCGGTATTTTCAACACAAATTCATCGGCGACTTTGCAAAACAGTATCTTATGGGGGAATAGTGCTCCTCAAACGACGGCGGGCATCAGTATTCGCTACAGCATTGTGCAAGGCGGATTTGCGGGCGTGGGCAATGTGAATCGGGATCCGTTGTTTGTGAAGGCTACCCCGCTGGGATTGTCACCGACGGTCAATTTGGGGGATTATCGTTTGCAGGCGTGTTCGCCAGCTGTCAACGCGGGCGACAATGCTTTGAGTACGTTGAATCTGGATTTGGACGGCAACGTGCGCCCTTATACAAATGGCTTGGCCATTGTTGATTTGGGGTGTTATGAAAGCCCGAGTACGGGCGGTGGTGGCCCTGCCACGTTGAGCGTGACTGAGCCGATAACGGGCGGCACGGTGTTGAAAACAGGGGGGCGAATCACGGCAACGAATCAGGTATCGGGCGCTACGGTAGAGTACCGAGGTAGTCAGTCAGTAGCGCTGTTGCCTGGTTTCGGCGTTACCGGAAGCGTGTTTGAGGCCGTCATTGGCGGGTGTGATACGGTTGTTCCTACAACTAGTGAGAATAATTCGCAGAAATAATTCGTAGAAGAATGACAGCAACGGCAGGATTAGTGGTGGGAGAAAGCGTGGTGTATTTGCCACGCTTTCAGACCAAGAGGGGCGAGCGAGCAATCGACCTGAAACAAATTGTGTACTTAAGTGCGCTGAGCAATTATACTATTTTTCATTTAAACACGGGAGAAGAGGTAATGACCACGCTATCGTTGAGTAGCTATGCTTTGCTGTTAGAAACTCGGGGTTTTATTCGGGTTCATAAATCGAACCTTTTGAACGGACATTATTTGGGTAAGTGCCGATTGGTGCGGAGTGGGGAGTTGATGTTGCCCAATGGAAAAGTCATTGAGGTGGCCCGTCGGAGGCGAAGCTCATTAAAGAAAATAGCAAAAGAGAAAGGTAAGGAATGATTTAGTTTTATTTTGGTTTACAGGGCTGCTAAAAACCTCTAATTAAAAGGTATATAAGAAGCACATTTGAAGTTATCTGTGAACACAAATAATAACAATAAACCTACGATACAGTAGACCTATTTGCTGTTTTAGTGGTAATAATCATATATTTGACGTTAAACTCAACTTGCGGAATAACAAAATACGTGCAAGTTTGGGGCAAGTACAAGTATATGAAAAACCTCGCCTTTCTTGTTTTTTTGCTACCGTTATGGGGAAGTGGTCAGACGCTTGATCTTGTTTCCAATACCGAAACCTACCCGATTACTCCTGCGGCGGGTTTGTACAAGGATATTTCTGGACAGCTTCCATTTGGGCAAATCCAAAAGCAAAAGTTTGAAATAACGCGTAAATACGGACTTCTGTTTCCTTTCAGCGAGGCGGCTTCGTGGCTTAAAATAGTATTGACCAATCGCAACCCAGCGCGTAAGCAATGGGTGTTGGAGTGGAACAACCCCATGGGAGAGTCCGTTGACTTTTATATTTCCACTCCCAACGGCACCTTCCAAATCAAAAAAATGGGAATGGTCAATACTGAGAATCGGATTTTAATGGCCGAAAACAGACCTTTTGTCGAGTTTGATTTGGGTTTTCAGGAAACCAAAACCATCTACATCCGCGTAAAAGGGCAGCGGGCGCATTTTGCCTCGGTCAATCTCTATTCTACGCAGGCCTACAATCGCCACGATTTGATTCAGACCAATGTCTACGGCTTCATGTCGGGGGCCATCGCCGTTCGTTTATTTTACGTGTTTTTATTGGCCTTGTTTGCTGTCAAAGACAAGGATTTTAGGCAGTATTCGGTGCTTTTGGTGGTTCGTTCGATTGCATTTTGGGGGTTGCATGGTATTTTGAGCAATTTTTTTTCGAATCCGTCGACCGCTCTTACGGTCAGTTTTCTTTCGTCGCATATCCTGCCGCTAGGGTTGATTGTCGCGTTTAGGGTCATATTTCCAGGTAGGCGATTTCCTAAATGGGTCGAAAGCGTCCTAAAACTCATTATGGTATTAAACATTCTTTTGGCGATCATTATCTTATTTGGGTATCGCTGGCAGTGGATTTTGGCAAGTACCTACTTGGTGATTGCCACGCAGGTGTTTATTTTGGCCATGTACGTTTTTGCTATTATCAAAAAATACCCCATTAATTGGAATTATTCAGTGGCGTATCTGCTTGGCATCGGCAGTTATATTTTTGTTCAAATGCGGTTGGTGGGATGGGTGAGTTTCCCGTGGATATCGCCGGTAGCACTGCTATTTTTTATCCTTGAATTTCTGGTCTTTGGGTATTTTTTGGGAAGAATTATCATTGATTATGAGCGTAATCGGGCGTTGTCGGTGCAAGAATTGGCCTTTACCAAAGAACAAACTCAAAGGGTGCAGGAATTGGATCGTTTGAAAACCCGTTTTTTTACCAATATCTCCCACGAGTTTCGTACGCCGCTCAGCCTTTTGACGGGGCCACTGGAAGAAATCCAACAAAAGTACCCCAAAGAAGGAATGATACCGATGATGCAGCGCAACGTAAAGAGATTGCAATCGCTTATCAATCAGTTGCTTGACTTGTCTAAGTTAGAGGCGGGAGAGTTTAAGGTTGAAGCGCGTTACGGCGATATTACGGCGTTTTTTGGGTATATTTTCTCGTCTTTTGAGTCGTTGGCCCAACACCAAAATATTCACTTCAATGTAAGCCAAAGTCGTCGTTCTTTTGAGACGTATTTTGATGCTGACAAACTCGAAAAAATTACCACTAATCTCCTTTCAAACGCCTTTAAATTTACCCCTGCCAACGGCAGAATAGACATGCGGGTTTTTTATCAAACCATTGATGGAGAAGATAGGCTTTTGTTGGAAGTGGAGGACAATGGCATCGGGATTGATGCCGAGCGATTGCCCCGAATATTTGACCGTTTCTACCAAGTTGACGATACCGCCCAACGCAAATTTGAGGGGACGGGTATCGGATTAGCTTTGGTCAAAGAGTTAGTGGATTTGTTCAAAGGAAAAATCACGGTCAAAAGTGAAGTGAATCAAAGTACGGTTTTTCGGGTAGAGTTGCCGTTGCCAAAACCAAAAAATGGCCTAAATACGGAGTTTATGCCCAAAATTGCCCGTGCGTATCCCCCTAATTCAGCGGAGCCGTTGCAACCTGAGCGCCTTGCGGTAGCGGATTTGCCTCAGGACGCTACCAAGCCCATGTTACTAATTGTCGAGGATAATCCCGATTTGAGACAGTATCTGTACGGTTTATTTGAGCCGCATTACCAAATTGTAGAAGCCATAAACGGCCAAAATGGCTTAGATTTAGCTTTTGAGCTGGTGCCCGATGTCGTAGTCACCGACCTGATGATGCCCCTGCTCGATGGCTTTGGATTATGCCAACGACTAAAATCCGACCAACGCACCAGCCATATACCAGTGGTGTTGCTGACGGCCAAAGCCACCTTGTCTGACCGCTTAGAAGGCTTTGAACTAGGAGCAGATGACTATTTGCAAAAACCGTTTAATAAAGAAGAATTGTTGGTGCGGGTCAGGAATTTAATTCAACAGCGGGCTATTCTTCGGCAGAAGTTCAGCCTCATGGAACCTCCCATGCCGAAGCTAACCGCTGGAGCACCCGAAAATTTAGATAATCAATTCCTTAAGAAAGCCCAAGAGATTGTAGAGGTTCATTTGGGCGATAGTAGCTTTGATGTGGAAGAATTCTGTAAGGAAATGGGCATGAGCAGGACCAATCTGCACCGTAAATTGAAGGCTTTGACGGATGCTTCTACGACCGAATTTATCCGTACAATACGTTTGCAACGGGCAGCGCAATTGCTGTTGCAACGTACCCATACCGTGTCGGAGATTGCCTACCGGGTTGGTTTTGAGAGTTTACCTTATTTCTCCAAATCGTTTCAGGAGCAGTTTGGAATGCCGCCGTCGGACTATTCCCATAAAAAAAATGAAGCACTCAATTGAGGCGGAAGGATAGAGTTAAGGGTTCTGAGGAAAAACCGCATCCTTTCAGGATAAAAATGGCAAATAGCTGACGGTTTGGGAGCGTTAGAAGTTTTTTGATAAACTCCTTTATCGCGTGTTTCACGGGGTAAATTTAGGAGAAATAGGCAGATTTTAAGTAGTGTCCTATTTAGGATATGATTATTGTATGTTATGGCTTTATGGGCTATTTTTGGGCAATTCGTTGGTGGTACCGCAATGATATGCCGTTTTTTTATAAAAAAGGTCATTTGGTTGCACTGACGAAGATTTGAAATGACTTTTCAGGTGGATTTTAAAAGTCTTTTTTGTATTCCTAAAAGTGTTTTTGGATAAATGTCGGATGTCGCCGTGTGGGTATATTTTACGGAGCAATGACCACCAAAATATAAAGAATTGGATAACTATGCGTTTATTTTCTACCATACAAACGAAAGAATCTACCACTGACAATCATTGGCTTACTGCTTTTTTTATAGCAAATTTCTCTCGCCCTTTGTTGTTGTTTGGTTTTTTGATACTCACTCTCGGTTTGTTGCCAAAGGCGGCCTTTGGACAAAAAAAAGTTGACAGTTTCTTAGCCCTTAAAGGGCAGGCCCGTTTGGATAGCCTAGAACTCTACTACGTATCGGTGTGGGAAGATTTGGACAGTACTACGGCTTTTAAAGAAATAAATTCTGTCAGAACCTATGCTGATAAAACCAGAGATGAATTTCTCGTGGTCTATTCAGAATATTTAAAAGCGCGGTATCATCTCAGGGGGGTAGAACGAAATTTGAAAATCGTTTACGCCTACCTCAAGGAGATTCAGGCAACGCTAAATAAACAAAAACCAAGTGCGCTCACGGAGCGCTTGAATGCAGATATTGAGCATTATTTGGGGGGTATTCTATACATCGAACGTACAAACTCGGTTAAAGGAATTACGCACCTTCTTTCGGCGGATTTGACCTATCGAAAAATAGGATACGAAAATATCCAGTTTGCCGACCGCCGACTTGCTCATCTGGGGCTCTATTATCAGGTAGAAGTGGGTGATTATAAAACGGCCATGGGGTATTTTAAAGAGGCTGAAGCTTATATTTATAAAGACCCTATCGACAAGTACCGAATTGCTTTTTACAAAGATTACGCAAATTGTTTTGCCAAACTGAAGCAGTACGATAAGGCTATTATGTACAATAAATTGGCAATGGCGCAGATTCGTCTCAAAAGAGACAGCCTTAAAGTCGGGACCATCAGCGGCAATATCGGTGAAATTATCCTCAATGAGTTTGCTAACCCCATTGAATCGGAGCCTTATTTTCACAAAGAATTGCTGTATCGACAGCGCTATAAACCCCATGGAATAGATGACATTGCCAAAGTGTACGGAAACTTATGCCAGGTAGCTGGGATAAAGAAAAACCGAGATGAGGTGTTAAGTTATTTTAATAAAGCCCTCAAAACCATTGAAATGTACGAAGACACGGTTGACCGGCATAGCGTCTTGATGTCTATCTACCGAAATCGCATGGCGGCCGATACGCTGCTGGGAGATTATAAAAGTGCCTTTCGGTACGAAAAATTATACTATGAAGAGTTAATGGCGAGCCTGCGTCATAACTTGAGAGTGGCTACTTCGGAAGCTTCTATTAAGTTTGACGTTGAGAAAAGCAGGTTGCGGGCCGAGCTTGCCAACCAGCAAGCCAAAAATTCCCGCTTCTGGGTGTTTGTCATTTCCTTGCTACTATTGGTGGCGCTGATTGGTGGGTATTTCTTGTATTATCGACAGCGGGCCAAGAAAGAGGAACTCGCCCAACGATTGTCTTTTGAACAAAAAGAAGCTGAACGCTTGGCGGAGTTGGACTTGCTTAAGACCCGTTTTTTTGCTAATATCTCCCACGAATTTCGAACCCCACTGACGCTTTTGGTGGGGCCTTTGGCTGATTTTCAGAAAAAATACCCCACTGAAGCGATGATTCCGGTCATGCAGCGAAATTTGGTTCGGTTGCAGGTGTTGATTAATCAACTGCTCGATTTGTCGAAATTGGAAGCGGGCAAGATGGAGCCGCAGATTCAATACGGCGATTTGTCGCATTTTTTTCAGTATCTGTTTGCCTCCTTTGAGTCACTGGCTCAGAGCAAAAAGATTGTGTTTCAACGCTCACAGAGCCATGAACATCAAATGGCTTATTTTGACGAGGATAAACTGGAAAAAATTGTCACGAATTTACTTTCCAACGCGTTTAAGTTTACGCCTGAAAACGGCCGCATAACCGTTGAAATCTCCTATGTTTCATCTGCCGAAGCTCTGGGTGGGGCATTGACCACCATTACCGTGGCAGACACTGGTATCGGCATTGATCCCCAACGACTGCCACGTATCTTTGACCGTTTTTATCAGGTTGACGATAGCCAACGACGGGATTACGAAGGTACGGGTATTGGGTTGGCGTTGGTGAAAGAACTAGTGAACGCCCTTCATGGGACGATTGAGGTAGAAAGTGCTTTAGGAAAAGGCACGGCCTTTGTGGTTAATTTACCCTGTGACCAAGCCCATTGGGGAGACCGAGTCCTCAATGTGGAAGCCAATCGAATGCTTGAAAAAAGAGCCATTCTACCTTTGATTGAAGAACCCAAGGTGGCTATTCCCACCACCGCTACGGCTGATTTGCCTATTTTGTTGATTGTGGAAGATAACCCTGATTTACGCCAATACGTACAGGGTATTTTTGGTGAGCATTATCAGGTCGTAGAAGCGCAGGATGGAGAAGACGGATTGAAAAAGGCCATTGAATTGGTGCCAGATATTGTGATTTGTGATTTGATGATGCCACGCCTCGACGGTTTCGGTTTTTGCAAAGCACTGAAAACCGATCTTCGCACCAACCACATCCCGGTGGTGATGCTCACCGCCAAAGCGACGCTCGAAGACCGTTTGGAAGGATTAACGCTCGGAGCAGATGATTATTTGGCGAAGCCGTTTAGCACGGATGAACTCCGAATACGGGTGCAGAACTTACTACAACAGCGGTTGGTTTTACAACAAAAATACCGCCAAACTGTCGTGCTGGAAGAGCCACTCCCAATGGCTGAAACGGTACTTTCAATGGATGACATGTTTTTGGAAAAAGCACTAGGAGTAGTAGAACATAATAGCGCTGACAGTAGTTTTGATGTGGAGACTTTTGCCGAGGCCATGAGCATGACGTCGGTGCAGCTAAGGCGTAAGCTGAAAGCCCTGACCGGCCAAACGGTAACGGTGTTTGTGCGAAATTATCGCCTGGAAAAAGCCGCGGAATTGCTGCGCATCCGGGCGGGAACCGTATCAGACATTGCCTATCAAGTAGGTTTTGAAAGCCTGCCGTATTTCTCCAAAGTATTTCAGGAAAGGTTTGGAAAAGCGCCATCGGAGTGGCATTAGAAAAGGCGATTGAAAACAAAATGATTATGAATAAGTACAAGTGGTCAAGGATAATTCTTTTTACGCTCTTTTGTTTTGTTAACTACGAAGGCTACCCGCAGGATATTATCTTATCATCTGACCAGAAACTGCCTATCAATATTACAACCTCGATAGAAATTTTCAGAGACTCCTCTGCACAGTTGATTTTAGGGCAGGCAATCACCAAAAACTATCAAAAGTCCACAAAAGACCATTTTATTTTCCCTTACACCAACGATACCTTTTGGGTACGATTTAAGCTAAAAAACACCAATTCTCAAAACAGAAACTGGTTTTTGGTGTGGGGGAATCCATTGGTTGAGCAGCTTGATTTCTATATCTCAGATAGCACCAACCAGCGTTTCTTGCACAAGCAACAAAAAATTCTGACCCTTGAAAAGGAAAGAAAAATGATTGACCAAGAACCCAAATTCGCTTTTGAGCTAGGCCCGCAACAAACCAAAACGGTCTATATCAAGCTCACAAGCAAGCGCGGGCATTATGGTAATTTGAGAATACACTCTGCCGAGTCTCATTATAAATCCAGATTGGATGATTATGCTGGTCAAAGTTTTTTTAATGGCTTGGTTATTTTTCGCCTTTTTTTGGTGGTTTCGCTGAGTCTATTTGTTATCAAAGATTTGCCTTTCCGACTCTACTCTCTGCATACGGTCATCAAGACTTTTGCATTTTGGGGTTATTTGAACATCGCGGGGCCCCTTTATACTGACAATCCAGATGTAGCAAAAAAAGTAGATTTTCTCTTCTACAACTCGATTACCATGGGGTCGGGGCTTTTTATTTTATTTACATTAGCCCTTAACAAACTTCCCAAATGGCATTCAATCCTGATTGGCTTTATATTGGTTTTTACCGTGTTTGATGGGATTATCGTCTTTTTCGATTATCAATGGTATTGGCTAAAAGCAGGGTTGTATACCATCGTTTTCTCCGCTATTTACTTCATCATTTTGTACATTTATTGTATCATCAAACAAATCTCCATTGGCAAATACTACGCTCTTCCATTTATCTTGGGGTTGATAAGCTATTTTTTGCTGTATGTACGATTATTGGGTTGGATAGAGTATCAGCCAATCTATGGCATTGCGTATCTGCTTTTCATGGGAGAAATTTTCGTTTTTGTTATTTTCTTGGGACGGATTTTTAGAAATACCGAACAGAATAAACGCCTGGCCGAACAACAATTAACGTTTAACATCGAACAGTCGGCCCGTCTCAAAGAGCTTGATACGCTCAAAACTACTTTTTTTGCCAATATTTCTCATGAGTTTCGTACCCCGCTCACGCTCATTTTGTCGCCGCTGAATGACTTGCAAAGGGAATTTCCCAAGCGTGAAATATTTCGCATCATGCAGCAAAATGCCGAGCGACTGTTGGCTTTGATTAACCAATTGCTTGATTTGAGTAAATTAGAAGCAGGCAAAATGACGGTGGAGATACAACAGGCTGATTTGTCGCAGTTTTTGCGGCAGCTGCTCGCTTCGTTTGAGTCGTTGGCGCAGAGTAAAAGCATTGTTTTTCAGTACGAACAGAGTCATCCTACCCGAATCGACTATTTTGATGCCGACAAACTCGAAAAAATCGTCACCAATCTGCTTTCCAATGCCTTTAAGTTTACCCCTGAGAAAGGCCGAATTGAAGTGCGGGTAGATTATACCGAACGCGACTGTATCATCAAAATCAAGGACAGCGGTATCGGGATTGCGACCGAGCGCCTTCCAGTTATTTTTGACCGGTTTTATCAGGCGGACCAAGGCAATAATCGAAATTTTGAAGGAACAGGCATTGGCTTGGCGCTGGTAAAAGAATTGGTAGATGTGTTGCGGGGCCGTATTGAAGTGAAAAGTGAATTGGGAAAAGGGAGCACTTTTGTGGTAACATTGCCCTGCGATGCCGCCACTTGGAGCCAATATTTGAACAAAAATGAACCCGTGAGGATGGTTGAAAAAACAGCGACCTTTGAGCAAATCGTCAATTATTCCGTATTGGAGGGGGCGGCTGCGGCGGAGGGGGGGCTTGATTTGCCCATCTTGTTGATTGTGGAAGACAACCCTGATCTAAGACAATACGTACGCGGTATTTTTGGCGAGCGCTATCAGGTAGAAGAAGCGCAGGATGGAGAAGAGGGATTAAGAAAGGCCTTTGAGTTGGTGCCTGATATTGTGATTTGTGATTTGATGATGCCCCACCTCAACGGTTTCGGGTTTTGTCAAGCGCTGAAAACGGACCCGCGTACCAACCACATTCCAGTGGTAATGCTGACGGCGAAAGCAACGCTCGAAGACCGTCTGGAAGGATTGACGCTCGGCGCGGATGATTATCTGGCCAAACCGTTTAGCTCGAATGAACTCCAAATACGGGTGCAAAATCTGTTGCAACAGCGGCGGCTTTTGCAACAGAAATACGGCCAAAACGGTGTGTTGACTAACCCATCGCCGGCTGCGTTAAAAGGGCCTTCGATGGATGATGTGTTTTTGGAAAAAGCACTTAAGGTGGTAGAGCGTTCAATTGCCGACAGCAATTTTGATGTAGAGACCTTTGCCGAGGCCATGAGCATGACGTCGGTGCAGCTAAGGCGTAAGCTAAAAGCCATAACTGGCCAAACGGTAACGGTGTTTGTGCGAAATTATCGTTTAGAAAAAGCCGCGGAATTGCTGCGCAGCCGGGCAGGAACGGTATCAGACATTGCGTATCAAGTAGGTTTTGAAAGCCTGCCGTATTTCTCCAAAGTATTTCAGGAAAGATTTGGTAAAACGCCGTCGGAGTGGAACTGAAAATGCTCTTTTGAAGGGTTTCTTTCCTTTTATTACTTAATTTTTTAAAAATCAATACGCGTTCAAATCGGTTTTTTGTCAGTCCGACTCAACCGCTCAAGCCTGTGCTTGAATGTTACCCTTCCAGTACTAAAAAAGCCATATTTCTTCAAAAAAAGGCTTTTTGTTCAAAATGAGGAAAAGAAAGTTCAAAATGAGGAAGAGAAATCGACTTCTGTTCTGAGAGCCTTTGTGCCCTTTTTTTTTCGGTCCAGAATGAGGAAGAGAAAGTCCAGTTTGTGCTAACACTTGGCGAGCAAAATCGACCAATTTTGTCTCATTCACTCACCCAAACAGTGTTGTGTTTTCCTAGACCGTTTTTTAGAACCATACTCAATTTATGATGAAATACGTATTGAAGCGCTCTTCATTGCGGCGAGTCGAGATCGCCTGATGATGCAGAAGTCTATACGTATCGTTGCAAACTCTATCACAACGAAACATGAAAAAAATAGTAACTCTTCTGCTCAAAGTCGTGGCCGTTTTGTTGGCCGTGGTTGGTCTGGTCCTGTTGTTTGTCAACTTCCGAGGGGTACCTTCTTACGAAGTCAATATCCCCGAAAACATCAAAAACGTCAAAGTAGAAGTAACCCCCCAGCGGGTAGCACGTGGCGAAAAAATAGCCTTAGTGATGTGTAATGCCTGCCATGCCAACCAAGACAACCGATTGGTAGGTAAGCATATTGACGACTTGCCAGCGGAGTTTGGTAAGGCTTATTCGCTCAATATCACCCAAGATGCCGAAGATGGTATCGGGAGCTGGACCGATGGAGAAATCATGTATTTTCTCAAAACGGGAATCAAACGTAACGGGCAGTACGCACCCATTATGCCCAAATTTCCGCGCATGGCCGACGAAGACTTGAAGTCAATCATTGCCTATTTGCATTCAGACCGTTTTCCCGTTCAAGCTACCAAAGGGGAAGGGCATGAGCAGGAGCCTAGTCTTTTGCTCAAAGTACTGACGAATACCGTAATGAAACCCATTGAGCCCATTACGAAACCGATTTTGGTGCCTGATTCAACCGACAAGGTGGCGTTTGGAAAGTATATTGCCAACGATCTCATTGCGTGTTACGCCTGTCACTCGGGCGATTTGGCCAAGGCAGACCCGCTTCATCCCGAAAAATCGTTTGGCTTCTACGGAGGCGGCATCAAAATGCCCGATTTGGAAGGCAAAATTGTTCCTACGGCCAATTTAACCTTTGACGAGGAGACGGGTATCGCCAAAAAATACAATGAGGAGCAGTTTGTTCATGCGGTTAGATTTTGTAAAAAACCTGACGGGGGCATTTTGCGCTACCCCATGCAGCCTCATATCACCCTGACTGACTATGAAGTCAAGGCCATTTTCGCCTACCTTAAAACAGTGCCTAAAATCAAGAATAATGTCAATGCACTCTAGGTGCGCGGTTTTTGTACCTATTAACAACCTTTCGTGGTAGAAAGAGGAAAAGTCGGGGGGCGATATTATAACCTAAAATCAATCCCCGCTTTTCAGTTCTCCCTCGAAGTTAATAAGCCTATCTCACCCTTAGCATTTTCTTTCTACCAAATGAAAAAACTCTTTTACTTCGTCGTGACTTTGCTCACGAGTCAACAACTTTGTGCCCAGATCAAAACATGGAATGGCTCCGTAAGTACTGATTGGTACAACGCCGCCAACTGGACTCCCTCCGCTGGTGCAACCGCCGGTGCTCCTACGGCAACCGACAATGTCTTTATCACTATCGCAAGTCCGGACCCCATCATTGCATCGGGAAATGCCGTGGCGAAATCCATCAATATGGATGTGGTGGGCAGTGCATTGACCATCAACAGCGGCGCAACATTGACGGTTTCTACAAACGGTGGTGATGCGGTCAGTGTAATAAGGGGCACGCTGACCAACAACGGTACCCTTTCGGTGACCAACACTGCCACTTTTACCTCTGGTCTGGAAGGGATGTCTTTGACCACTGGAGGAACGGTAATCAATAGTGGGATATTGACCATCAATGCGGGGGAAAATGTGGCCCTCAACATTGCAGGAAGTACGTTTACCAATCAAACGGGCGGAAATGTTACCTCAAACGGGCGGGATGTGATTCGTATGAGCGGTGCTGGTGTGAGTTTTACCAACGCGGCGGGGGCGACTTTCACGGGAACCTCCACTAATTCGGGAATTTTTGCCCAGCCAGGCTCAATCACGAACGGAGGTACAATGGATATTACTGGTTCAGTAGAACTCTATAATATGACGGTTTTTACTAATTCGGCGTGCGGGAAGTTTAAAGTAACTGGCGCTTTCTTTAACCAGTCGGGCAGTTCCCTCTCCAACGCAGGGTTTTTACACGTTACGGGGACATTATCCAACAATGGCTCAGCAACCAATACGGGAGTGGTGAAGTCTGCGTCGGGAACGATACCCAATTCTGGTAACGCTTCGGTCAGAGTAAATGACACGCCCACGCCTATTTTTACCTACGGCGGCACTTTCAACGGAATCATCAATGGGATTTTTAAAGATGCCTTGGCCAACGAGTCGGCGGGGACTTTTACGGCGCCCAATACCTTTCTGGGGGATAATACCCTGCCTATAGGTTCTCAGACACTTTACGCCAAAATCACGCCCAACGGCGGTGCCTGTTTTTACATTGTCCCGTTTATGTTTGTGTACACGCTGCCGCCTGCTTTTACCACTCATCCGGCCAACGTGGCGGTGTGCAGCGGATCTCCTACCTCGTTTACGGTGGCTGCTACCGATGCCGTTTCGTATCAATGGCAAATCAGTACCAACAACGGCAGCAACTGGAGCAATCTTTCTAATAATGCAACGTACTCGAATGTAACGACCGTGACGCTGAATATCAGCAGCTCAGCTGGGCTGGGCAGCTCTATCTATCGGTGCGTGGCCACGGGTGCTGGTGGAACCACCAACTCAAACTCGGCCTCTATCACCCTCAATCCAGCCACTACTCCGCCTTCGACGGGGACCATTACCTGGACTGGAGCGGTCAGTACCGATTGGAATACGCCCTGCAACTGGTCGCCAGGTAGTGTGCCCACGGTTGACAATGAAGTGCTTATCAATAACGTTGCGAATGACCCCGTGATAGCCTCGGGAACCACGGCCAATACGGGCTATATCACCCTAAGTACGGGAGCTGTATTGACAGTGAACAGCGGAGGGGTTTTGAACGTGAGAGGCAACACTAACGATGGAATGAGGCTTGTTGCTGCCACCTTTACCAACAACGGTACGACGGATATTCAACGCCCAGGAGGTTTACCCTTTGCATCAGGAGGGATTTATTCACAAACGGGTTCTGCAGTAAACAACAGCGGAACGCTCACTGTTAATTCCGACGGAGCTCCTTTTTCAAATGGCGGAGGAACGTTTAATGTAACTAACAACAGTGGAGGGGTGTTGAATGTCATCAACGGTAATGGGTTTACTTCCACTGGAGTATCTACCAATAGAATTACGATAACAAATAATGGCACAATCAACAGCAACTGTAGTTCCATAAGTGGATTCTATTCTTTCACAAACAATGGCATTGTAAATATAAACACTGGAGGTATTACGGTTGCGAGTAGTAAATCATTGACCAACAATGCCTGCGGTAAAATAGTCGTAAGTGCGGGGAATTACACCAATGCTGGATCTACCACTAATGCGGGTTTTATCCATGTAATCAATGAAATATACACAACTTCAACGTTTAATAATACAGGAATACTGAAATACGGAACCGTTGCGGGGACAACCAATATTTCAAATACGGGTACGTCGGCAATCATTGTTAAAGATAGTCCCACGCCTATTTTTACATATGGAGGTGCTTCCTACAACGGTACCATCAATGGCATTTATACTGATGCAGCAGCAACAAATTTAGCTGGCACATTTACCCCTTTGAATTCCTTCGTGCCAGATGCAGGCTTGCCCATCGGTTCTCAAACACTTTATGCCAAAATCACACCCAGCGGTGGTGCCTGTTTTTACATTGTCCCGTTTGTGTATGTGGTTTTGCCAACCTTTACGGCTCAACCTTCCAATGTTATAAGATGCTCGCCAGAGGCGGCATCCTTTACGGTATCGGCAAATCAAGCTACTTCTTACCAGTGGCAAGTAAGCACGGATGGCGGCACCAATTGGACCAACATCACGGCCAACGCTATCTATACCAATGTGACCACTACCACGCTGAATGTCAGCAATACGGCAGGCTTAAACACTTATCAGTACCGGTGCGTAGCAACAAACACTGGCGGTTCTGTCAATTCTAATGCCGCCCTATTGACGGTCATAACGGGCGTAAATACCCCGACTGGCACGCTTACTTGGACGGGCACTTTCGGGACAGATTGGAGTCAGGCCTGTAATTGGTCGCCGGCCAGTGTGCCCGCAGTAGGCAATGACGTAGTCATCCCCAATACAACCAACGACCCCATCATTGGGGCATCAACCAATGCAGTGGCCAAGTCGGTAGAAGTTCAGGCCGGAGCTTTGTTGACCATTGCCGCCAACGGCAGCATTACCGTAAATGGCTCCAAAACGGTGTCAAGTATCGTGGCGGCGTTTCATAACATCGGTACAACCGAAAACAACGGGATAATTAGTATCGGTACTACGACCAGCTCAGGAACCAACGGTTTGTTAAATAAGGGAACCTTTAACAACAATGCCGCCGCCGAATTGAGAATAGATAATGCCACTTCGGCGGGTTTAAATAATAACGCTGGAACGTTTAACAATGTGGCCAAAATCATTGTAGGCTTCAACACAAGTACGGGAAGTAACGGAGTGAGTAATTCAAGTACGTTTAATAATCAATCTACCGGTGAAATAAGAATAGATCGAACGACCAATAGTGGGTTTGCCAATAGTGCTGGAACGACTAATAACTACGGAAAAATAATCATCGGGGCCAACGCTGCATTGACTAATAATGGCTTTTTAAATGATGCTACTTTTAACAACAATTTGGGCGGAGAAATTACGCTCGATAGATCAAGCGGCTCTGGGTTGTTTGTAAGATCGGGGACATTTACCAATGCGGGAAAAATAACCTTGGGCTCGATAGCCGCTATAGGAAGTTCTGGGATGCTGGTTGATGCAACATTTACCAATACTGCTACGGGAGAAACCACCATCACGAATACAAGCACAGGGATTTACAACAGGAGCGGCACCGTAAACAATGCTGGGCTCATCACCTTGACCTCTTCCCCTACTGGCCTGAGAAATTCCGTCACGTTTACCAATCAAAGTTGCGGTAGACTAAACGTATTGAATGCGTTAAACAATGACGTAGGAGCAAATTTTACCAACCTGGGGTATGCCTTTGTGGGAGGTAACGTATCGGCGAGTGGTACCTTTACCAACAACGGTGTGTTGATAAAAGGGTCTGTTTCTGGCACCATTATCAACGCCACCAATCCTTCGTTGATTGTCAATAATAACCCCACCAACAGCACGATCTTTACCTATGGAGGTACGTACAACGGCATCATTGATGGTATTTTTACCGACCCCAATGCCACCGTTTCGGCTGGGATGTTTACCTCGCCCAATACCTTTACGCCCTCGGGAGCGTTGCCGGGTGGCTCACAAACCCTCTACGCCAAAGTTACCCCGAGTGGCGGTTCCTGTTTTTACGTAGTTCCATTTACGTACGTAGTAACAATCCCTGCCCCAGTTTTCAGTGTTCACCCGAGTAGCGCAAACAAATGTGCTGGAGTAGCAACTTCGTTTACCGTAGCCGCTGCCAATGCCTCATCGTATCAGTGGCAAATAAGTACCAACGGAGGCAATAATTGGGCAAACGTTGCTGCATCGGGAGTTTACACCAACGTCACAACCACAACCCTCAACATCAGCAACGTAACTGGACTTAACGGCAACCAATACCGCTGTGTGGCTACGGGAGCAGGAGGCAGTACCAACTCAAACGTGGCAACGCTGTCAGTAATTCCAGCCACCCTGACGCTGGTGAGCCCTACCGACGACATCAACACCAACGCAGGCACCAAACAAGCTGCTCAAACCATCACGGCCACCAACAAACTGACGGCACCCGCCCGCGTGAGCTATCAGGCAGGCAATGCCATCACGCTTAGCCCAGGTTTTGCGGCAGACAACGGGGTAATCTTTCTCTCCCAAATAGGAGGGTGTAATTAGTCTTGAATTGTTTTACCCTACTTTTTTCAGAACGACTGCAATAGTAAATAATATGAGTGTTCAATCATTTATTCCAACGATTGATAGTGCGGTGTATTTGCCGCGCTTTCAAACCAAAGAAGGCGAGCGGGCCATCGACCCACGCCGGATTGTGTACCTGAGTGCGCAGTTGAATTATACGCTGTTTTACCTAGACGACGGCGAGCAGGTCCTGACGTCGTTGTCGCTGAGTAGCTATGCCTTGCTGCTGGAAGACTACGGTTTTATCAGGGTACATAAATCCCATTTAATCAACGGCTATCACTTGAGTAAGTGCCGCCTAAACCTCAACCGGGAGCTTCGCTTGCCCAATGGTAAGGTAATCGAAGTGGCGCGCAGGCGCCATGTGGGGCTCAAAAAAAGGATAAGTAGTCAAGTGGGGAGTTGCGCCCAAAAATCTTTTACTGCTACCATCTAAAAGGATTAAAAGGACCTTTTCCACGACCTATGATCCACAACCCATTCTAACAAGTTTTAAATTTTGCTACCAATGAAAAAACTCTTTTATCTTTTTATGGCTTTGATGCTGAGCCATTCCCTCTTTGCTCAACCAGAAATAAACATAAAAGGTCGAAATGTGACTATTTTGAGCGGAGATACAAGCCCTTCGACGGACGATAATACGTCATTTAACCGACAGTATACTTCCGGAGCAACTGTAACGCAAACTTTTACAATAGAAAACATCGGTACCACTACTTTAACCTTGACTGGAAATCCTTCTGTTACAGGTACAAATTCAAGTGATTTTACCGTTACTACAAGCCCCTCTTTGAGTATCCCTGCGGGAGGAAGTACCACATTTTCCATACGATTTGACCCCTCTGCTACCGGTACACGAACGGCAACAGTAACTGTCAATAATAACGACAGCAGCGAGGGTGCTTATACTTTTAATGTTTCGGGAATAGGGCAATCGACCACACAAGTTCGATGGGTAAATAATCAGGGAGCAAGCCGCCCATCAACCGTTACTTTAGATGGCGTAACCTATCCTGTTTTTGCCAACACCTACACCGATATACAGAGTGCCATCAATGCCGCCGTAACGGATGATATTGTGTATATAACAAACGGTTTATACCGAAACCCCAACGAAGCTACATCCAATAGCTGTGTATTCTCAGGAACAGGCCAGCAGTTTAATCTGTATCTGACCATTGAAAACAAAGGGATTACCTTAACCTCGGAAACAGGAAATCACTGTACTTCCGATGCCCGTTTGGTTGGGTATGGAATATTTACCGATAATGCCGCAAATACCCAGATTCAAGGCTTACATCTTGACAGTGTGCGGGTAAATGGTTTTTGGGACACCAATTTTGCTACGGGAAGTCCCTATTCTCAGTCGGGGAATCTAAAAATAAGGAACAATAAAATTTCCAATACAAGAGGACATGGTATAAAAACGGATACCGGTGGCCCCACGGGCGTCCCCATTAACAGAGGTGCCTGGGATATTACGGGTAACTATTTTGAAAATATCGGTTTTTATAATGCAATGGGTGACTGCCCGACTCCTTCTCCAGTCACTGCCATTTGGTTAGGTGAAGCTGGGAATAGTTTTTTGATTTCGAATAATATTATTGATAATACCAAATGGGCGGGTATTTTGTGTGATGGCTACGGTGGCTATCAATCCATGAGTAGTTTTCCAAATTTGGATGGTGCCGTAACTATCTCAGGCAACAGAATTAACCGTACCGTAGATGCGGGGATTCAAATTGGTTTCTCCTCCGGAACGCCGGGTTACTATCCGACCAATGCCTACATTACGCACAATACCATCACCAACGCCAATACCGGACAAAGTTTGGGCAGTGGGGCTATTACGGTGCTTTCGAGTAATGTCAAAGGTAAAAATATCATGTATAATGATGTATCGACTTCTTTCAATGGCTTAGCCATAGATATTGCAGGGTGGGAAAGCGCGTCTGCCGCTAACCCAACTTATGTAAATTACAATAATTTTTATAACCTGACGAGCGGCAGCTTTGGGGTTACGCACAAAGCCGGAATATCGCCAAACGGTCCTTACGGTACGGCTGATAACCTGACTTTTTATAATTTTGAAAATAACTATTGGGGAGCAGCAAATGGACCGATGTACACAACGAATCCGAGTGGGACGGGGGTTGCTCTGCGAAAAGAAACGGTAGCTATCAGTGGGCTCGTTTATTCGACCAGTGATTTTGACTTTACCCCGTATAGCACCACTGCAAACACAGTTTCGTCGGCGAGCCTTAGCTGCTGTCAGATACCTACTGCCAGTATATCCTATTCAGGTTCTCCATTTTCAACAAACGGCAGTACAGTCAGTGTCAATCGTACCGGTACACCTACGGGCACATTTACGTCAAGTCCGGCGGGATTGAATCTGAACGGAGATACCGGTCTGATCACCCCAAGTTTGAGTACGCCGGGTACCTATACAGTTACTTATCTCGTGGCAGCTTCAGGGAGTTGCAATGCGGTGACGGCCACTGCTTCGGTAACGATTGTTATCCCCGAAATGAACCTCAAAGGCAATGGTGTCAACATTGTTGACGGTGATACCAGCCCATCCACTACTGACCACACCGATTTTGGTGCGCAGTTGGTCGCATCGGGCACGGTTGTCCGCACCTTTACCATCGAAAATACGGGTACGGGCGCATTGAACCTTTCGGGTAACCCTTTGGTGAGTATCAGTGGCATAAATGCGGGAGATTTTACGGTGACTCAATTACCAACCACGCCCGTGGCAGCCACCAATGGCACCACCACTTTCCAAATCACCTTTGACCCTTCAGCCGGTGGACTGCGAACCGCTACGGTGAGCATTGCCAATGATGACAGTGATGAAAATCCCTATACGTTTTCTATACAGGGAACGGGGTCAACTACGTGCTCCCAAGTAGCTACCGCTACTCAATCAATGTCTTGGAATGGCTCTGTCAGCAATGACTGGACAAACCCCTGCAACTGGACGCCCAATGGTGTGCCCACTCAAACCAATCCCGTGGTGATTTCTAATGCCGTACCCGTCGTCATTCCTTCTGGGACAAATGCCGCGGCCAAATCAATCAGCCTCAATGGCGGTTTCGGCAATAAAGCTTCGCTGACTATCAGTCAAGGTTCCGAACTGCGTATGGGCAGTACAGAATCTACGGTGACTAAGTTTAATATGGTGCAATATGCCACCGTAACCAACAATGGCTTACTCATTCTTGAAACAAGCGGGGGCGGCGGGGTCAACAGTACGTTTGAGATGGGTCTTGATGACAACGTTTTCCATAACTATGGGGCAGTTGTGGTCAATTCTACCAATGCAACTCCTATTCAAATTGGCAATAATGGCTCCAATCCCTCCAATGCCACCTTCCACAATTACGCGTGTGCTACTTTTGCTAACTATAGCGGACAAATGTTGCTGAATAGCGCAGGAATCTCCTCTTTTAACAATACTGGGCTGTTCAGAACATTAGGGAATTTAGGCGCGGTAGGAACATTTACGAATCAAAACGGCGGCGTGGTATTTGTCGGAGGGACGCTAACTCATAATCCAATCACCACCAATAGCGGCTCAGTACGAGTAAATGCAAACCCCACCGCTACCACGATGTTTACCTATAATGGTACTTATAATGGTACAATTGAGATTTTTACAAATGCAGGACTCTCCAACTCGGCAGGTACTTACAATCAGACTACCAACACCTTTACTCCTTCAAATGGTCTTCCAGCAGGGTCTGTTCCTCTTTATATAAAAATAACATCGACGGCGAACAATTGCAGCTATATTGTACCTATTGTTTATCAAAATGGCTGTGCGCAATTAGCCACGGCCACAGATAACATGGGCTGGAATGGATCGGTAAGCTCCGACTGGACAAACCCCTGCAACTGGACTCCCAATGGTGTGCCAGGGGCTGGGAATGCGGTGGTCATTCCTACTTCTAGTACCTACCCGACGATTACGACGGGTACAAATGCTGCAGTTAAACAAGTGAACATAACAGGTAATGGGAGATTGACAATAGAAACAGGGGCTAATTTAATAGTCCAAAACAGTAACACTGGTCTTTATTTAATTGACAATGCCCAGATCATTAATAGAGGTAGCACCACTGTCACAAATACCAATCCCAGTGTTCAAAATCAGTACACGGTTTATATGGCAGCTCCTACCACAATATTCGATAATTATGGAACCCTTACGGCCAATGGTGCTCAAAATTGGGGGGGGTATCTTGCAGGAACTTTCAATAACAAAACGGGAGCCACGCTAACTGCCTCGGGTTACAGAGGTGTTTATATAGGAGCAGGAGGAAAAATTATCAATGAGAGTAATGCGACTATCAATGCAACTGGTTCAAATATTGGTTTAGTGCTAGACGGCCAAAATACAACCAGTAGCAATAGCGGTACTATCAACAGCAGTAAAATTGAAATAGTAAACGCAACCACGTTTACGAATCAGAACTGTGGCGTTATTAAAACTACGGGTAACCTTGATATCTCAGGCAACTCCGTCTTTAATAATTATGGATATGCCAATATGGGAGGCGACTTGGGGCACTACATAGCTACTACTAATAATTATGGGGTGCTTAAATATAACAACCTGGTGGGGAGTGTGAATAATACGACTAACTCAGTTGTTGTCAACAACTCCACTCCAATTTTTACGTTTGGTGCTTCGTATAATGGCAATGTGAATGGCATCTTTACGAATGAGGCTGCTACTACCTCTGCGGGTACATATACCCAAGCAACCAATACTTTCACCCCATCGGGGGGATTGCCTACGGGTTCGCAGACCTTGTACGCCAAAATTACGCCAAACGGTGGAGCTTGCTTTTATGTAGTGCCGTTTACGTACAATAACACCTCTCCCGAAATGAACCTCAAAGGCAACGGTGTCAGTATTGTTGACGGTGATACCAGCCCATCCACTACTGACCACACCGATTTTGGTGCGCAGTTGGTCGCATCGGGCACGGTTGTCCGCACCTTTACCATCGAAAATACGGGTACGGGCGCATTGAACCTTTCGGGTAACCCTTTGGTGAGTATCAGTGGCCCAAATGCGGGAGATTTTACGGTGACTCAATTACCAACCACGCCAGTGGCAGCCACCAATGGCACCACCACTTTCCAAATCACCTTTGACCCGTCGGCAAGTGGTTTAAGAACGGCTACCGTGAGCATTGCCAATAATGACAGCGATGAAAACCCTTACAATTTCAGTATTCAGGGAACGGGAGAAACTCCTCCCGCCATTTCGAACTCGCCAGCAAGTAAAATGGTATGCGTAGGTACCTCTACCACCTTTAATGTTTCGGCTACGGGGGCAACATCCTATCGATGGCAGGTGAGTACCAATGGCGGTGCTCAATACAATAACATCACTGATGGAGGGGTCTATTCCAACGCTGCTACTCCAACGTTATCCATTAGTAATACCACCGGTCTGAACAATTATATGTACAGATGTGTGGTAACAAATGGAGCTGGCAGTACAAACTCCAATGGAGCCACTTTAACGGCTCTTTCTTGTGGCCCCTGTGATATTCCCCAGTTTGAAGGCGGAGGATCAGTAATACTGTCAACCAACGCAGGCGGGCTCCCTAATTCATTTCATTCATTCGTTCCGTCCTGTACGGGTAATATCACGAATATTCGTTTAAATTTAGCCACTTCGTTAACTTTGGTTGGCACCACATTAAGTTTAAATATTTACAATAGTTCAGGTGGGGGTATTGGCTCCGGCAGTCCTGTTCTGACCGGTATAGAAGCCTCGGGTCCTCATGATTTCTCTTTCAACGTCCCGGTAGTTTCGGGGCAAACCTATTATTTTGGGTTTTCGGCTGTAGGGTTGAGCCTTGTAAATTCAGTTGCTCTTGAAGGTTCGGCCGCAAATCCGTACTCAAGCGGAGGGATATCTTCCACGATAGGCGGTACGGTATCATTAAATGATGCGGTATTTTTGATAAATATAACCGCGACCCCTCCTGAAATCAACCTCAGAGGAAACGGCAACAGCATCGTCGGCGACGGGACCAATACTCCGTCTGCCGCCGACCATACCGATTTTGGTTCTGCCTTGGTCACGGGCGGAACCGTAACGCGCACCTTTACCATTGAAAATACGGGCTCAGGTACGTTGAACTTAAGCGCCAACAACCCCAGAGTGACGCTGACCGGTCACACGTCTGACTTTACTGTAACGACCCAGCCCTCTGCGGCAAGTATTGGGTCTAACGGCAATTCAACTTTCGGTATCACGTTCGACCCTACCGTTACTGGAACGCGAACGGCGATAGTAAGCATTGCCAATGATGATTCAAACGAAAACCCCTACACTTTTAACATTCAGGGAACCGGTACGCTGCCTGCTGATTACAGCATCACCACCACCGGAGGCAACGTAGTTATTACCGACATAACGGGCACGGGCGAAACCCTTGAAGTATCGCAAAGCGGCAGCAACATTCGTTTTAACGTCACTGGCAAAACATACAGCATAGATGGTGGTGCCACAACGCCGTTTACCACGCCTGCCGATATTGCCCTTGCCGGCAAAACTGGCATTACCATCAATGCAGGCAATGGCAATGATGTCATCAATGTCGGTGCATTTAGCGCCAACCTGCCTGGTCTGACCATCAACGGTGGTACAGGTGATGACCAGGTGAATTTCAATGGCGATATCACCTTCGCTGCCAATACCAACCTGGATGTGGATTTGCAAAACGATGATGCCACCCCCGGCACCGATCAGGTTACCTTTACCAACAGTGCCAACCTGGTGCTCTCAGGCACCGGTGCCGCTGTAATAAAAGTGAGCCGCAACATTAACTTTAGCAATGGCACAGCTTCACTCGAAACGACCAACGGCAACCTAACCCTGGAAGCCAATCAACAGGCCACGGCCACTACGGGCAACTTCATCGGAATAGCAGTCAGTGGCGCTACGGTAAGGGTCAATGGCACAGGAACCCTGACGGTCAGAGGCAAAAGTGGCAACGACTCGGTAATCAACCAATTTGGTATTTTGGTACAAAATGGAGGATTGATCAGTGGTGGCACTAACGCCACGGCCACCATAGAAGGCTCAGCGGGTGCTGGATCAGCCAATGGCAACATTGGCGTATATGTCACAGGTACCAATGCACGCATTAGCTCCTTGGGTGGGAATGTATCGGTTGTGGGTTCGGGAGGAAGTACGGGCGCCAGTTCTACTGGCCGGGGTGTAGCCGTAACCACAAATGGAACCATCACTGCGGGGGGCAGCGGCACTGTGACCGTGAGTGGTACGGGCGGTGCAGGCACGGGTAACTTTAACGCAGGGGTTTATGTAGCAGGTTCGACAAATACCTTTATTACATCCTCCAGTGGAAATGTGAGCGTTACTGGAGTCGGTGGTGGAACCGGCTCTGGTAACAATAATTACGGTATTTGGATGGAATTGGGTGGCACCATTACCGCCGGTGGCACCGGTACAGTAACGGTAAGCGGACAGGGGGGCGGAACTACTGGTGGCAGCAATTTTGGGGTTAAAACAGCAAGTTCCGGCGCTCAAATCACTTCAAGTGGGGGCAATATAACCGTAACTGGCATCGAAGGTAGCGGGTCAGGCAGCATTGGCATCAGTCATACACTTCCGGCTGCGCTCACCACGGCGACGAATGATGGTAACATCACCCTCATCGCCAACAGCATGGATTTGGGTGGCACCGTCAGCACCCAATTGCTTGGCAACACCACCGTGCGCCCATACACCAACAACGTGCCAATCAACTTGGGTACGAGTTCAAATACCATCAGTGGGCCGCTGGGTCTCAGCGATGCTGAGTTAGATCAGGTTACCACGGGCACCCTCATCTTTGGCAATAGCAACAGCGGTAACCTCACGGTTTCCGCAGATATCACCCGCCCCGCCAGCACCAATGTACAACTCGTCAGCGGTGGCGATGTGCTGATGAACGGCGGCGGATTCAATACCGGCGGCGGCACCTTATTACTCGACCCCGGCACTTCTCCCAAAGCAGTGAAACCTACTTTTAACGGCACAGACGTAACGGCAACGACCCTTTCTTTTGCCGGTGATTTAAGCATCGCCCTCAACGGAACAACCGCAGGTGATGGCACCGGCAGTACCTACTCGCAACTCAAAGTGGCAGGTGCGGTGAACCTGACGGGCGTAGCTTTACTTTTTGAGGGAAGTTATGTGCCCGTAGGCGGTGAAACCTTCACCCTCATAGACAATGATGGCTCCGATGCCGTTACGGGAACATTTACCGGATTGGCGGAAGGAGCAACCCTTTCCAATTTCCGGGAAAGCGGCTTAAATGCGACCATTAGTTATACAGGCGGTTCGGGCAATAATGATGTGGTAATTGTGATTGCGGTCAATAATACCAACCCCACCATCATGGCCGCCGCCGCCGTTACCCGTCAACAGAGCACTCCCGGTTCAAGTGTTACCATCGCCACGGTCAACGACTCCGAAACGCCCGCCGGAAATCTGGTCGTCACGGCGACGACGGTTCCGACGGCCATCACTGTGACCAATATTGTCAATACTTCAGGTACTATCACCGCCACCATAGCGGCCAATTGTTCCGCGGTAATTGGCAATAACACGGTGGTGCTGACGGTGACCGATGGCAACGGCGGCACGGCTACGGCCAACTTTACGGTCAATGTGACGGCCAATACGCCCCCAACGCTGACCTACAACAATGCCATCATCAGCTCTGGCGCAGGCGGCACTATTCTTCCGGCTACCGGCCCAGTTGATAATGGCGCGACCCAAGTTTTCCTGCAGAGCGTTTCTCCTTCTCCATCTCCGGCCACCATTACGGTGAATAATTTAACCGGTGCAGTGACTGTTCCTAACACTATTCCGGTAGGCATTTACACCATCACGGTCGTTGCTTCGGATGTATGCACGACCGACACCGCGGTTCCCATCATGCTGACTGTGCAATCGGCTGATTATACCATCACTACCACCGGCGGCAACGTAGTCATTACCGATGTAACTGGCACAGGCGAAACCCTTGCCGTGAGTGAAAGCGGAGGTGGAAGTAACATCCGATTCAACGTCGCGGGTAAAACGTACAGCATAGATGGCGCGGCAGCGCAGTCGTTCAACGTAACTCCGGCCGATGTGCCGCTTTCCGGAAAAACAAGCCTAACCATCAATGCGGGCGTTGGCAACGACGTTATCAATGTAGGTGCTTTCACGGCCACCTTGCCTTCCATCACCATCAACGGCGGCACCGGCGACGACCAAGTATTTATGAACGGAGACATTACTTTTGCCGTCAATGCCAACCTGAATCTTGACCTGCAAAATGATGACGCAAGCCCCGGCACCGATGCCGTCACGTTTGCGACCGGTGCCAATCTGGTACTTTCAGGTACGGGGGCTGCCACGGTCAAAGTGAGCAAAAACGTTACGTTCAATACAGGAAGTACGCTTATTACGGTCAACGGCAATCTCACCGTCGAGGCCAATCAGCAGGCTATACCTACCGCCGGTAATTTTATCGGAGTGCTCATCACAGGCACAAATACCCAACTCCAAACGTCTATTAACGGCACCCTCACGGTGAAAGGCAAAGGCGGAGATGATGCGTCAGGAAGCCAACAGGGAGTCAAACTGGCGGCGGGAGGGAAAATCCTCGGCGGTGAAGGGGCCAATGCCGTTATGGTCGTGGGAACTGGTGGAGCCTCCAGCGGTAGCAGTAATTATGGTGTTTGGTTAACCGATGCCAATTCCCGTATATTTTCGTTGGGCGGACCGGTCAACGTAACCGGTACCGGTGGCGGCTCAGGAACGAGCGGCGGGAATGTGGGGGTACGAGTGACAAGCTCCGGTGAGATTACCTCTGCCGGGGGCAACGTTACTGTTGTCGGACAGGGTGGATTAAATGCCACCGGCAATTCCAATTCGGGAATATCGGTGCAGGCTTCAGGCAAAATTACTTCCAATGATACGGGTGGCAATGTCACGATTACCGGCACAGGAGGAGGCTCGGGGGCAAGTGCATTAAATGCAGGCATTTTTTTAGCGGACGGTGAACTGTCCGCCGGTGGTTCCGGAACGGTCGATATCACCGGTCAAGGCGGTGCGGGGACCGGAATTTCCAACAATGGATTAGCCCTTGAAGGCTTAGTCACTTCGAAAGGCGGAAATATTACATTGACCGGAAAGCTCGGTGGCGGAAGCCTGGGTACCTATGGTATATACATGTCCAAACAAATGTCTGCTCCTGTATCAAGCATTCTAACCAATGTTCACGGCGGCAATATCTCCATCATTACCAACAGTTTTTACATTGTAAATGCACCTGACATCAGAACCACTGCCGCCGGCAGCGTGACCATCAAACCTTTCACCGCCGGCAAAGAGATCAGTATTTTTGGGGGTTTTGATGGGGTCACCGACCCTCTCATGCTCTCCGACTTTGAATTGGATAGAATCAGTACGGGCACACTCATCATCGGTGATGCCACCGCGGGGGACGTCACCGTTGGAGCCGTGATTGATCGCCCAACTGCTACCAATGTACAACTCATCAGTAGCGGTGATGTGGTCATCAGCGGAGGAAGTATTAATACCAACGGCGGTACACTGTTACTCGACCCCGGCACCTCGCCCAAAGCCGTGAAACCTACTTTTAACGGCACCGACGTAACGGCAACTACCCTTTCTTTTGCCGGCGATTTACAAATTGCCATCAACGGAACAACCGAAGGTGATGGTACCGGCAGTACGTACTCGCAACTTAAAGTAGCAGGATCGGTGAACTTGACAGGCGTAGATTTACTCTTAACAGGTTCTTACACCCCCACCGGCAGCGAGACCTTCACTATTATTGACAATGACGGCAGCAGCGACGCCATCACGGGTACTTTCAACGGTTTGGCGCAGGGAGCCACTCTTCCCAATTTCAGAGGAAGTGGCCTCAACGCTACGATTTCCTATACGGGAGGCGACGGAAACGACGTGGTGATCAGTGTGGCGGTTGTTAATCCTGACTATACCATCACCACCGCAGGCAATAGCCTCATTATCAATGATGTATCGGGCAATGGAGAGACGTTGGATATCAGCCAAAACAGCACCAATATTCGTTTCAACGTCACGGGGCGTAAGTTTAGTTTGAATGGCGGCATCGCCACCAACTTCCCCGCCGACCTAGCCCTGGCGGGCAAAACAAGCATTACGGTCAATACGGCCGTCGGCAACGACATCATCAATATTGGTGCTTTTAGTAGTAATCTCCCGTCGCTCACCATCAACGGCGGTACGGGCGACGATGCCGTGAACTTCAACGGCAACCTTACCTTGGCCGCCAATGCCAATCTGGACTTAGATCTACAAAACGACGATGCTACCCCCGGCACCGACGCCGTAGTGATTGCATCCAATGCCGTCGTGACACTTTCAGGAACAGGCACGGCCACGGTGAAGGTGAGTAAAAACCTGACGGTCAATACCGGTGGCAGCCTGATTACCCAAAACGGCAACCTCACCGTTGAGACCAATCAGCAGACAACCCCCACAACCGGGGATTTTTTTGGAGTTGATGTCAATGGTGGCACACTCAAAGTAACGGGCAGCGGGCAGGCAAGCGTGAAAGGGAAAAACGGTACAGAGGGCTTTAAATCGGGGATTTTGGTCAACAACGGCGGCCTTATTGAAGGAGGAACCGCACAACTCTCGGTAATAGGTACGGGCGGAATGGCCAATGGAAACCGAGGCGTGATGGTCATGGGTGCCAATTCTAAAATCACCTCGTCGGGAGGAAATGTAAACGTAACGGGGGAAGGCGGAGGCTTCGTTGGTGCTCCTGAAAGTGGCAGTGGTAATCAAAGCGGGGTAGAAGTGAAAACCTCGGGCATGATTACCGCCGGAGGTACCGGCAACGTGACGGTGCTAGGAACCGGCGCAAGCTTATCCAAAGGCTTTGCTATTGGCGTACATATTAATGGCGGAACGATCACCTCATTGGGCGGCAACGTAAGCGTGACGGGGCAAGGGGGAGGAACCGGTACGGCTCGCAGCAACTACGGAGTACACCTTGAAAGCTCGGGATTGCTCTCGGCGGGAGGTGCCGGTACCGTGACGGTCCGTGGTACCGGGGGCACTGGAACAGATGGGGGAAATGAAGGTATTAAACTGACAGGAAGTGCCATTACTTCTGCCAACGGCAACATCAGCCTGACCGGACAGGCAGGAGGAATGAGTACGAGCAGTAGAAATAGAGGTATAATATTAGAAGAGGCCAGCCGGGTGGCAGCGGGTGGCACAGGCTCAGTAACCGTAGAAGGAACGGGTTCGAGCAGTACAGAAAGTTATAACTATGGAGTTCAAATTGATAACCTTACTTGTGAAATCACCACCAATAATGGAAATATCCGAATCATTGGACAGGGCGGCCAAGGCCTTCCTTCAGTCTTTGCCAACTCTACTGGCAATACAGGTGTAGGCCTCAGTGGTAGCGTCACAGCGGGCGGAACAGGGAATATTTACATTGAAGGAACCGGGGCGAATCAGTCTTTCAGTCATGGAGTAGATATAGGGAGGTCGGTCACAACCAACGACGGTACCATAACGATCGTGGGGGTAGGTGGAGCCGATGCCACCGCTCAATTCGGAAGTTATGGGGTATTATTAAATTTTGGTGGGACGATTTCGGCCGGTAATGGCAAAGCAATCAGTATTCAGGGAACAGCCGGAAGCTCAACGGGTACGTCAAATCTCGGGGTGTATCTCAGAGGAACCATCAGCAGCACAACGGGTGGAAGCATTAACGTAACGGGTATTGAAGGTGGTAGTGGAACAGGAATAGAGATTGAATCTGTTTCAGGAGGGCAAATTACGACAACGGCTAATGGCGGCAATATTACGTTTATTGCCAACAGTATGAATATAATCAATACGGCGATTATCAGCACCAACGCCTCCGGCACCGTTACCTTACGTCCCTATACCAACGGGGTAGCTATCGACTTGGGAGCTGCGACGAATCCCCTCGGCGGGCCGCTTAGTCTTGCAGATGCCGAACTCGACCGCATCACGGCAGGTACACTTCAAATAGGTGATGCCAACAGCGGAGCCATTACCGTCAGCACGGCCATCAGCCGATCTGCCAATACCGCGATGAACCTGACTTCAGGCGGAGCGGTGAATCTGAATGCGTCTTCGCTCAATCTGAACGGCGGCAATCTTTCCATCAATGCTGGCGGCGGGGTGAACCCCACAGCGGCAGGAGCCGATGTTGCCGTCGGGACGGCCTCTTTTACGGCAGGCAATGATCTGAACATTGTCATCAACGGCACCACGGCTGATACGGACTATAGCCAACTGAATGTAGCGGGCAGCGTGAATCTGACGGGCTTGGATTTGGTGCTCAGCGGCAGCTATGCCCCCGTGGGAGGAAATACATTTATTATTGTCAACAACGACGGCAGCGACGCCATCACGGGTACTTTTACAGGTCTGGCACAGGGTGCCACCATTTCTAACTTCTTGGGTAGCGGCCTCAATGCTACCATTTCCTATACGGGAGGCGACGGAAACGACGTGGTGATCAGTGTGGCAGTGGTTAATCCTGACTATACCATCACAACCGCAGGCAACAACCTCATCATCACTGACGTATCGGGCAATGGAGAGACGTTGGACATCAGCCAAAACAGCGCTGATATTCGTTTCAACGTCACGGGGCGTAAGTTTAGTTTGAATGGCGGCATCGCCACCAACTTCCCCGTCGACATAGCCCTTGCGGGCAAAACAAGCATTACGGTCAATACCGCAGTCGGTAACGACATCATCAACGTAGGAGCGTTTTCGAGCAATCTCCCATCGCTCACCATCAACGGCGGCACAGGCGACGATGCAGTGAATTTCAACGGAGACATCACCTTTGCCAGCAATGCCAATTTGGAGGTGGATTTACAAAACGACGATGCTACGCCAGGGGTAGATGCCATCAACTTTGCCGTTGATGCTAATCTTGTGCTTTCAGGCACGGGCACAGCGACGCTTAAAGTAAGCAAAAACGTGACCGTCAATGCGGGCAGTAGCCTACTTACCCAAAACGGTAACTTGTTGGTAGAAGCCAATCAACAGACGACGCCTTCAGCAGGCGATTTTGCCGGGGTTGATGTCCAAGGTGGGGCACTAAAAGTAACTGGCAATGGACAACTAACGATAAAAGGCAAAAGCGGTCTTGAAGGTTATAAATCAGGAATTTCCGTAAACAATGGAGGCCTGCTAGAAGGTGGAACAGCACCAATCTCCCTAACGGGCACGGGTGGTGCCGCAGCTGGCAATGAAAATATTGGTGTGTCAGTAACGGGTACTAATTCTAAAATCACCTCTTTAGGCGGCAATGTTAGCGTAATAGGTCAAGGAGGTGGTCTTGAGGGCGGATATAATCAACATGGTGTAGTGGTCGAAACCTCAGGCATGATTACTGCTGGAGCAACGGGTACTGTTACTGTGCAAGGTACGGGGGCAAACATCACAGCAGGAAATACTTTTGGAGTTTATCTAAATGGCGGAACGATTACTTCCTCAGGGGGCAACGTACGGGTAACGGGACAAAGTGGGGGAAGTGCTAATTCTGGTAACAACCATGGCTTATATCTCGAAAATACAGGGTTAATTTCTGCGGGAGGAACAGGTACTGTAACTGCCCAAGGAACGGGAGGAAATGGTACTGACGGTTACCATTTGGGTATTTATTTGGATGCAAGTTCAATTACCTCCACCAACGGCGACATCAGCCTTACGGGGCAAGCAGGAGGAGCGAGTGAATCTAACACTAATGAAGGTATTCGTTTGGATTTTGCAAGTCGTGTTGCTGCTGGTGGTACAGGTGATATATACATGGAGGGAACGGGTTCGACCAGTTCTCAAAGTTTCAACTACGGTATAAACATAAACGATAGTAATTCTCAAGTTATTACCAATGACGGAAATATTCAACTTATTGGAATGGGTGGAAATGGTACGGGAACATCCACGGGCAATTCAGGTATAAATGTGGATGGGCCTATAAGTGCTGGCGGAACGGGTAACATCTATTTACAGGGAACAGGCGCCAGCAAATCCTTTAGTCACGGGGTTATTATTGATAGCCCTGTCACTACCAACGACGGCACCATCACCCTGATAGGTGTTGGCAGTTCCGATGCCACTGCCCAATTCGGTAGTTATGGGGTAGAAATTGTTGGTTCTGTTACGGCAGGAAACGGTAAAGCCATTATCGTTCAGGGAACGGCTGGAAGTTCTACGGGGCTTTTCAATGCTGGAGTGTCTATCAGCGGGGCCGACGCGCTCAGCAGTACCACCAGCGGTACTATTCAGGTGACAGGAATCGAAGGAGGCAGCGGTACTGGCATATTGATGGAATCAGAAGGATCTATCTCTACCCTCACCAACGGTGGAAATATTACCCTCATTACCAATAGCCTCGATATGTCGGGCACTTCTGCCATCAGCACCAATACAGCGAGCAGCGTAACCCTGCGGCCTTATACCAACGGAGTGGGCGTTGACCTTGGAGCATCCAGCAATACCCTCGGCGGTCCACTTAGTCTTACAGATGCTGAACTAGACAGAATCACCGCAGGAACCATCAACGTAGGCAATACCAACAGCGGAGTAATTACCGTCAGCGCGGCCATCAGCCGCGCCGTTAATACTACCTTGAATCTAACTTCTGGCGGCACAGTTAATCTGAATGCTTCATCACTCAATACCAACGGTGGAATTTTAAATATCAATGCAGTCGGAGGGATTAGTCCCACTGCTGCCGGGATTGATGCCAGTGCCGGAACTGTTGCCTTTACCGCAGGAAATGACCTCAATATTGTTATTAACGGTACCACGGTAGATACAGATTATCGCCAATTGAATGTAGCGGGCAGTGTGAATCTGACTGGCTTAGATTTGGTACTTAGTACAATCAATGCGTTTATTCCGCTAGGTGGGGCAACATTTACGATTGTCAACAACGATGGCAGTGATGCCATCATAGGGACATTCAATGGCTTGGCAGAAGGCGCCACCCTTGCGAATTTTTTAGGAAGCGGTTTGAATGCGACAATTTCTTATACGGGAGGAACGGGAAATGACGTGGTCATTACTGTTGCTTGTCCTGCTTTTGCGGCACCAACGGCTTCGGTTACTGCCCAACCTGATTGCACTACGCCAACGGGAACGATTGTGGTAACTGCACCAACGGGTGGAAATATCCAATATAGCGTAGGTGGGACGTATCAATCTAGTGGTACTTTCAGTGGATTGGCACCAAATACCTATTCGGTAACGGCCAAAAACACTGCTTCAGGTTGTATTTCAGAAGCCTTGAGTTTAGTTGTCAATGTCGTACCTGGTGCACCAACGCTGACAGGGGTTACGTTGACGCAGCCGACCTGCGGGGTTCCGACGGGTACGGCGGTGGTCAACGCCACGGGCTCGGGCACTTTGGAATACTCAAAAGATGGCATGAACTGGCAATTGAGCAATACGTTTTCATTGTTGTCCCCTGCCAACTACACTTTCAGCGTCCGTTTGCAAAGCAATCCTACGTGCGTAGCGACGTCTACCTCTCAGACGATCAATGTCGTTCCTGGTGCACCAACGCTGACAGGGGTTACGTTGACGCAGCCGACTTGCGGGGTTCCGACGGGTACGGCGGTGGTCAACGCCACGGGCTCGGGCACTTTGGAATACTCGAAAGATGGCATGAACTGGCAATTGAGCAATACATTTTCATTGTTGTCCCCCGCTAACTACACTTTCAGCGTCCGTTTGCAAAGCAATCCTACGTGCGTAGCGACGTCTACCTCGCAGACGATTAATGTCGTACCTGGTGCACCAACGCTGACAGATGTGACATTGACGCAGCCGACTTGCGGGGTTCCAACGGGTACGGCGGTGGTCAACGCCACGGGCTCGGGCACTTTGGAATACTCAAAAGATGGCATGAACTGGCAATTGAGCAATACGTTTTCATTGTTGTCCCCCGCCAATTACACTTTCAGCGTCCGTTTGCAAAGCAATCCTACGTGCGTAGCGACGTCTACCTCTCAGACGATTAATGTCGTGCCGGGTGCACCAACGCTGACAGGGGTTACGTTGACTCAGCCGACTTGCGGGGTTCCGACGGGTACGGCGGTGGTCAACGCCACGGGTTCGGGCACTTTGGAATACTCGAAAGATGGCATGAACTGGCAATTGAGCAATACATTTTCATTGTTGTCCCCTGCCAACTACACTTTCAGCGTCCGTTTGCAAAGCAATCCTACGTGCGTAGCGACGTCTACCTCTCAGACGATCAATGTCGTACCTGGTGCACCAACGCTGACAGATGTGACATTGACGCAGCCGACTTGCGGGGTTCCAACGGGTACGGCGGTGGTCAACGCCACGGGCTCGGGCACTTTGGAATACTCAAAAGATGGCATGAACTGGCAATTGAGCAATACGTTTTCATTGTTGTCCCCTGCCAATTACACTTTCAGCGTCCGTTTGCAAAGCAATCCTACGTGCGTAGCGACGTCTACCTCTCAGACGATTAATGTCGTACCGGGTGCACCAACGCTGACAGGGGTTACGTTGACTCAGCCGACTTGCGGGGTTCCGACGGGTACGGCGGTGGTCAACGCCACGGGCTCGGGCACTTTGGAATACTCGAAAGATGGCATGAACTGGCAATTGAGCAATACATTTTCATTGTTGTCCCCTGCCAACTACACTTTCAGCGTCCGTTTGCAAAGCAATCCTACGTGCGTAGCGACGTCTACCTCTCAGACGATTAATGTCGTGCCGGGTGCACCAACGCTGACAGGGGTTACGTTGACTCAGCCGACTTGCGGGGTTCCAACGGGTACGGCGGTGGTCAACGCCACGGGCTCGGGCACTTTGGAATACTCGAAAGATGGGATGAACTGGCAATTGAGCAATACATTTTCATTGTTGTCCCCTGCCAACTACACTTTCAGCGTCCGTTTGCAAAGCAATCCTACGTGCGTAGCGACGTCTACCTCTCAGACGATTAATGTCGTGTCAGAGCCAACGGCTACTATAACTTATGTGGGTAGTCCATACGTCAATGTAGGCACAGCGACGGTAACCCTCACGGGTACGGCGGGTGGAGCTTTCAGCGCTACCCCTTCAGGGTTATCGCTTAACGCATCAACTGGGGAAATCAATTTAGCTACGAGTACTTCTGGCAGTTACACGGTAACTTATACAATAGCCGCTAGTGGTAGTTGTGCCGAAGTGACAGACACGGCATTGGTGTCTATCGTCGCACCGAATCTTGCCCAAATTATTTACGTCAACGGTGCAAACACTTCTCCGAGTCAGGATGGGAGCAGTTGGAGCAAAGCTTTTGCAAGTTTACAGGCGGGTTTGAGTGCAGCTTCGGCATTGACAGGGGAAGATATTCAGGTATGGGTAGCCGCGGGTACTTATAAGCCAGGCTCTTTGCGCCGAGATGTATTTGAGATTCCTTCAGGGATACAGGTTTACGGAGGTTTTGTAGGAACAGAAACCGAGCTGAGTCAACGGAATTGGAATACGCAAAAGACGGTATTAAGTGGAGAAATCGGTACTTCATCTTTGAGCGACAACGTAAACCACGTGGTTGTATTGAGCGCTACAAATGACACAACTCGTTTGGACGGCTTTGTAATTGAGAAAGGTTACGCTGATTTTTACGTACCGACACAAGGCGCTGATTTGGACCAACCCTCCTTGCTGTCGTCGGGAGGTGGGATATTAGCAATTAACAGGAGTAAAGGTTTGATAACGAACTGTGTTATTGCCAATAATCGGGCGATTGGCGGTGGTGGAATTCTGCTGAAAGACAGCAGTGAGGTAAGTATCACGAACAGTATTATCGTTGGCAATGAAGCGACCTTCGGGGGCGGTATCTATCTGGAACGGGCGGGGCGTCCGCATTTTGAAAACCTTCTCATTGTTTCCAATAAAGGACTAGGCGGTGGCTTGTACCTCAATTACAGCGCCCCGATACTGACGCATTGTACGATTGCCTCCAATCAAAGCGTTAGCGGTACGCCTGGAGGTATTTTTAATACAAATTCGTCGGGGACTTTGCAAAATAGTATTTTATGGGGCAACAGTGGTTTTCAAACAACGCCCGGTATCAGTATTCGATACAGCATTGTGGAAGGTGGATTTGCTGGAACTGGCAACCTGAACCAAAACCCACGATTTATCAAAGCGACGTCAAGTGGTCTGGCACCGACGGTAAATTTGGGAGATTATCGCTTGCAGCCATGTTCTCCGGCGATTAATGCAGGAGACAACGCGGTGAGTACGTTGAATCAGGATTTAGACGGAAATGTTCGTCCTTATACAACGGGCTTGGCGATTGTCGATATGGGGTGCTATGAGAGCCAAAGCACAGGCAGCACTGGACCTGCCGTGCTAAGCGTGAGCGAGCCGATAACGGGCGGAACAGTGTTGAAAACAGGTGGCCGAATCACGGCGACGAATCAGGTGTCAGGCGCTACGGTGGAGTATCGAGGCAGCCAGTCTGTTACACTCCTGCCAGGCTTCAGCGCAGCGGGTACTACGTTTCAGGCGGTCATTGGTGATTGTCCCAACTAGTAAATTAATAGCTTCCTAAATCAACAAAACAGAGGCTGTCTCAAAATATTGAGGCAGCCTCTGTTTTGTTGATTTAGGGTTGAAACTATCGCCACGGTTGTCTTTTAACCATAAAATTTTGACGTTGGTTTTGAGTAATAAAAGGGCCTAGACCGAGCTGTTTTACAGTTTTTGTTCAAAATGAGTAAAAGAAAGTTCAAAATGAGTAAGTGAAATTATGGGCTATTCTAAGAGCCTTTGCCATTACTTCGTTCGTGGTCCAGAATGAGGAAGAGAAAGTCCGATTTATGCTAACATCTGCCTGACAAAATCGATCAATTTTGCTTCACCATTCTAACGCAGGATTGGGAGTGGATGTCCACTATTATTTACTAAACAATTAAGTACAATAACATGAAACAATTATTGACATTCTCGCTGTTGAGCCTGTTGTTTTTGACGGGTTGCGACAAAAACAATGAACCTGTTGCTACCACTTTTAGCGGCAAAGAAGAAACTCTCGGCAACGGTAAAGCTTACTCGTGGGTGAGGTTTTCAGCCGACAACATCCCTACCTCTATCGGCTTCACGCTCACCAAAGGTGCCTTGGATAACCTGCCCCACGGAGGCGTAGCCTTGGTGCTGAACTTGCCAGCCGAAGCCGTTGGCAAAACGCCCTTTGATCATATCATGCTGGATTATCTGCACACGGGCCACGAGCCTCCGGGGGTGTACGATGTAGCGCACTTTGATATGCACTTTTATATACAACCGTTGGCCGAGCGTAAGGCTATCCCGTTGTATGAAATCGCTCCTGCTAAGTTTGATAATTTGCCAGCGGCAGGTTTTATCCCGAGCAATTACATCCGTTTGCCAGCAGGTGTGCCTGAAATGGGCGTACACTGGGCCGATCCCGCTTCTCCTGAATTATCGGGCAAAGGTAAATTTGCCGAGACGCTGATTTATGGTTCCTACGATGGAAAATTGACTTTTATGGAACCGATGGTCACGTATGAGTTTCTAAAAAGTAGTCCTAACCTGACAAAAACGATGCCGCTACCCGCGAAGTTTGCCAAGGCGGGATATTACCCGATGAAATACAGCATCAAGCAGGTGGGCGACGACATCGTGGTGAGTCTCGAAGATTTGATGATGATGCAATAAAATATCGACGCCTTTTATACAATCCATTTCTTCGTTCATCCTTTATCAATCGGTATTATGAAAAAAATACATTATGCCATTGTTGCGATTGCTTTGTTCAGTACGTCTGTATTGATTGGTTGTACCGCAAATTCAGAAAATCCCGCAAAAACCGAAAAGGTAGCCGTTAAATCGGAAGAAGCAATCATTAAACGGGGCGAATACCTGGTAGGCATTATGGGCTGTCAGGATTGTCATTCCCCAAAACGAATGGGAGCGAAAGGCCCCGAAATCATTCCTGAACTGCATCTGTCGGGCCACCCAGCCGACCAGCCAATTGGGAAGGTAGTGCCAGAGGCATTGAAAAATGGTTGGATGCTGTTTGGTCCCGACGGCACCGCGAGTGTGGGGCCTTGGGGCGTTAGCTTTTCGGCTAACCTTACTTCTGATGCAACGGGTATTGGTACGTGGTCATACGAGCAATTCAAAACCGCTTTAACCCAGGGTAAATCCAAAGGGTTGGCCACTGCGCGTCCGCTTTTGCCGCCCATGCCTTGGGTAAACTATACAAATATGGCGGAAGAGGATATTGAGGCTGTATTTAAGTATTTGAAAAGCACCAAACCGGTCAAAAATGCGGTCCCAGCACCTATTCCGCCTGACAAATTGGCTCAACTCTAATGTGTTGTTGTTGCCCTAAAAATCTTTCGTGGTAGAAAGGGGAAGGAGGTAAGGGTGAGCGATTCCCAAATCATCACCCGCCTCCTTTTACCATACTGCCATTTCTTTTACATCACCCTTTTTCTACCAATGAAAGAAATGTTTCACTTCCTTTCGGATTTGTTTTTGAGTCCGAATGTTTGGGTGTCTGAGGCAACCCGAACTGGTGCATCAAGCACCCATCAATCCCCCGCTTCTGACCTAAGTCCCGCCCCACCTGGGGGATGATGATATGATACCGTTGGTCTTGTTTTATTAACGCCACAGGCTTCAGTAGCTCTGTGTTTTTGTCGTAATACCCTACCAAGACGGTCACTTCTGTGCTGACATCAGTTTATTGCGTTGCAGTTCTGTTGAAGAGCTGCAGAAAATCCCTTGTTTGATGGTTTTAACTTAAATACGGAAGAGGAGATGAATACTTTTTTAAGTGTTGTGCCTTCCGAAAGCAAAATGGCTTTGCCGCGCTTTCGCACCAAGGAAGGAGAGCGGGTGGTTGACCTGCGTCGAATCGTGTACCTAAGTGCAAAGAGTAACTATACCCAGTTTTATATGGAAGACGGCGAGCAGGTGATTACGTCTCATTCGCTGAATATATACGTCGAATTATTAGAACAATATGGCTTTATCAGAATTCATAAGTCGTATTTAGTGAATGAGTATCATTTGAAAAGTTGTCGATTGCGACCCGATAGAGCCTTGAAGTTGCCCAACGGGAGCGTCATTGAAGTGGCCCGTCGACGCTATTTGGAATTGAAAAAAAAGGTAAAGAGTCAAAGACTTACTTCTTGATTGAGCAACCTGTAGGACTGGTGCAGAACAACACTGCGTTACAGAAAGAACACTTTACTGAGGAACATATCCTACTTTAATTATGACATTTTGAGGTGGATAAGTGACCGAGTAATAGGAGTTGTAGTCTTAAAGACGCATAAAAATTAGGCATATCTACTGGATTGGCGCTATACTGAGAAACTGCCTCAGGGGCTAATCGGCAGGGATTTGTTATAATTGTATGCTTTTTATGTGTTGTGATTGATAGCTATATGTTCTTTACAGCAGACAGACAATACAGGTGTTGTAAAATAAACAAGAAGCGAAAATGAATACTTTTCTCGGGGTTACTCCTTTTGAAAATGTGGTGTATTTGCCGCGTTTTCAAACCAAAAACGGCAACAATACGATTGATCCTAAACAGATTTTGTTTTTGGTGGCTCAAGGAAATTATACCCTATTTCACCTAAAAATGGGGGAGCAAGTCTTAACCTCTTTACCGTTGGGAACGTATGTTTCAACGTTGGAGTGGTATGGGTTTGTTCGTATTCACAAGTCGTATTTAGTAAATTTAGATTGTTTGCAGGAGTGTACAATCCAACGCTTTAGTATCGTTACTTTCCCCAACGGCGAAGTGGTAGAAATTGCGCGTCGAAGAAGGAATAAATTGAAAAGGTTGTTCGAAATGCATCAAATAATTTTTAATCCCTAAGACATCTATTGGGGGCCTGATTCGTATGTAGTACTGAAATTGTCTTTTTTTAGAACTTTTTCTTTTTTTAGTGTTTACACATAAAGAGTTAAGACAAACACACAGTACAGCATGACGCCCATTCAACAACTACAACAAAAAATTGCCCCGATTCGGGAAGAACTGGTCCACCACCCCATTTATAAAAGCGTTCAGACGATAGAGCAGCTTCGGGTTTTTACCGAAAATCACGTCTTTGCCGTGTGGGATTTTATGTCCCTGTTAAAAGACCTTCAGCAGTCACTTACGTGTGTTAAGGTGCCCTGGATGCCCGTTGGGAGTGCCAATACGCGTTATTTAATCAATGAAATCGTGATTGGAGAAGAAAGCGACGTGGACGAAAACGGCTTTCGCATGAGTCACTTTGAACTCTATTTGGCAGCAATGCTCCAAATGGGCGCTGATTCGAGAGCCATTAAAGCCTTGATACAAGGGTTGCAGGAGGGAAAAACGCTGGTAAATGCACTCTCCGAAACAGGGGCAGTAGCAGGCACGCAGGAATTTGTACGACAAACGTTTGCGTTTATTGCTACTCAAAAACCACACGTGGTGGCTTCCGTTTTTACGTTTGGGCGGGAGGATTTAATTCCGGATATGTTTTTAGCGTTTATTAACGAATGGAACGGGGAAGATTCGGTGCGCTTAGCCAAATTTAAGTACTATTTGGAGCGACATATCGAGGTAGATGGCGATCACCACAGCCATTTGGCGATGCAGATGGTGGAAGAACTTTGCGGAACTGACCCTCAAAAGTGGGAAGAGGCCACAGAAAGTGCCATTGCTGCTCTCAAGAGCCGAATAGCGCTTTGGGATGCCGTGTATGACCAGATTTTAGCCTTGCAATTGGTATAAAACGAAAAAGGGTTGACATCTGCCAACCCTTTTTCGTCTACATAACTTTAAATGTTGGGATGTTTCTTGTGCCAAAAAGTGGCATCCTGATATACTTTAGCCACGGCCAATAATTTAGCTTCGTTGTACAATTGCGCGGTAAAGGTGATGCTCGTGGGCATTCCGTTACGGTTAAATCCATTGGGCAAACAAATGCTGGGGTGGCCCGATAAGTTGGTGTAAGTAAGGTTGCCGCCCGCATAAGTGGGCGTGATGTACACCTCAATTTGTTCTTTTTTCAGCACTTGGTACAAATCCTGAATCATTTTGGTTCGTACACGCTGCGCCTGCACATACTCAATGGCGGGGATATACCGCGCCGAGCGAAACTCATTGGGCCACGCATTTTTGATTTGACGCACCATTTGGTCGTCTTTGTTGGTGAGGGTCAGTTCGTCAAAAGCGGCCCCACCTTCAACGCCAATGGTGATGGTCAAATCACCCACGGGGTAGGACGGAAGCTCAAACGGAACTAGCTCGGCTCCCAGTTCGCGTAGTTTGACCAAAGTAACCGAGTCGTTGGCTCGGTTGGCATAGTTGGATTCAAAGCTCTTTTTCAGATACCCGATGCGCGTTCCTTTTAAGGTTTTTAACGGCTCATAATTAAAGGGTACATCTCGAACGGTAGCATCCTGACCATCGGGACCTTGGATGGCGTTGAATATCAGCGCACAATCTTCTACGGAGCGGGTCATGGGGCCTATTTTGTCCATACTCCAGCTTAGGGCCATGGCACCAAAGCGGCTCACCCGCCCAAAGGTAGGGCGAAGTCCAGTGACCCCGTTGACGGTGGAAGGGGATACAATCGAACCGAGGGTTTCGGTGCCGATGGCAAAGGGTAAACAACCTGCTGAAACTGCTGAGCCAGAACCCGCCGAAGAGCCGCTGGCGCCCGTTTGCGTGTTCCAGGGGTTGCGGGTCTTGCCGCCAAACCATACATCTCCCATTGCAAATTCACCCACCGACATTTTGGCCACTAACACAGCCCCCGCTTTTTCGAGCTTTTGGATGACGGTAGCGTCGTAGGGAAGCTGCTGATTTTTGTAAATATTAGAGCCCCAGGTGGTAGGGTGGCCTTTTTTTGCCAATAAATCCTTGGCTCCGTAAGGAATGCCGTGCAACGGGCCCCGGTAAGTGCCGGCTTTGAGTTCGGCATCGGCGCGGGCGGCTTGGGCCAACGCTAACTCTTCCGTGAGTGTAATCACGTTAAGGAGTGTGGGGCTGTATTTTTTGAGACGCTCCAGAAAAAAACGCGTGAGTTCCACGGAAGAAATTTGTTTTGTTCGAATCAATTCCCCTAGCTCTGCCACCGTATAATACGCCAGACTATCGCGCACTGCTGGTAAAGCCACCTTGCCTAATAGGCTGGCTTTAAACGGTTTCTTTACTTTTTCAAACGCAAAGCCTGCGGGTACGGGATCAAAAAGAAGGGCGGGTGCAACGTCGTTGGTCAACGTAATTTTACGAACCCGTTCGAACCCTTTCAGCTGGTCGTTGAGATTTTCGAGCATCGAATCACGCTCGGTGGGACTGAATTCAATTCCAAATACTTTGGAAGCATAATTGGCAATATCGGTAGTAATGGGTTGGTCGGCTGCTCGGTAGGCTGTTCCTAGAAAAAAACTGCCCACACAGGCAACACAGGCAAAAAGAACGTAAATTTTTTTTTTCATGTAAAGTTCTGTTGATGAGTGAATGGAACTAACAATAGTAACAATATAAGGATAGAACGTGTTTGCAATTTAAGACAATATTGTATATTTGCAGCCCGTTTGAATGGATTGTCGGCCGTTAGTGATACTGTCAATTAAGTTTAGAACGAAAGACATATTTTGCACCCGTAGTTCAATGGATAGAATTGTGGTTTCCGGTACCATCGATAGGGGTTCGAGTCCCTTCGGGTGCACTAAATTGATTCACGGTGATTCGTGGTAGTATAAAAAAGGCCTTAGATTCGTTTCTAAGGCCTTTTTTGTTTGGGTCCAGAATCCTTCTTGTTCTTCGAGCTTCGTGGCCTCGCCGTTGCCGTCAGTTTTCTTATTAACTGCCCTGTTTTTTTAGATTTTTTGGAGGCGGTCGATGGTTTTACCGAATTATCCTCAGGAGTTCGCTCCAGAGCTACATCCTAATGGTATGCGCGTTAGTGTGACAGTCGTTGGCTAAGTGAGGCTAAATGATCTTTGTGGTCAAAGTGCAAAATTCTGAGGAAGTCATCATAAATAATAAAAAATAGCCCACGATAAAAACGACGGGATTGCCTTTTAGAAAGATAACGAATAGTATAAATCTTTCTGAGGGCTCGTAAAATGAATAAATCAGCGATTTTGTCGATTGTGGCTGCAGTGGGCTTTTTGTTGAGTCAACAAAGTGTTGCCCAAACCAAGCGGCCCAATATCATCTTCATTTTGGCCGACGATTTGGCACAGGCAGATTTGGGGTGCTACGGTAATCCCTTTAATGAAACCCCCAATATTGACCGAATTGCCAAAAGCGGTATTAAATTCACCCAAAGTTATTCGGCTTGTCCTGTGTGCTCACCTTCACGGGCCGCTATCATGACTGGCAAGCATCCTGCTCGACTCAAACTGACCAATTTTTTGGTGGGCGAGCGTACAGATTCATTGTCGCCGCTGTTGCCTGCCAAATGGACAAAGTACCTTGGAGCATCAGAGCTCACCTTGGCCGAAAGACTCAAAACCCAAGGCTATCGTACTGGCTTTGTGGGGAAATGGCACCTGGGCGGTGGTGATTCGTTGGCTCCCTGGGGGCAGGGGTTTGATTATTCCCGAATGATTGGTAAAAATGGACTGGATTACTACAATTACGGTATCTACGAAGATAATTTCCAAAAAACGTTTGAAGACAAAGGAACTACTTACTTGACCGATAAACTCACGGATTACGCCCTTGATTTTGTCAAAAAATCGGATAAAAACCAGCCTTTTTTCCTTTACCTCTGCTATTCGGCACCGCACGTATTTCTGATTCCCCGGGGCGATAAAGTGAGCAAATACCTAAAAAAATACGAGAAATTCCAAGGCAAGTATAACCCCTATTACGCCGCGATGATTGAAAGCATGGACGATGGTGTCGGCGAAATTATGAAGGTGCTGGAGGCGCAAGGGTTGGCCGAAAACACCCTCATTATTTTTACTTCCGACAATGGTGGCGTGGGAATTCCTGAGCTTGGGCCCATTCCTACTACGGCGGGTAACCTGCGTAAATGGAAAGGATTTACCTACGAAGGTGGTATTCGGGTTCCTACTCTTATTTCGTGGAAAGGCACCCTGCCAGCCGCGCAGACTTGTGACCGGTATTTTATCAATACGGATTATACGCCCACGCTGCTGGAAATGCTAGGGCAGGAATCGAACGTATCTCCTGACGCCAAAAGTTTTTATGCCCTGCTCAAAAACCCCAAAGCCGCGTTTGACAGGGGATTAATTTTTTGGCATTATCCGCATTTTAGCAATCAACTGAGTCGACCGTCGGGGGCGGTGCGGTTAGGAGATTGGAAGTTGGTAAAAAGCTACGAAACCAACGAAACGGCGCTGTTTAACCTCAGAAATGATGAATCCGAAACCACTGATGTCAGTAAAGCGAACCCTGATAAAGCCAAGGAATTACACCAAAAGTTGACTGAGTGGCTGACGAAGATTGATGCCAACATGCCAATAAGAAAATGAGTCGTTTTTCTGTTATTCGTTGTTATGTTTGGAATCGGCTTGGTAGGTATTGCCGTAACTCGTCAAAACCTTTGCTTTTTCGTCAAATCACTTTTTTTCAGTCCCTGAAAGAGGTAATTTTACGGGAAATGATTCAATGAGTTATGTCAATTGCCGAGAATATACAACGAATCAAGGCGGAGATTGCCCCCAAGGCCCGCCTGATTGCCGTCACCAAAACCAAGCCTGTCGAAATGCTCATGGAAGCATACGAGGCTGGATTTAAGCGCTACGGAGAAAACAAGGTGCAGGAAATGGTGACCAAATACGAACAAATGCCCAAAGACATTGAATGGCATTTGATTGGGCATTTGCAAACCAACAAAGTGAAGTACATTGCGCCGTTTGTGGCCATGATTCACTCGGTCGATAGCTTCAAATTGTTACAAGAAATCAATAAACAGGCGGCAAAAAATAACCGTGTGATTGACTGCTTGCTTCAGATTTTTATCGCCCAAGAAGAAACGAAATTTGGCCTTTCGGCAGAAGAAGCCAACGAATTGCTGGCGTCGGATGAATTTAAGGCTTTGGAAAATATACGCATTGTGGGACTCATGGGGATGGCTTCCAACACCGAAAATGAAGACCAAGTTCGTCAGGAATTTAAGGGATTAAAGCAGTTTTTTGATAGCCTTCAGGCGGCTCATCCTTCCATGATAGAATTGTCGATGGGTATGAGTGGCGACTATCTCCTCGCCGTAGAAGAAGGTAGCACGCTGGTGCGCGTGGGCAGCGCTATTTTTGGTTCAAGATAAATTTTCCGTCAGACGGGTATGTTTTGAGTAATTGTACCTGTCCGACGGTTAGAATTTATTCTTCAACTACAACGGGGCCAAAAAACAGTACCCAAGTCGAAAAATTTTCACTAAATGTGGTGAATTTGTGGGCGGTGTAGGCGGGTACAAATAAAAAGTCACCCGTTTTAACGTCGGTGGTTTTGCCTTCCAATTCAAAAGTAGCCTCGCCGGTGGCAATAATATACACCTCGTCGCGGTCGTGCGGGGTTTGCTTATCGACAAGATGAGGTTTATACATCTCTACTTCTAACGTACCGTTTTGAAAAAGCAACAAGAACTCTTTGTTGTGTTGGCTTAGCTTTTCGGTGGCATCGGCGAGGCTTACTTTGTGAGAAAACATGGCTGTACAGGTTAAAATAATGTTGAAATCTACGCCTGAATCAAGGGGAAATAACGCTCTTTCAGCACTTTCAAGTGGTGAATCGGGTGGCCAATCAGCACAAATCCTAACGCCAACGGACTGATGCGTTGGTTGAAACTAATGCCTTCGCGGTGCAACATTTCGGGGCTGAAACTTTTGAAAAGAGCAATCGTGGATTGACGCACCAACAAGAATTCCTCCAATAAATCGTCAATGCTGCGTTGGTTGGCCGTGGTATTGGCCCCAAACAACTCTTCATCGTAACCGGGAAGCGCAGTTTTGTCATTGCGGGCAAAGCGCATGGCGCGGTACGACATAATGCGCTCGTTGTCAATGAGATGTTGTAGGATGTCTTTAGCGGTCCACTTGCCTGGAGCATACACTTGGTCGCCTAGTTGAAGCATGGCCTGTCGGATGGCCTCGTCGTGGTACAGCTTGGCCGTTTGTTGGAGTCCTTCCACCACGTCGATGTCGTCGGCGAGCAGGATATAACGGTCAAAAAATTGGGGCATGTGCTGAATATCAGAACGTTTCATGTTGATTGATTATCCCTGTTTGTAACATTTATGATAAATGACTCAGATGCTCAGGCAAAGGTACATTTTTACTGAAATCATCCGCAACGGGAGTCCCTCGACCGCTCCGCAACGGAATCAAGCCCGACCAAATCGGTAAGTCCAAATCCTCTTTTTCGTCGTTGGGCATTCCAGTGCGGGTTTTGGCCGACGCTTCCTCAATTTTGAAACCTAAAACGGTTGTTTTTCTTACTTCGCTTTCGGTCATGGGGCGGAGATAATCCCAACTATTCGGGACTATTTTTTCGGTAATCCATTTCAGCGTTTCTACTTTTCTATTGTATTCTTCAATTTTTTCAGCGTTAGAAAACAAGATAACCGAACGATAATTAACGGAGTGACTAAAGGCCGATTTTGCCACCACGAGCGCATCGGTCAGCATCACCGTAATACACACGGGAATTCCTTTTTCGATTTCACGAATGAAATGACTACCCACCGAACCGTGCAAGTAAAGTACGTTTTCGTAGCGGGCAAAGGCCGTGGGAATGGAAAATGGTTGGCCATTGATGACACAACTGACGGTGCAAAAAAGCGCTTCGTCCAGAATGGAATAAACGGTTGCTTCATCATAATGAGCGCGTTTGGCCGAGCGACTTGGGATGGTACGGGGAGTGGGCTGCATGGGTTGGATATTTGGCTTTTTTTTGACAAAATTATATCTTTACTGGATTGCTATACGTGTCCACTTTTGACAAACTGAGTAGTCCACTTCTTTTACCTAAAACTAAAAACCAACGATGAGAAAGTATTTTGCATTTGTTTTATTTTCCCTCATGGGAAGCGTGTTAGCGCAGACGGTTCCCAATAAGGCCCACGAAAATGCCATCAAAGAAATTAACCAAAAAGAAAAGATGTATGGCGCGATGGCCAAGCAGATTTGGAACTACGCTGAGGTAGGCTATCAGGAAGTAAAAAGCTCCGCATTGCTTCAGCAACAACTTCAGAAAGAAGGCTTTAAAGTGCAGGCTGGCGTGGCTGAAATTCCTACGGCGTTCGTGGCGACGTTTGGAGAAGGAAAACCCGTGATTGGGATTTTGGGGGAATTTGACGCCTTGCCCGGCCTTTCGCAAGACTCCATTCCTGTCAAAAAAGCGATAGGCGGCATAGCAGGTCATGCCTGCGGGCATCATTTGTTTGGGGTGGCTTCGATGGCATCGGCCATTGCCGTAAAAAATTGGCTCGTTCAATCGGGGCATAAAGGAACGATTCGTTTTTATGGAACACCTGCCGAAGAAGGTGGTGCGGGTAAAATATACATGGTTCGGGAAGGGTTGTTTAACGACGTAGACGTGGTATTGCATTGGCATCCGGGAGATGGCAACAGTGCCAATTCTTCCTCTTCATTGGCCAACAAATCGGCTAAATTCCGTTTTCATGGTATCTCAGCCCACGCTGCAGGAGCCCCCGATCGGGGCCGTTCGGCTTTGGACGGCGTAGAGGTAATGAATTATGCCGTCAATATGATGCGAGAACACGTTCCTTCGGCTTCGCGGATTCACTACGTCATCACCAACGGAGGCAAAGCCCCTAACGTGGTTCCTGATTTTGCGGAAGTATATTACACAATACGTCACCCGAGTCGTCAGTATGTTGTGTCTATTTGGGAGCGTGTCCAGAAAGCAGCGCAAGGTGCGGCGTTGGCAACTGGCACCACTGTGGAAGAAGAGGTCATAAGCGGTGTGCATGAACTGCTTCCCAACGAAGTGTTGTCGCAAGTCATGCACCGCAACCTGAAAACAGTCGGAGGGGTAAAATACACGCCCGAAGAAGTGAAGTTTGCCGAACAAATCAGTACTTCACAAGGTATGGGAATTCGTGAAATTATGTCGGCAGCCGAAGTGGATCCTTTGGCAACGGAGGGCGGTGGCGGTGGCTCTACCGACGTGGGTGATGTAAGTTGGAACGTGCCGACGGTGGGTCTACGTACTGCCACTTGGGTACCGGGCACCCCCGCGCACAGCTGGCAGGCGGTGGCGGCCGGTGGAATGAGCATCGGGCGCAAAGGCATGATGGTGGCGGCCAAAACATTGGCGATGACGGCCATTGATTTGTTTGAAAATGAAAAAACCATTGCCGATGCCAAAGCAGAATTTGACAAAAGGAGAGGTGCTGATTTTAAATACAACGCATTGATAGGCAACCGAAAACCAGCGTTGAATTACCGTGATTAGAAAGCTAGAATGATTGCTTATCAGCGCCTGTTGACCATTGATAAAACGGCAAAACTGCCTGCATATCTCCAGCTGGCGAATCAGATGATGAGTTTGATTCGCGGTGGGGAGTTGCGGGCAGGTCAAAAGCTACTCGGGACGCGTCAATTGGCGCAGTTTTTGGGCATTCATCGTAAAACTGTAGTGCAGGCCTACGACGAATTGTTGGCGCAGGGATGGCTCGAAAGCCGAACGGGCAGCGGCACTTATGTGGTGGAGAATCTGCCCGAAATAAAACCGCAACCATTGGTTGACGGGCAAAAAGAGCGCAGAAACCCCGCTAAAACGGCGGGGTTTTCTTTCGACGCATTGCCGCATTTATGGCGCCCCGCGTTGGTTTCAGGGCAGGAGCTTCACTTAGACGACGGCTTCCCAGACCCTCGGTTGGCCCCGCTAAACGAGCTAACGAGGGCGTATCGTAGCAATCTTTTACAGGGAAATCGGTACGTGCGGCTAGGGTACGGAGATACCAAAGGCTCGGGGTGGCTGCGGCGGGAGCTTGCTCTGTATTTGAACGAAACCCGGGGCTTGAAAATCACCGAAGAGAATGTGTTGATTACGCGCGGCACAATGATGGGGCTGTATCTGGTCGCCACGGGCTTGGTGAAAAAAGGGGATAATGTGGCGGTAGGTGCACTGAGCTGGTCGGGTGCCAATATGAATTTTTTGCAGGCGGGGGCAAATCTGCTCCAACTTCCCATTGATGAGCATGGGTTGGTGGTGGATGAGTTGGAGCAATATTGTCAAAAACGGCCAGTTCGTTTGGTGTATCTTACTTCTCATCACCATTATCCTACGACTGTTGCCTTGCGGGCCGACCGCCGCCTAAAACTCCTGCGCTTGGCCGAAGAGTACGGTTTCATCGTTTTTGAAGATGATTATGACTACGACTTTCATTATTTGAGCAAACCTCTTTTGCCGCTGGCGAGTGCCGACCCCGCTGGTACGGTGCTGTACTGTGGCTCATTTACCAAGGCTATTTCGCCCGCGTTTCGGGTAGGATATTTGGTTGGACCCGAAAATGTCATCAATCATTTGGCCCAACTGCGACGGATTATTGACCGCCAGGGGGATTTGGTTTTGGAAAATAGCTTTGCCGAATTGCTCCAAAACGGCGTTATTCAACGGCATCTGCGTAAGTCATTGCGCGAATACCGCGAGCGTCGCGATGTATTTTGCGAATTACTGAAAACACAGATGGGCGAGTACCTTGATTTTCAGATTCCTGACGGTGGTATGGCCGTTTGGAGTAGATTTAGGAAGGAAATTAATTTGGAACTTTTGGCTGAAAAAGCGCTAAAAAAAGAACTGGTTTTTTCGAACGGCAAACACCATGATTCGCCTAGCAATGCGCTGAATTCCACTCGTTTGGGCTTTGCATCGTCGACGGTAGAGGAACTTGAAAAGTGTGTGAATATTTTGAGAAATATAATTTTGAAGGGGGCATAAAACGTTAATAATTGGAAATCTCAATCTTTTCCTAAAAATTGTACCTTTATTTTTTGGCACCAATGAATATTGAAGACGTAGAAAATTATATTCTTGAAAAGCTTCGTAAAAGCCTTTCGCCTACGCTCTATTATCATGGGGCTCACCATACCGACGATGTTGTGGCTTCGGCGCTTAACATTGCGGCAGCGGAGGGGATCGTGGATGAAGAATCCTTGATTTTGCTCAAAACAGCGGCCCTTTATCATGATTTGGGCTTTATTACTACTTATCGCTGCCACGAAGAGGAAGGTTGTCGCATTGCGCGGCTTATGTTGCCTCATTTTGGGTACGATACTGTTCAGATTGAAAAAATTTGCGGAATGGTGATGGCTACCAAAATCCCGCAAACTCCCCATACGCATCTGGAACAAATCATTGCCGATGCCGACCTTGATTATTTGGGGCGGGATGATTTTTGGCCGATTGCCAATTCCTTGTACGAAGAACTTCGCGAACGGGAAATGGTGGCCGATATACAGGCTTGGAACAAAATTCAGGTAAGTTTTCTAACGGCGCATACTTACTGGACCGCGTCGGCGCAAGCAGGGCGAAATGCGCAAAAACAGGCTTATCTGGATGAACTCACTGAGATTATAAAAACGTATTGATTGGGTTGGAAATAGGTAGATTTGTTATCATTGAATAATTGATTTATCTTAGATAAAAAATATTTAGCGATTATGGAAACACCCTCATTAGAATTTGAAACAGAAGATGTTATGTCTTATAATCATGCTAAAATTACCTACAGGCTGGCTAAAATGTTGAGTGTTTATGATGAACAATACGATATTCTGCCCGAGTTGGAATTTGACTTATCTCATGGCCGAGCCAAGCCCGACGTAGCCATTTGTCATCGGAATAAAGTGAGTTGGTTAAGAGATATTATAAGACCTACTCAACCTCCTTTACTGGCAATAGAAATACTTTCACCTCGTCAGGCATTGAGTGATTTAACCGATAAATCGTTGGATATTTATTTCCCTTCGGGAGTTGATACAGTATGGGTGATTATACCTCAGTTTAAGCAAATTACAATCATGACCGTTACAGGGCAGGAAAATATTTCAACTGGCATCATACACAATGCTACTACTGGAATTTCTCTTGACGTAGGAACGCTATTTGCAGAATAACCAGATTTTTTTTCAAGCCAAAGGCCTTGTAATAATAATCAGACCTTTGGCTTTGTCACTACTTCACCGGATTGGGCGGCGACAGCTGTGGGGCCATAAAACGGTAAATTTCCTCGCGTGACTCACGGGCCAATTTGGTGTCAATCCGGTTGAAAATGTGCCCTCCTGGAGCGTCCTGATAAATTTTATAGTCAAATTTCTTGCCGTGGGCTTTTAGGGCATTGATAAGCCCTTCCACTTCCAGCACATTCACATCTTCATCGTTGGTGTTGGTATGGACCAAAAGCGGGGTTTTGAGCTTGTGGGCGTTCCACATTGGCGACCGCCGCCGGTATTCGGCCACGTTTTCGGAGGCATCTTTGCCGAGGTGAGTTGTGGCTGCAAATTCATTGCGATAGCTCTGGGTTTTGTACCCCATCCGGGCAATCAAATCACTGACGGGCACACCCGCATAGGCCACGCGGTAGTCTTCTGGATGGTCAAAAATATTCATGAGGGTAATCATCCCGCCGTGGCTCCAACCCATAATTCCTACCCGCTCGGCATCTACTTGCGGCATGTTTTCGACGGCCCAACGCTTGCCCGCCAATACATCGTCGTTTTCGTAATCGCCATAATCAATTTGACGGTAAAACGCACTGCCGTAGCCCGTACTGCCTCGGTATTCGGGGGCAATGACGATGTAGCCTTGGTCAATCAATTCCTTGACAATGTGCGCATTGAAGGTATTAAAATCGCCGTGTATTCCGCCATGAATGAGTACCATGAGCGGCAGTTTTTTGGAAGAAGAAAATTTCTTTGGGACAAAAGTGTACGCAGGAATCACCACGGGATTGTTGGCGCCCTGTCCCGTTGGATTTTTGACCACGTGCGGGGGCTTACTGGCGTAGCGAACTTTGTCGATGATGGCTATATCTCCCAATTTTTGATACCAAAGCAGGTCGTCGATGTTTTTGGTCAGGGCTTGGTCGGTAAAACGAAGGTTGTCTTCAAGTGCCTTGAGGCGGTCAGCGAGGTCGGTAGGGGGAGTTTGGGCTATCGCCGTTTTAAAAATGAAACTCAAGAGCAAAATAAAGTAATATTTACGCATGGGTATAGAGGGTTTATTGATGGAAATAGAAGAAAAAAATAGTTCGCCGACGATGAAGACAATGGGTGTTTTCTTCATTGATGGCTATGAGTAAATATATTCTTAAATTGCGTATTCACAAAATCAGCATAGACACAATCAACATTTATGGAGCAAGAACCGATGGAGTTTGCCAAACCTGAAAAAATCAAGGACAAAACCAAAAAAGAGAAAAAAAAGAAAGCCGACCGGACCGTTGAAACAATGTACCGCTCCACCTTGGCCAACCACATGCAACTGAGTACGTTGGCCGATCAGAAAGCGGGCTTGTTGGTGTCGGTCAATGCCATTATTATTTCGATTATGGCCTCCTTTATGGTGCGAGAATCGTTTGACAATGCTTACCTGATTATTCCTACGTGCTTGCTCGTGGTGGTGTGTTTGTCGACCATTACAGTGGCACTTTTGGCTACACGTCCTTCGGTAAAGCCCCAATCGCAAAAACTGGGCGCGGAGCATGTACACAAGATGGATTTGCTGTTTTTTGCCGACTATACGGCCCTTACGTTGGAAGAATACCAAAAGGCAATGAAAGAAATGATGGTCAAAGAAGACCGACTGCACGACAGCCTCATCAAAAATATTTACGCTCAAGGCAAGGTCATGGAGCGTAAATACCGACTTATAAAAATCGCCTACACGATTTTTATCTTTGGGTTTCCGATGGTGTTGATTTGTTATCTCATCACCTTGTATTGGGCTTAGTCGCCGTTTTTGATGGTAGGTTTGGTGCCGTTTTCTACCGTAAATACCTCTTTGATTGATTTGGGATTGTCGATGGTTTTATAAAACTCGTCGAGGTAGTTGATGGTGCGCTTGATGTAGCCTTTTTCGAGCTGTGGATTGTTTTCGTACAGGGCGTAAATTTGCGGTTTTACCCGCCTGAAATTATCAAATACCTGTTGATACACCGCGGTTGAATACGTAATGCCCCGATAAATGCGCTGCCGTACTGAGTATAGGTTGAGGGCTTGGGGCGGGCGGGCGTATTTGGCCTCAATAATGCCCGAATGGTCAAAATCATAAGGAACCGCCGTGATGTAGGTGGTTTTGTCCAGCAGTTTGATATTGTGCAAATACGGTACCGACCAGTCTGAATTCCCAATCATGTATTCAAAAACCGCCACGGTAGCCATGCTGACCGAGTCGATGAGGTACATAGGAATTTGTTTTCGATACATATTCTTGGCTTTGTTGCGTTTGGCCAGAAAAGTTTCATCTTCGAGTAAAAAGGCAAATCGGGTTTCGGTTTCGCGTTTGCCAGCCGAATCTTGATAAGTTACCCTTGCCAAGCGGGCGTCGAAACTATCGTCGGTGAGCAGGTTATACATTTTATAGACCAAATATTCCTGAAAAATGTACTCTTCATTTTGGCAGTGCGTCACCAATTTTAGTAGATTCTGACGCTCAAAGATGGTGTTTTTATCTTTCTTGCTCGGAATATTCAGCAACAACGGAGGAAACGTACAGTTGGAGGGTGAGCGCCGAAAATTCCCCCGTACCTTCACCCTGATATTCAGGGCTACTTCCCCTTTTTTCTTTCGATTGTATTCTAATTTTGCCCACCGGTAAGGCTGCTTAGCATTTTTCCGGTCTTTCATGAGGGAGCTGAAATTGGTCGTGAGATTAAGCTCCAACATATCCTCTTTTTTGAAGAGAGGTCCCAATTTGACCTTAGTAGAATCTTTGGGTTCTTTTTGCGTAAAACCCTGTAAACTAAAAAGAAACAGGGCGACGGCGATGAGGCTACGGTAGAATGAATGAGTCACGGAGAAAGAGTTTTTTCGTTTTGGCTGATGTAATTTCGGATAAATGATTGCAAAAGGTAAAATTACGTTTTTTCGTACGGTAATTTAATCACAAACGTGGTGCCTTCACCTTCTGTGCTGATGACGTCGATGCTGCCGCCGTGGCCTTTGGTGATGATGTCGTACGCCAAACTCAGACCCAAGCCCGTGCCTTCGCCGGTGGGTTTGGTGGTAAAAAAGGGCTGGAAAATCTTTTCTTTGACCGCATCAGGAATGCCCGTTCCGTTGTCTTTTATCTTGATTTCAACCCGATTCCCCTTTTTTCGGGTAGAGACGCTAACCATCGGCTGATAGGGGGCCAACAAATTGGTCGGGTCTGCCCCATTTTTTTGCTGAACGGCATAAAAAGCATTGTTTATTAGATTCAGTAATACGCGCCCGATGTCTTGCGGCACCACCTTGATGGGGGGCAGGTTTTCGTCAAAATCCGTTTTAAAATCGGAGTTAAATCTACCAGCCGCGTTGCCTTTGTCTTTGGCGCGTAGGCCGTGGTAACTCAGTCGCAGGTATTCATCGGCGAGGGCGTTGAGGTCTGTGAGTTGTCGTTCGCCTGAACCCATACGAGAGTGTTCGAGCATTCCCTTCACGATGGAAGATGCGCGCTTGCCGTGGTGATTGATTTTCTGTAAGTTTTGTTCAATATCTCCCAAAAGTTCCGCTTCCAATTCATTGGCTTGTGCTACTTCTCCTTTGGTCTTTTTATCTTCTTTGATTTCTTTCAGTTCATCCAGTAATTCGATGCTTATTTCCGAAAAATTATTGACAAAATTCAGTGGATTTTGAATCTCGTGGGCAATCCCTGCCGTCAGCTCGCCTAAGCTAGCCATTTTTTCTTTTTGAATAAGCTGATTTTGGGTAGCTTTCAGTTCTTCCAACGATTCTTCCAACTGCGCCGTGCGCTCTTTTACCTGTCGTTCGAGGGTTTCATTTTGGACGGCCAGCAAGTGCTGTTTTTCCTGTTCCTGTGCTAAGGTCTTCTTATTGAGGTCGTTGTTTTCGCGAAGTTTCTCAATCAACTCTTTGTTGGTTCTGGAAAAACTGATGGCCAAATACAGCGAAATGCACAAGGGAACGCATAAAACCGCAATTTGATACGTGATAATACCGCCCAACCATTGCTCAAAAAGTGGGTAAGAACCAGCGTTTTCAAGCAATAGATCAATGTAAAACAACAGAAACATTACCAACGAAATCCCCATTCCAATCATGATGAGCCGCGCTCCAGGTTGGTGGCGGCGAAGGGCCAAGGCCGTGACGCGAATGACCTCGGTGGTCATCAGTAGTTCGGTGCCCAGTTCGGCCCAGATGGAGCCTAAAGAATAAGGGGTAAACAGCGAAATAACCACTAATACCCCAAACACCACAATCAACCAAAATAAAATGCCAGTGGGCTGATGGTAAATCTCATATATGGCCCGAATCAAAAACAGGTAAGCGATGGGAAACGCAATGGTTTGCACAAATTCGGCCACAAAATAGTCGGAAAGGTTCTCAAAATAATCAAACGTGACTGGGATGCAGAGAAAAGCGAGGCCTAAAAAAAAGGTCGTAAATGAAAAATATAGGTTGGCGCGTTGGGTTCTATAAAGTATATAAAATGATAAATGCAGAAACGTAAGTATAAAAAATACCCCCACCTGAAACCAGCCGTAGTAGGTTTGGTGGCGTTGATATTTATTGACGTCGCTGGCGTAGGATGTTTCGATAACGGTGGCCTTGAGGCAGTGGTTTCTGCTGAAACCCACGCGGTTGTAGAAAGAACTGTGTTCGTATGCAACCCGAATGGAAATCTGAACAAACGGAAAACTCACTGAATAGGGGAGGCCAATGACGTTGGTCTTGAAAATATTGACGGCTCGGGTGGCTTTGGAGTCGGTGCTGACGGTGCCGATTTTGCGGGCGGGCAGTCCGTTGATGTAGATTTCAGAAGCCACGCTTTGGCTGATCAGCAGTGTGGTCAGCTTCTGGGCCACCAGCGGCGAAAGTTCCAGCGTAGTTCGGAACCAACCGATGTTTTTTTTGGTCAGTTGGGGAATGTTGCCTACATCGTCGGTGGGATTAACATCCGACCATCCGCTGTCGTCAAACTCGGGGTCGGCCCATGCGGGATTATCTCCCGCGTGCCATTTCCAATTTTTGTCTAGTACAAAGCCTTTTTGGGGCAGGGTATCGATGGTGATAATGCTTTGAGCGGCAACGCGGGCAAGAGGAATGAGCAGAAACAAGGCAATGAATAAGCGATTTTTCATGGGTTGGCTGTTAATTATTCTCAGACAGGCAATTTAACGATAAATTCCGTTCCCTCGCCTTGGTAGCTTTCCACATCTAAAGTGCCGCCATGGCCTTTGGTGACGATGTCGTAGGCCAGACTTAATCCTAGTCCCGTCCCTTGTCCCGTGGGTTTGGTGGTAAAAAAAGGTTGGAAAATTTTGTCCTGAACTTCTTCAGGAATGCCCGTTCCGTTGTCTTTTACGCGTATTTCGACCCAATCTACCCCATTTTTGTCGGTGATATACTGCGTACTGACCACTACCGCAGGTTGATAATTGCTGGATAAATCTGTCCCCTTTTTTTGCTGAACGGCATAAAAGGCATTATTGATAAGATTGAGCAAAACACGGCTTATATCTTGCGCAACAACGTTGATTTTAGGTAGATTTTCGGTGGCTTCAAGGCTAAAATCAGCATTAAAACACTTGTCTTTTGCGCGTAGCCCATGATAGGCCAAACGCAGGTATTCGTCGGCCAAGGTGTTGATGTCGATGGGCTCTTTCTTGCCTGAGCCCGTTCGGGAGTGTTCGAGCATTCCCTTCACGATGGAAGAAGCACGTTTGCCGTGGTGGTTGATTTTCTGCAAATTTTGCTCAATATCCCCCAACAGCTCCGTTTCCAGTTCATCGTCTTTGGGACCTTCACCTTTTGCCGTTTTTTCTTCTTTTATCTCATTCAGTTCTTTCAGAAGTTCAATGCTGACTTCTGAAAAGTTATTGACGAAATTTAATGGATTTTGAATTTCATGGGCTATCCCCGCGGTCAGCTCACCCAAAGAGGCAAGTTTCTCGGACTGAATGAGTTGGTCCTGTGTGGTTTTGAGGTGTTCGATGGAGGCTTTAAGCTCGGTGGTTCGCTCGGCCACCTGCCGTTCGAGGGTTTCATTTTGGATTGCCAAAATGTGCTGTTTTTCTTGTTCTTGCGCCAAGCTTTTGGCCGAAAGGCTTTCCAGTTCCTGAATTTTTTTACGCAATGACTGATGGGTACGGGAGTATTCGCGCACCAAAGAAAATGATAAGCCGACGGGAATGCTGAAAAGCATCACAAAGATGAGTAGCATACCAATGGTCATGACAAGTTCTATATAGCCGTTTTGGGTGTTGTTAAAGCCTACAAAAGCCCCCGCAATGGCAAAAAATACAATGGCTAAGACCAGACAGCCCGCTGCCACAACCAGCGAATAAATCGGCACTTTGGCGTTGGAATCTTTGCGGCGTTCGGCCAAGATACTTACGCGGATAAAATCTATGAAAATCAGCAAGAAAGGGGGCCATACCGCCAGTCCATACGGTACATCTACTTCAATGGCCATGCACACCAAACTCACCGCGATCAAGATCGCCTGTATAAAGAAAAAATACCTGAAGGGTTGATGTAGGTAGTGGTAAAGCGATACGTTGATGAGGATTACGCCCAGATAAAACGTGATAAAGGTGGTCAACTCTCCGATTTGCTGATGGCTTGAACTTTGTAGTTGTGTATCTAAACTTTCAGCAACAAAGGCAAGTGCAAACGTAAGCATTGTGAACCCGAGGATGAGACTTACCTTTTTTGAACGGTTTGAGCGATAAAATAAAAAATGTAATATGCTGAAAACCAAAAAAAGACCGATGCTAAAAAAAAGGAAACTGGAGGAGCGTTCGGAGGCTTTACGAATCCAAGAGCCGAGGGTTTTTGTTTCAAAGACTTTAAGCGTAAATGTTTCCTGATTAGAGCCAGGGTAATAAAAATTGGCTTTTGTAAACGAAAACCGAACCGCGATGGTGTGTTGGTTGGTATCTGGCAAACTGAATGGTATGACTTTGGCAATAGAGTACGTGATTTCTTCGGAAGGAGAGTTACTCACAACCCCCAATGTATCGAGGAGTTTGCCGTCCAAATAGATTTCGGCCGCTCCTGCCTGCCGAATGTAAAAACACAGAGGTTGATTGACCAACGACGCATTGACGCGGATGGGGCGCCGCAACCATCCAAGCTGCGCTTGGCGTATTTGGGGCAAATGATGAATGCTTTGGTCGAGCTGAATGTCTGACCATTTTTGGTCATTGAATGTCGGTTGTGCCCATTGAGGATTGTCGCCCTCGTGCCATTTCCAATGTTTACTCAAAGTGCTACCATTCTCAGAAATAGGACGTAGTGGAGTAACTTGCTGTCCTAAAATCTGACTACAACACAAAAGCAGGAAAGAAAGAAAGGCATACTTCATTCAAAAAACGCCGTTTTGAGGTGGAAATGGGTTGTTTTTAGACAAATGTAATGAAATACGAGGAGGATTGTTTTACGGCCCGACGGTTTTAGGACGCGGATAAGGTTAGGATTTCTGAAAAATGAGGAGATAACGTTGCTGAACATATACAAAGCAATTTTTTAGTGAATCGGCAATTGTACCACAAATGTTGTTCCCTCATTTTCTACACTTTCTACTTTCATTGCTCCTCCATGTCCTTTTGTTATAATATCATACGCCAAGCTCAGCCCTAGTCCAGTGCCTTCGCCAGTGGGTTTGGTGGTGAAAAAGGGCTGAAAAATTTTGGCTTTGGTGGCCTCCGACATGCCGTTGCCGTTGTCGGTGACTCGGATTTCAATATGGCTATCGGTGGCAGCGGTCGTGACGGTTACTTTGGGCATATACCCTTCAGGCGGTTTATTAACATCGGTAGCGTTTTGAACCGCAGACGCGCAATAGCTGCCGACGTTGACCGCATAAAAAGCATTGTTGATTAGATTCAGCAATACCCGTCCAATTTCTTGCGGAATGACTTGGATTTTTGGGAGATTTTTACTTGGAATTAACTCATAATCAGACTCAAAGTCATGGTTTTTTGCTTTCATACCGTGATAAGCAATGCGGAGGTATTCATCGGCCAGTTGGTTTATATCAGTCAGTTCGCGCTCGCCAGTTGATGTACGCGAATGCTCTAACATCCCTTTGACAATGCTTGATGCTCGCTTGCCGTGAAGGTTGATTTTTTCTTGGTTTTGGATCAGGTCATCCACTAATTCATTTTCTAATTCTTCGTCCCTGTCCTCTTTCCCCTTTAACCTTTCCATTTTTAGCTCTTTGGCTAATTCCACGCTCAACTCCGAGAAATTGTTGACGAAGTTTAACGGATTCTGAATTTCGTGGGCGATACCCGCCGTAAGTTCTCCCAGAGAGGCTAGTTTTTCGGATTGGATTAATTGATTTTGGGTGGCTTTCAGCGCAATGAGGGCTTTTTCGGCTTTCTCATGCTGGCGATTTATTTCCTCTTTTTGACGGTGTAAAAGATTGTTGGCTTTTTGTTTTTGGCGATTGTTGCGGTATAAAATAAACGCCAATAACGCCAATCCGCCCAATATCCCCGACAAAGCATAGATTTGGAGTTGACTCTGAAAAGCGGCTTGGTTGGCTTCAATCCGCCGTTTGGTACGTATTTCCCGTTCTTCCTCTTCGTAGGCCAATTTTTTGATTTGACTGTTTTTTTCCTGTAGGGTGAGGCTATCTTTGGCGGCCATTGCTATTTTAAAGTAATGAAAAGCTTCGCGCAGGTTGTTTTTTTGTTCATAGACTTGCGACAACAAAGTTGATGCCTCAATAAGCGTGGGTAGATGGTACGCGTGATTTCCGTTTTCTTTGATGGCTTTTTTTGCGTACAAAAGGGTCGAGTCCAACTGATTTTTATCCTTATAAACCTTAGCCAGTCCCTGATACGCCCGTGCATTGACCCCTGCAATAGTGAATTTTCGATTCCATGCGAGCGTTTGGCGGTAATAGACCACCGCACTGTCGGGTTGGCCAGAGGCAGCATAAGCAGTACCCAAAAAATAAGCCGAAGAAGTAACGTAGGTTGGTAACTGGTATTTTAGCCCAGTTTGATAGGCTTGATGTAGATAAACAAGAGCGGTATCGAGGCGGCCCATTTCTCGGTAAATGACGCCGAGCGTTAAATGAATGTCGGCAACGGGGTGGTTTTTTTGGATGATTTTTGCTTGTTCTAGGTATTCAGCCGCCTTTGTATTGTCTTTGCTCATGGTATAAATGAACGCAATGTTGGCCAAAATGACGGCAGTTTCTTGGGGCGTTCCGAATCTTTCAGCAAGGCGTCGGGTTTCCATCAGGATGGCAAGGCCGCTTGCGTATTCGTTGGTATGCGCTAAAATAAACCCTTCCGCAATACCAACGGCAATCTTTCCTTTCACAAAATCAAGGCGATTGGCCAGGGTTTTTGCCTGTCGGGCATATTGCAGGGCTACATCGGAATCAATAGAAGTGTAGCAGCGGGTCAGGTTGACCAGAAGCAAGACCTTGTTGGTGTCTTCTTTGGTGTGGGTCAAGGTTTGTTTCAGGCTGTCGGCAAGGAGTGGGCTAATGTTGGGTTGAGAGAAGGCCGCGTGTGTGATGAGCGACAGCAAAAATAGACTAAGCCATTTTTTCATGTTTGTTCTGACCTTTAGTTGATGGGTAATCTCACCATAAACGTAGTTCCTTCCCCCTCGATGCTTTCCATTTCCATTTCGCCGCCATGGCCTTTAGTGACGATGTCATAGGCCAATGAAAGTCCTAAGCCCGTACCCTGACCCGTAGGTTTGGTGGTGAAAAAAGGCTGGAAAATTTTGGACTGAACTTCTTCGGGAATCCCCGTTCCGTTGTCTCTCACTGAAACATGAATTTCGTCTTCTATCTTTTTTGTAGTTACCCAAACGGTTGGCTCATAGTTGGCTAAACCTAAGGTGTTTTTTTTATGAACGGCATAAAACGCGTTGTTAATCAAATTTAGAAATACTCGCCCTAAATCTTGCGGAACAACTTCGATATTGGGGACATTAGGGTCCAGATCGGTTATCAAATGGGCATTAAAAGACTTGTCTTTAGCGCGCAACCCGTGATAGCTCAGGCGGAGGTACTCGTCGGCGAGGGCGTTTAGGTCCGTCTGTTCTTTTTTGCCCGAGCCCGCGCGCGAGTGTTGCAACATGCCCGTAACAATGCTGGCGGCGCGCTTGCCGTGGTAGTTGATTTTTTGAAGATTCTGCACAAGGTCGTTGAGGATTTCTTCCTCCAATCCGGCGTCTCGTTGGGCTTCTTCTTTGTCTCGTTCGCTTTTCAATTCTTCTACCAATTCAGCAGATACTTCCGAAAAATTATTGACAAAGTTGAGTGGATTCTGAATTTCGTGCGCAATCCCCGCCGTAAGTTCTCCCAAAGAAGCCAGTTTTTCGGACTGAATAAGTTGTTCTTGCGTGGCTTTCAGGTCGTCGAGGGCGTGTTGTAGCTCTTCTTTTTGCTGCATAATTTCGGCGGTCCGGGCCGCCACTTGCGATTCCAAATCCAGTTTTTGGGCTTCCAGAATCCGATTGGTTTCTTCTTCCTGTTCGCGTTTGAGCCGTTCTTCTTTGATGGCTTTATCAAAAGATTTTTGTTGATTTCTGGCTACTAACGCCAAAATAAAACTGGCCGTAAGGGTGATTCCTTTCAGCGATTCAAAAAAGTTATGGTGCTTTTTATGGAATTTCGGCACCCAATATTCGCCCATGTTATCAATCAAAAAAGCCACTCCCAATGGCACAATCATCCAGAGCAACAAACGGGACGCGGAGCTTTGATTTCTTAATAAATAGGCTGGAATGGAGGCAATGATTAAGAGAAGAAAAAAAACGAGGGGCGAGATGAAATCAGTATCCGCTACTACTTCAACTGCCAACAAACCAAACGCCGCAAAGCGTGCGTATTTGAGGCGTTGGTCCCACTCGGGGAGGCGCTCTTTGGTTTGTAAAAATTTTTGAATAAAAGGCAGTAAGAAAAAAGCAACCATGAAGGGCGTGACAAAATTCATAGCTGGAAAAAGGTTTTGAAATGATTAAGCGCCATAAAACGACTCTTGCCGTTGTTTTTTCTCCAATATCTGTATTTTTGTCGAATATTGATTACTTTTTATGTCTTCAGCTTCCCTGTACCGTTCGTTAGGAGTGCGAGCCGATGAAATTCGTACCGTCGGTTTGTTCTTTTTACATCATTTTTTTCTGGGTTTCGGCACGATGCTGATTTATGTATCGGCCAATGTAATCCTGCTTGAAAACCACCCCGAGAGCAGTCTACCGCTGGCCTATATGGCGTCGGCGGTAGGGATGATGATTATCGGAAAAGTATATACTTATTTTGAGCACCATCTTCGGCTTAATCAATTAGTTATCAGGGTGTTGTGGGCGGTGATTGTGCTTACGGCTGTCATATTGCTATTGGTCATATTTGGCCATTCAGTTACGGCGGCGGTGGCCATTATGGTGGGTTTTCGCTCTATTTATCTGCTCACCAATCTTGAATTTTGGGGAGTTTCAGCGGTGGTTTTTGACGTGCGTCAGAGCAAACGGTTGTTTGGTGTAATTAGTGCTGGCGACATGCCCGCCAAAGCACTCGGTGGGATGCTGGCGGTTTTGATACATGGACATACCGAACTGATATTCATGCTGTTTCTGGCATTTGGTTTCTTTTGGGCGGCCATGTATACGGCCGTTTTGACCTTTCGGTCGCATCACGTAACCACCGCGCACGGCACTGCTGCTCCTATTCGCCGGCGTCCTATGCCCCGCCTGATTACCCAGTTGTTTGGTGGTAGTGAGTTGATTTTTGCCATGTGCCTCAGCCTAACTGCCGTTGCCGTCATGGCAACGGGCGTTGAATACGCCTTTTTTATCAATGTTAAATATAAACTTCACAGTCAAGCCGAAGTAATGACCTATCTCGGCGGAGTGCTGACTTTGACTTACTTGTTGGCTACGTTTGTGAAGTTGGTCGTGTCGCGGCAGACCATTGACTACTTCGGTATCAACAAAGTACTGGCGTTGCTGCCCGTAGGTGGTTTGGGGGTGGCGGTCAGCTTGGGCGTTATTTTCTTGATGGGATATGATGAATCGGTTCAATTGGTGGCCTATTGCTTTGTGTATCTGGGTTTTGAAGTAGTGAGAAGAGCACTTTTTGATCCCGTTTTCTTGGTGTTGTTTCAGCCGCTTTCTCCACATCAACGTCTGCGCGGACACACGCTTGCCAAGGGATTTTATGAACCGTTGGGGCTTGGTTTAGGGGGGCTTATGCTTTATTTAAGCCATCACTGGTGGCAGGGAGGACAGTGGTTTTTGGTGGAAGAGATTGTGGTGGGAGCTGTTTTTGCGCTTTGGTTTTTGCGGCGTACCTACCTTCAGTACGTGGCAACGTTGCAGGAAGCACTTGGTAAGCGATTTGTAGCTGCCGAAGATTTGGCTATTCCCGACGAGGCCGTCAAAGCGGTGCTGAAGAATCTTCGCAGCGATAAACCCAAAGAAGTCATCAATGCGGTAGAATGGCTGAGCAGCACACACGCGCACGGGGTTCCGCACACTAAATTGCACGATTACATCACCGAACTGTTTACCCACCGCGACGACCAGGTACGATTGGCTGCCCTTGAAGCCGTTGATAAATTGGGGCTAGAGCTAAAGACGGCTCAATTAAGGAAGTTGACTGCGGAAGATTATTCCCCGCTTATCCGGGAAGTTGCGGCGCGGATTGTGAGTAAAAATGCCCCGTCAATTGGTAATGAGTTGTTATATAGGCCCGACATGGCGGTTCGGAAGGGGGCCATTTTGGGGCTTTTGAGTGGAGAGCCAAACCACTCGTTTGCCCTGACGGCGCTGGAAGCCATGCGTCAGAATTCCAATGCTAACAGCCAACTAGCTACCCTGACAATTGTTCGTTCGCTGAAACTGACACGCTACGTCGACTTTGTCAAAGAGTCGTTTGTGCATCCTGATGCCGAGGTTGTTCGGGCCGCCATCGAGACCTCAGGGGTATTGCCGAGTGCAGTATTGAGCGCTCAATTGGTAGATTTTCTGTCGGAAAAGAATTATTGGCGCTTGGCCGCTAAGAGTCTGGCCAGTGTAGAAAAAGAAGCGTTGCCGCTGCTGACCGAACGACTCACAAAAATTACGTCACCTGATTTGGAACGGCGCATTGTGGCGGTGTGTGCCCAAATGCAGTCCAAAGAAGCGTATGGGTTATTGTTACAACTGCTTCAACGCCCGCATGTTTCGGTTCGGACGGCCGCGTTGCACGCACTGCGAAATTTTGATACTTCCCAAGAGGCATCGTTGTTTGAAAAACTACTTCAGGAGGAACTTTTGCTGTCTCAGCGCCTATTACATGGACAGGCTGAACCCATTGAGACCGATCTCAAAAATAGCCTTATGTATGAACAAGAGGTGACGATTCAGCGTATTTTTGGTCTTTTGATGCAGCGCTATGACCCCGATTTGATTGCCAGTACCCAAAATAGCGTGCTGCACAGCTCACGTGAGCGGCGCGCCAATTCGCTCGAATTACTCGAAAACAGTGTGCCCCGTCAGGTGTACGGGAGTTTGCACGCTTTGCTCGATGATGTGTCGGATGCGGAGAAAATCAACCGAATTGATGTTCAAATGGGGGTATTTTCAGCTAAAGATTCTATTAAAGATTATATTCTTCAACAAGGGGCGCGGCACTTTACAGATTGGACTATTCGCCTTACCCTGCGTGGCGTGTCGCCCGCTCAATTATTCAATTATCCCGATTTACAACTCATGAGTCATTCATCTGCCACCGCCAAAGTTTCAATTACGGAGCGTGTTATGGTCTTAAAAAATACCGATCTTTTTGCCGAAACCCCCGAAAATGTATTGAGTAGTATTGCGCCCATTATGAAGGAAGTAAACTACCTCGAAGGGCAGACCATTTTTGAAAAAGGCGATTTAGGAACGAGTATGTTTGTGATTTATGAGGGCGAAGTAGGCATTTATGATGGGCAGGTACAACTGGCTACTTTTAGCCGGGGAGATGTATTTGGGGAGTTGGCATTGCTGGATGCCGAACCGCGCTCGGCGGTGGTGGTTTCACTCTCTGATGTTCAACTTTTTCGGGTAGACCAAGCTGATTTTTACGACCTTATGGATGAGCGTGGAGAAGTATTGCGCAACATCATCCGGATTTTGTGCCAGCGTATTCGAAACCAAAATACCAAGCTGAGAATGATGGCGACGAAGTAAAAATCCTATTTGTCACCATATTAAAACACATGATGTTTTAATATGGTGACAAATAGGGGAACATTGCTCTGCAGATTAAAAAAGGAAACCTTTCACGGGTTCGAGTTTTACGGGCAAATCTGTCTCGCCCAATTGCTCCTTCAAATCGCGCTCAATAGTGTTGCACAGGGCAGTCATTGGAATATCTTGCAAGCCATTTTCGAAAGGAGCTTCATTGATTTCTCCCACGCGATTCATGACCGAAAACACAAAGCAAAGGATAAAACTTACGGGTGTCACCATGTAGTCAACCTCCATTTTTTTTAAATCATTCACCAAACAAATGGGAAGGATAAAAATGAACGTGTACAAAAAGAGCCGCGTGAAATAGTGATAATTGCGCGGTAAGGGTGTGTTTTTGATGCGTTCGCAAGCGCCTTGCCAGTTGTTGAACGTGGCTAAATTGGGCTCCATCGTGAAATTGTCAACAATGTCTAGTGCGCCATTCCTCATGCCCTCTCTCAGACGAATTCCCTGCATGTTGAGGAGGATGTTGGGCTTGTTTTGGGCCTTTAAGAAGGACTCAAATTCCGCTGGACTGAGTAAATGCTGTAATTCATTCCACTGAGTTTGTCGTCTCAAATGAAGGCGCAGCGCGTGCGCAAAAGCAATCTGACGATACACCATTTCTTTTTTGTAGGCTTGGGCGGCTTCTTGGCTTATTTTGTCAAGGGCAGCCGCATTGTCGGCATTGGCGATTACCTGACGGCCAAAAATCCGACTGTTATTGATGATTCCGCCCCATATTGTACGGGCTTCCCACCAGCGCGCGTACGCACTTTGGTTTCGAAACGCGATAAAAATAGCCAGTGCCGAGCCTAAAATAGCCGCTACACTAAATGGGAGAACAACTTCGATGGCGCCGTATTTGTGCAGCAGCCAAATAATAATTGAGACAAAAAGAGTAATGCCGGTTTCGTAACGAATGTTCCAGAATACGATGCGGAGGTCAAAGTTTTTCCTGAGAATCATGGGGTTGAGCGAGATGGTTTTGGTGAAGGGTTGTCGGTTTTACTTTTTCAAGTACGCCATTTTTAAGCGCATAAAGGTATTAAAGGTTGGTCGATAATCCTTCCCAAATGGTCAATTCTACGCAAAAAATGACTTTTTGGGGATATTTTTGGGAGTCGCAAAAGTGCGTCAGGCTATCCCAATAACCCCAGCAAATCATCTCTCGAAAATGATTTTAGGATGGACTCATCGGATTTTAGTAAGTTGTCTGCCAACTTGGTTTTTGACTCCTGCAATTTCACGACTTTTTCTTCAATTGTGTTGGGGCAAATCAGCCGTACCGCAATGACATTTTTGGTTTGGCCGATGCGGTAACTGCGGTCAATCGCCTGATTTTCCACGGAAGGATTCCACCACGGGTCGATGAGGTACACGTAATCAGCTTCGGTTAAATTGAGTCCCGTACCGCCCGCTTTCAAACTGATGAGAAACACGCGCACGTTTTCGTTGTTCTGAAATTCGTTTACTTTGGCGGCGCGGTTTTTAGTTTGTCCCGTGAGGTATTCGAAGGCAATACCTTTGGCTTCAAGCTCTTTTTTTATCAAATCGAGCATGGATACGAATTGTGAAAATACCAAGATTTTGTGTTGGGACGATTTGTTCTCAATCTGCTCAACCAGCACCTCAATTTTTGCGGAATGGTTGCCCTTAAATTCTTCGTCTTTTAGCAGCGCGGGCGAATTGCAAATCTGACGTAATTTGGTCAGTCCCGTCAGCACGTGCATACTACTGCGGGTGAGGTCGTCTTGGGTTTTGCCCAAAATATATTCCCGCAATTCTTTCTCGCAGGCATCATAAACCTTGCGTTGCTCTTCGCCCATTTCGCAGTAAATCACCATTTCCGTTTTGTCGGGGAGTTCGGTGGCTACCTGTTTTTTGGTTCTTCGCAGAATAAACGGCTCAATTCGTTTTTGCAGTTCATTGGACCTTTTGCGGTCTTCAAACTTGTCGATGGGCATCGAATAAATGGCCTTAAAATATTGCTTGCTGCCTAGCAATCCTGGGCAAGCAAAAGAAAGTTGCCCGAAAATATCAAATGTGTTGTTTTCAATCGGCGTACCAGTAAGTACTACTTTATTACGGGATTGGAGCATCCTGACGGCTTTATAGCGCTGTGATTCAGGGTTTTTGATGGCCTGCGATTCGTCCAAAAAAATGTAATTGAATCGACATGATTTCAGAAATTGAATATCGGAAAGCACCATGCCGTAGGTCGTCAAAATCACTTCGTAACGGTCAAACTCACCGACAGATTTCAATCGGTTGGGGCCATAATGCGTAAATAACCGCATAGACGGCGCAAATTTGGCCACCTCATCCTGCCAGTTGAAAAGCAGCGAAGTAGGCACCACAATCAGGTTGGTGGTGTTGGGGCGCTTGGTGCGTTGAGAAAGGATAAAAGCGATGATTTGGATGGTTTTTCCCAGGCCCATGTCGTCGGCTAGGCACGCGCCAAAATTATGCTCATCCAGAAAATTCAACCAGTTGAGTCCCTGCCGCTGATAGTCGCGTAGGGTGGCGTTAAGCTCGGGTGGTACTGGTATTTCTTTTAGATTTTTGAGAGAGGAGAATTTTGTCGAATAAAAAGCCAGTTCATCTTTTACTTCTTGGCTTAAGGATTCATTTTCAAAGAGTTGGTCAATTTGCGTAAAATTGTTCTTAGGAATTTTTAGGACCTCTTCTTCCACTTCGCCTGCCTGAAAAAAGGCGGCAATCTTCTTCATCCATTCGTCGGGCAAAATACCCATCGTACCGTCGTCGAGTTGTACAAACTTACTTTTATTACGAATGGATTTGTGTAATTGTTTTAGCGACGCTTTTTGCTTTCCGTACTTGATTTCCAGCGCTGTGTCAAACCAATCTGTACCACTCACAACACTTATGGAAACCCGCGCTTTGTGCTGGTTAAGTCGGTTGTTGGTTAATTCATTGAATCCTAAAATGGTAATATTCTCATTTTTCCACACCTGAAAAGCCTCCAAAAACCAATCCTCGTCCAAGAAACGATTTTTGTGCAGATAGAAATAATCCATCTCCTGAAGTTGCTCTTGGAAATCGGGATGTTGTTGCACGACTACCGCCGTAAATTGAATTTCCAGCTCCTCGTCTCGCTCAATCTGAAAGACGTTGCCGTTTGGGTCTGTATCATAAATTTGTTTGCGGGACGAAACGGGAATCTCGATGCTGCCGTACTTGACCACGGGCGTGAGCACTACGTAATTGTTGCGGTCTGATAGATAAATGATTTTTTCAATGCTGGTTTCGGCCTCACGTTCAATAAGTTGCTTTTGAGTGGCGGGGCGGAGGTAGGCGTATCGGATGCTGATTTGATGTTCGAGTTCGGCAAGAATGGTCTCCTTAAACTCATCATATTTGGAAGCATGAATGAGTAAAATTGGGTTGCTCTTTTTGAAAAACTGAATCACGCGGAGCATATCGGGGTTGCTGACCAAATACAACGTTTCTCCGATGTGGACAAAATAATCGTATTTCAGGGTCAGGTTTTTTAACGGATAAGCCTTATCATTCACGACCAGTTCGCCAGTGATTTCGTAAAACTGTTTGCGTTGATCGACCGATAATTTTACGTCAAGTGCCGTTTTTCGCATCTGAACTTTCACAATCGAGCTGGCCGTAACGTTGTCAGATTGGCCAATTTCGTGGGAATAAACGTCCAGATTTAGCGGATTTTTGACGATTACTTTTAAGGCTTCCAGCACCGACGCCGATTTGTCGGTCGTAAAATGTTGTTGAAATTTAGAAATAGCGGTGTAGAATTTTGCATCATCAAGCTTCTCGGTTTTCCAGATAAGATTGAGTGGGTCTACGGGGCTAAAGGGATTTTTAAGTTTACCGTCGCGGCTTACCTGACCTTCAAAAAGCTCCACCACGAACCGTTCATAATACTTGTGTTTCCGAAACACAATGGCCATTTTGGAGTTGGATTGCTCATCGACGATTCCTGGCAGGACAAGGTTTTTTTGCGGTAATAAATGTTCTCGAAAATAATCGTTCGTGGCTTTGTTGAGGGGCAATAATTCTTTGAGTTTTGGCTTGATTTCGAACGATTTATGGACGTATTCAACGTAAAAAAAATCATCTAACTCGGCTTCTTTTTCCAATCCATATTCCTTGGCTACTTGCTGCATCTTGGTTTTTCGCAAGTTGTCATCAAAAAAAATACGCAGATACGGACGGTCAATAATATTGTACAAAACCTGCGCTTGGTGCTCGCACAATTTCTTTTTGTGGGCTTGGCAGCCACACGAAATAACAATGGAATTGTTTAATTGTGAGACTGATACGGTAGGAAAAGCAAGTGTCGTCGACGGATGCGTAAACACACCTACATTGAGGTCAATGCTCTGGGGATCGATGTCAAAAAAGCCCCTAGTGCCCACGTCAAAGAAATCGGCGCTGTGTTTTAATAGGTCTGAATAAGTGAGAGTGGCAAAGGTGTTGTTTTCAAGGATATATTCGTTGGGATGTTCTCTCATGGGGTAATGGTGGCGTTGTGAAAAACGACGATGGTAAGCCCTGCCTTACATTAAAATATTGTTTACTGCCTGAATCGCGGGTGGTAAATCGGTTTCGTCCAGCATTTCCCGTAGGTCTATTTCAATTGTACGGCTAAGAGATGTAATAGGCACATCATTGGATCCGCCTTCAAACGGATTTTCGGTGCTTTCTCCTACTTTTTCCATGCTCGAAAATACCCACGATACCAGTACACTGAAAGGAACGGTCATCCAAACCATGTGTTCGCCCAACTTTTCAAATTCTTTCAACATTCCAAAAGGAACCATGAAAACGAAAAGACGCACAAAGAAGAGGTTGATGGAGGCAAATTGACGTGGATAGGGGAAGTTTTTGATGCGTTCACATTTGCCTTGTTGTTCGTAAAGGTTCACCAAAAGATTTTCCATTTCTACGTAATTCAGCGGGTCGATGTAGCCTTTTTGCTTCAATTCCCGCAACTGCTTTGATTGTAGGCTGATGGTGTGCGTGGCGCGGTTTTTCTTGCTGAGTACGTACGCCAACTCGTGATCTGAGAGGTACTTTCTGAGTTCATCTTCGAGCTTTTGTTCCTTTTCGGGAACTGAAAAAAAACGGCGGTATTCTTTGTTATAACTCTTGTTTGTATTTTCCCACAGCCGGGCTTCCCGCAATTGAAAACGCAGGGCCGTCAGCCAAGCCACGTGACGGTATATCAACTGTTGGTGCAGGGCTTTGGCGTCATGGGGAGCATCGGGGACGATGACGCAATCTTTCACCATAATTCCCCAGGCCCGGCTGGTATTGACGATAGCTCCCCAAATTTGCCGGGCTTCCCAGAGACGATTATAGGTTTGAGTATTTTTAAAACCGACAATAAAAGCCGCTGCCGTGCCTACCAGCGTAATAGGCACCCACGGAACCGCCAGCCAATGCCAGTTGAGGTATTGATACAAAGCGGTCGGGACGATGGCTAAAACCAGTAACACATAAATTTCGCGGCGTGTCCAGAGTAAAAATTCCTTAAGGTTATAATGGCTTCCTGCGTGCATTACAGTTTGGATAATTTAGGGTTAAAGAGGCCGAGTGCGTAGTTTAATTGAATCAGAATGATAGCAATGATACTTACATAGGTATTGATAAAACAAAGAGCGGCTGCTATGGTGTATAGACTTTGGGCCGTCATGACTCGATTTTGCAGGGCGCTGTTGACGACTGGGCCATTGTTGTCTGGAAAATTGACGCAATTGTGTTTGTAGGCATAGTGCCAATGCGCAAACAGTAGCGTACCCAGCGCTAAAATATTCAACCAGTAAATACCGATTGAAAGTCTGTTGGTGATGTGATTGCTCAAAATCCCCGTCGTAAAGGGTAATATTGAAACAAACATTAAAAAAAACAGAGAAATCCAGCTGAGGTTTCGGTCGTATTTTTGAATGTAATGAAACTGCGTAGATTGACCAGTCCAAAAAATACCGAGCGTCATGAAACTCAAAAAATAGGTGAGTAACGTGGGCAGGGTATCGTAGAGTGCAGTAAGGAGTTTGCCGTCAGAAATAACCATACCGCTGACGGGGTCTTTCATGTTAAAAACCAGAAGGGTCATGGCGATTGAGAAAACCCCGTCGCTCAGGGCTTCAATGCGTTGTACTCTTTGACCAGCAATCGTATTGAAACGGGGCATGTAGGTAACAAATATTAACTATTGCGTTAGCGAATATAACTACTAAACTAGTATTGCATATTATTGATAGGTTCATCCAAGAGTTGAAAGAAATGGTCGGTAATTTTGTCTTTTCGGGTCAGGATATTTTTTTTGAATGGCTATATCAGTGCTTGTCGTTATTCCAATACTTCATAAATCATCAGCGGGTTTGCTTTATTTTTTAGATTTACTTCACCCACGGGCTGACAGTTGAAGGATTCTTTTACTTTATTGTAAGCGTCTTGCCCAATCACAATTTGACCAGGTTTGGCTACCGACTGAAAGCGCTGGGCTACGTTGACGGTATCGCCAATGACCGTATAGTCGAGCCGCCGCAGCGAAACCGAACCGATATTTCCCGAAATCATTTCGCCAGAATTGATTCCGATGGCCACGCGGGGCATGTAGGTGGTGTGATCGAGTAGATTTTCCTGAATGGCCGCAATGTGGCTACGCACGGCCAAGGCGGATTCGATGGCGTGGTCGAGGTGGTATTCGCCCCGAAAGACAGCCATGACAGCATCGCCCATAAATTTATCTACGTGACCTCCCTGCGCAATGATTTCTTTGACCATCACGTCAAAGTATTTGTTGATTAAGTGCACGACAGTATCGGGGTCAGCGTTTTCGGTAATGGCCGTAAAGCCACAAATGTCCATAAAAACGACCGTTGCTTCTACCGTTTCGTTGACCATGATGGCCGATTCGAATTCTTTGCGGCTCATAAAACTCAACACATTCTCATCCACGTACATCCGCAGAATGTTGTTTTCTTTGATGGCCTGGAGGGTATCGCGCAGTTGCTGAACGTGAACGAGGGTTTTCTGAACGGTCAGCTCTAAATCTTCAAAATTGACGGGTTTACACACAAAATCAAACGCTCCTCGATTCATGGCGGTGCGGATATTGTCCATATCGCCATAGGCAGAAACCATAATTACTTTAATAAGCGGGCTCAACTCGCTCACTTTGCTCAATAGCGTCAGCCCATCCATGAGGGGCATGTTGATGTCACTCAGTACTAAATCTATGTCGGGAGTTTCTTGCAGAAGTTTGAAGGCTTCCACGCCGTTGGGGGCAAAGACAAACTGGTAGAGACCTTCGCGGATTTGTCGTCTAAATTTTTGTTTGATCAGCAATTCCAAATCGCTTTCGTCATCTACGACGAGCATTTTGGCTTTATTCATAATGAGAGGGTAAGTTTCTGTTTAAGGTTGGCGAAGTCAATCGGTTTGGTTAAAAAATCATCGGCTCCGTATTTTTTGGCTTGGTTAAAATTCTCGTCGTCATTGTAGGCGGTGATCATCATCACCATCGGAGGGGCACTGGGGCGCTCCGTCCGAATCCGTTTCAACAGTTCGATTCCGCTCATGCCGGGCATATTGATGTCGGAAAGAATCAACACAATTTCCGAAAAATGGTCATTCAAATAGCTTAAAGCCTCTTCTCCAGAGTGGGCAAAGTCAAAATTTAATTCACCGCTTCTTATTTCACGTCGAAAGCGTTGTTCAAAGAGCGTTTTTATGTCCTGTTCGTCGTCAACTACCAAAATTTTCATGAGAAGAAAAGCTAAAAGGGATGTTTTGGGAGTGTAATAATACGAAAAATGTTGGAAACTAAAGTAGTCATGGATTAGTTAGTCAAACTAAATAGCGAGTTAAAAAATTTCATTTTTTATGATAAACTTTCAGTATCACAATCCGGTTCGAATCATTTTCGGAAAAGGTCAAATTGCACAATTAGCAAAGCAAATCCCCACCGATGCCACCATCTTGATTACTTATGGTGGGGGAAGTATTTTCAAAAACGGGGTATACGAGCAGGTAAAAACGGCGCTTGCTGGGCACAAAACCGTTGAGTTTGGGGGCATTGAGGCCAATCCTACCTACGAAACCCTGATGAAGGCGGTTGAATTGGGACGTGCCGAAAAGATTGATTTTCTGTTGGCCGTGGGCGGTGGCTCGGTGCTCGACGGTACAAAATTTATCGCAGCGGCCATTCCTTTTACGGGCAACGACCCTTGGCAAATTGTGGGTAATCGCGCTAAAATCACTACTGCGCTCCCGCTTGGTGCTGTTTTGACGCTCCCCGCTACCGGCTCGGAAATGAACTATTACGCGGTTATTAGCCGTAAAGAAACGCACGAGAAAAAGGGGTTAGGGAATCCATTGGTGTATCCTAAATTCTCTATTCTAGACCCCGAAACGACGTTTTCGTTGCCGCCGCGCCAAATTGCCAACGGCATTGCCGATGCCTTTACGCACGTGATGGAGCAATACATGACCTACTCCGTACGGGCCGAAATGCAAGATCGGATGGCCGAAGCCGTGCTGCTGACGCTGATTGACGAAGGCCCAAAAATGATGGCTAACCCGACCGATTATGACGCCGCTGCCAACGTAATGTGGGCCGCGACGATGGCTCTCAATGGCTTGCTTGCAGCGGGAGTGCCTACCGACTGGGCTACGCACCAGATTGGACATGAGCTAACGGCCCTGCACGGCATCGACCATGCACGCACTTTGGCGGTGGTGTTGCCGCATTTATTGGAAATTAAAAAAGATACCAAAAGGGACAAACTCATTCAGTATGGCAAACGCGTATGGCAATTGACTGGTACCGACGATGAAGTAGTAGCAGGAGCCATCAAAAAAACGGCCGAATTTTATGAATCATTGGGTATTCCGACCAAAGCAAGTGCGTATCCAGTCACCGAAGAGACCGTGCAGGAAATCGTAAAACGATTTGTGGAGCGGGGAATGAACTTTGGCGAGCGCGCCGATATTACACCCGAAGTGGTCGGTGAGATTCTGGAACTTAGCTTGAGCTAGAAAAACGGTATTTTAACCGCGGAGATAGGGGAGAACAAAATCAGGGTCAAAATTAACTTTTGACCCTGATTTTGCTCAGTGTTTTTTGTTTGAAAAGGAAGTAAACTGAAATTTATAATCTTAACTTTTCAAAACAGAAGCCATGAGGTACCTTTTTGCGCTTATACTTCTTGTTCATGGCCTAATTCATTTGATGGGCTTTGTGAAAGCGTTTAAGTTAGCTGAAATCAGTCAGTTAACGCAAGTTATTTCGAAGCCTATTGGGGTGTTTTGGCTAATGGTAGCGGTGCTGTTTGTTCTTGCGACGACATTGTTGATTCTTCAAAAAGAAACGTGGTGGATGGCGGCCGCTCCTGCGGTTATTCTGTCGCAAGCACTCGTCTTTACAAATTGGCAAGAGGCAAAATTTGGGACAATTGCCAACGTAATTATCCTTGGTGGTGTAGTTTTGAGCTTTGCTGATTGGAGTTTCAATACGATGGTAAAGAAAGAGCTACAGGCATTTGGGCCAGCAACATTGCCTGCTCCGCAATTGGTAATGCCAGAAAGAGTCAAAACGCTGCCATCTGTGGTACAAAAATGGTTGTATCGTTCTAACGTAGTAGGGAAAGAAGATGTGCACGTGGTGAATTTGAAACAAAAAGGCGAGATGAAAACCAAGCCTGACGGCAATTGGATTCCGTTTGAGGCTGAGCAATACAACACGGTCATACAGCCAGGGTTTATCTGGAAAACGCGGATTCAAATCATGCCTTTGGTGACGATTCTGGGCCGTGATAAATACGAAAATGGCCGAGGAAATATGCTCATCAAAGTGCTGGGACTGTACCCGATAGCTGATTCGAAAGGGCCCGCCACTGACCAAGGGACTTTACTGCGTAATTTGGGCGAAATTTGCTGGTTTCCTTCGGCGGCGTTGCGCGATTACATCCAATGGGAGCAGCTAGATTCTCTTTCGGCCAAAGCAACCATGAGCTACGGTGAGGTGACCGCGTCGGGAGTTTTTCGTTTTAACTCCGACGGCGATTTGGTTAGTTTTGAAGCAAAACGCTATTACGACCGTAAAGAAGGCGCAACTTTGGAAGATTGGCTCGTCACTATAAAGGGCTACAAAGAATTTTACGGTGTGCGCATCGGTTACCAAAGTGAGGTGACCTGGAAATTGAAAACGGGCGATTATACGTGGTTGAAGTTGGAAGTGACAGACATCCGATACAACAACCCGCGTATCTAATCGCCCGTTTTGGGCGCTGGCCACCTGTCTCCATTATTCATGTAATTTGAATTTTTGATGTTCAAATTACATGAATAATGATAGATTGGACAAATAAATAACTGGCACTCGCAATTAATTCTTTGGCTTAGAAAACACCAAGCCAAACAACAAAATCACTGCATAACAGATAATCGGAGTGAGGTAAGATTGTGCCACGTCAATGTCGGCTACTTTTCCCATGATAGGAGGGAAAACCGCGCCACCTACTACGCCCATCACGATAAACGAAGAGGCGCGCTGTTTGTGCTCACCCAAGTTGCGCAGCCCCAACCCGAAGATGGTTGGAAACATGATACTCATGAAAAAGTTGAGCATCATCAGGGCAATAAAGGAGGCCCATCCCCAGGTTTGAGAGATGATTAAACACATCACAATATTGGCCCCCGCAAAGATGGCCAACAGAATGTTGGGCTTAATAAACCGCATCAAAAACGTACCTACCGCACGACCTGCCAACAAAAGCACCATGCTGAAAGAGAAATAATACCCCGCCTTTTCGTCGGTCATGTCAGGGATGTATTTGACGGCATAGTTGATAAAGAAAGCCCACGTAGCGCCTTGGGCTGCCACGTTGAAAAACTGCGCAATGGCGGCCCAAATAAAGTGACGGTGTTGAAATAGACCTTTTTTTGGCCCAGCGCTACCACCTTCGTCTTCTGAACTCTCAGACGTAAGGGGCGGTACTTTGATGAATGAGAAAGCCACAGCCACGGTGGTAACAACCAGACCGATGGCGATATAAAGGTATTTGACGGGTGCCAAGTCGACGGTTACGTCGCCCGTAGGAACATTGCGTAAGATGATGTATGAACCCAACACTGGCCCAATGATGGCGCCTACCCCGTTGAAGGTTTGTGAAAGGTTGATGCGTTGCTCGGAAGTATCTTCGTGGCCGAGAGCTGCCGAAAAAGGGTGAGCGACGGTTTCGAGCGTGGCTAAACCACAGGCCAGAATAAATAGGGCCAATCGAAAGAAATCAAAAGATTGGGCTTCGGCGGCGGGATAAAACATAAAAGCACCGATGGCGTACAGCGCCAAGCCTAAAATAACGCCGTTTTTATAGCCGTATCTTTTCATGAACATCCCCGCAGGAATACCCATGACGAAATAAGCTCCGAAGATGGAAAACTGGACCAAACCTGAATCGGCCAGCGATACATTCAAAACGGTTTGAAAACGACGGTTTAACAAATCTCCCATCGTGATGGCAATCCCCCAAAGTAAGAAGAGGCTTGTCACGAAAACGTAGGTTGGGACGTATTTGGAGGTTAGTAAAGGGGCTTTTTTCATTAATACAAGTTTAAAAGTGAAGGTTTAGTATAATGTATACTTACTACTGATGCTTAATGATTGACCGGTCCAGATGCACATAGCCACCGTCCACGTGAATCAATTGGCCCGTGGTGTGGCTTGATTTATTGGAAAGCAAAAATACCACCGTTTGTGCAATCTCATCGGTAGTGGTCATGCGGTTGCCGAGCGGAATCCGGCTGTTGATTTCATTGAGGGTTTCTTCGGGATTGGGCAGGGTTTGAATCCATTTTTCGTACAATGGCGTCCACGACTCGGCCACAATCACGGCATTGACACGGATGCCGTATTTGAGCAATTCGACGGCCCACTCGCGGGTCAGGGCGTTGCGGGCGCCGTTGGAAGCCGCGTAGGCCGATGTGTTTCCTTGTCCCGTTTCGGCTACTTTGGAGCTGATGTTCACAATCGGGCCTCTGGTTTTGATGAGGTACGGCAGGGCGTGTTGGGCGAGGAGATAATAATGCACCACATTTTTGTGCAATGATGCCATAAAGGCTTCATAGCTGCCGTTTTCGAGTCCCACGCCGTCGTTGACGCCAGCGTTGTTGACCAATCCATCAATGCGGCCAAAGCGCTCTACTGTGAGGCGGATGGCTTTCTCGCACTCAGCGGGGTTGGTGAGTTCGGCCTCGATGCCGTACGTAATGCCGCCCAGGGCTTCGATTTTTTCGATTACGGCCTGATTGTCGGCCGCGCTGCGCCCGATGATGACGGGAATGGCTTCTTCGATGGCTAAGGTGCGGGCAATGGCTTCGCCGATTCCTTTGGCTCCGCCCGTCACAATGATTACTTTTTCTCTAAGGTTCAGATTCACTTGATTAAAGAAGATTTATTTGAAGAGAATAATAACGGTCATAAGCGGCTTTATAATACAATTCTACTCTTTGGTTAACAGTCAAAACGAACGATGACCTACCGATAACTCGGCATCATGGGCGAGTTAATCGTTTTTCTTGCGTTAAAGAGGAATTTTACCAAAATCCGGCACAATAATACTACTAAAAACTACTTCGGAAACGACTTTTTGTACCTGTTGTCGTAATAACCTTTTTTTTATTGATAAATCACTTCGTTTATACAAGGCCGTTCAGGGATGAAGAGGAGGTATTAGCCTTGACTTCTACGTTTGAATGGGGTAAAAAGTGTAGGTTCTACAATGAAATGTAATTTAGGGTTGCAAAAAATAGCCTATTGAGTGTTTTATTGATTTAAAATACCAATAAATGACCGTTTGATAACTTTTATTTAAATTTTTGGTATATTTTATTGTACAATATAGAGTATTGCATATATTTATATTACTATAAGATGTGGATATTTGGGGCGATAAAACCCAGTTGTGCCGCATTCATTCAGTAACTATTCTTAATCATTAAACCAACTTTACCTAAAATGAAAACAATCCGTTTAGTATGCCTGCTGGCCTTGGTCGGCAGCATGTTTGTCGCATGTCAAAAAGAGGCATTAGATGCCTCTGCACCCTCAACAACTCCCTCCCACAGTGCGCTGAGAGAAGAGGGAGATTGTGATTGCGTAGAAGAGTACAGTGATGAAGATAAGGTTATTTATGAGTACGATAGAGGTGTCAAAGTAGACGTTTGGAATGACGCTACAACTGTTTACTTCAAAGTGTATCGTTTAGACACCGACGCCAATAATGACGACCAAATTGGAAATTTGGAAGTGGATGGCGTGAAAGAGGGTGGCGATAATCAAAATGTTTATGAGTTTACCAAGCCCATCGGCACATTGCAGGCTTGCGACAAACTGCTCACTGACCTGACCGTTATCGGTGCGGGCGGTCCCCCTATTGTAATAGAGGACTTGTCATATAGCATCGTTACACTTTGTCCGCCGCCACCAGTTTGTACTTACACTTACGATACAGGCTTTGGCGGACCAAGCAAAGGGGCAGGTAAAGCTTGGTGGTATTACTACCCCGCAGGCTCGGGTGTGCAAACCATTTATGCGGGTCAAACCAAAGTAGCGGGTACAGTGGTCATTGATGCCGCTGGCAATTATACCATTACTTTGGCGCCAGGCTGGTCATTAAAAACTGGTGAAGCCGAATCGGTAAAAATTCAGGGATACCCAACTGTTCCAGCCAGCCGACCCGCAGCAGGCTTGTTTTCTGGGCCTTCGAGCTACAAAGGCACAAGTTTGACAGGGTCAATTGCGCCTCAGTCGGTTTATGTGATTCACTTGGATTTGCAATATTGCACCTTGCAGGCACCATAGTTTCAGCAATGATATTTTATTAATGCAAGGAGGCTGCTTTACCGAAGTAAAGCAGCCTCCTTGCTATTCTGACTCCTGATAAATCACGCCCACACCTGCGTGCCTTCGGTGCAGTTTTTGCACATTTCAATCTCCGAGCGTGACCGAATCAGTGTTTGGCGAAACTGACGGTAAGCGTCGCTTTGCCAAAGATTTTTGAATGTTGTTTCCGATACGTCACCTAATCGGTAGTGCGCGTCTTTGTCAAAGCAGCAAGGAACCACCTTGCCGTCCCACGTGATGACGCACGAGTGCCACATCTTCCAGCAATGCCCGTCCAAACCGTTTTTGATTTGATAGGTGCCATCTGGTTTTTGGGAATAGCGAGAGTATTTATCAATGGTTGGAATCAGCGGGTCACCTTGTTCATAATCGTAAATTTGGGCGGTTTTGAGTCCCAATTCATCTACGCCCAGCTCGTCGGCAAGTCGTTTTACGTCTTCGATTTGGTGTTCGTTGGGTTGTACCACCAAAAACTGAAAGACCACGTGCGGCGTTTTTGACTTCAGTTCGCGTTTCCATTTCAGTATGTTGCGGGTTCCGTCCAACACCTTTTCCAGTTTTCCGCCTACGCGGTATTGTTCGTACACATCCTGCGTAGTACCGTCGATTGACACAATAAGGCGGTCGAGGCCACTTTCCACCGTGCGGCGGGCGGTAGCGTCATTGAGATAATGGGCGTTGGTGGAGGTGGCGGTGTAGATGCCTTTTTTGGAGGCATATTTGACCAATTCCAAAAATTTGGGGTGCAGATAAGGTTCTCCCTGAAAATAAAAAATGAGGTACAAAAGCGTATCCGAAAGCTCGTCGATGGTCTTTTTGAATAACCCATATTCCAACATTCCCGTAGGCCGGGTAAAAGACCGCAGGCCACTGGGACACTCTGGGCAGCGAAGATTGCAGCTCGTGGTAGGTTCAAAAGAGATGCTCATCGGCAAGCCGCGTTGGGTGGCTTTACCCGTCCATTTGGATTCGTAAAAACTATAAATCACCTTCAGGGCATTCCAGACCCGCTTGCGGGAGAGTTTGGACAAGAAATTGAGCCCATCGTTTAGGTTCTGGTTCATTTGCGAGGAGTGGAAATAAAAAAACTTTCCGAAAGGTAGTACATCTTTCGGAAAGTTGCTTGCCGTGCTTGATTTCTGCTATCCTAAAAACTGCCTCAAATAGTTCCTGCTGGTCAGAATAGCCTCTTTTACGTCATCAATGCTACCTTCGTAGGCTTTGTCTTCTACTTCAATACACACGGGGCCTCGGTAGCGCACGTCCGTTAATGCTGCGAAGAATTTACGCCAGTTTACATCACCCAAGCCCGGGAGCTTTGGGCTGTGGTACTCAAGCGGATTGGCCATAATGCCCACGCGGTCGAGCTTTTCTTTGTAGAGCTTGGCGTCTTTGAGGTGGATATGGTGCAGGCGGTTTTTGTAATCATAAATGGGTCTTGCTTCGTCCATCATCTGCCAAATCATGTGCGATGGATCGTAATTTAAACCCAAAATAGGGCTTGGGATGATTTCAAACATGCGGTCCCACACAGCGGGCGTGGTAGCTAAGTTTTTGCCGCCGGGCCATTCGTCGTCTGTAAAAAACATGGGGCAGTTTTCGATGCCGATTTTGACGTTGTGGGCTTCGGCCACCTGAATAATTTCGGGCCATACTTTACCAAATGTTTTCAGGTTTTCGGTAATGCTTTTGGACGGGTCACGGCCGATAAACGTATTGACGTTATGTAAACCCAACTTCGCGGCGGCTTTGATTAATTGCTTAATATGTTCGCGGTAAAAAACGGCTTTTTCAGTATCTGGGTCCAAAGGGTTGGGGTAGTAGCCTAATGCTGAAATAGTTACTTGTTTTTCTTTGGCAAAATGAATGAGATTGTGGGCGTAGATGGTATCGGTGAGTACGCGGTCAGCATCAATGTGTGTGACACCCGCATAGCGCCGGGCGTCGGCGTTGTTGGTAGGCCAGCACATCATTTCAACGCAAGAGAATCCGTGATTTGCGGCAAAATCAATAACGTGTTCATAGCCAAAATCGGCCAAAATGGCGCTTACAAATCCAAGTTTTAACATGTTTAGGAATGTTTGGTGAATTTGCCTGCAACTTACTAAAAAGCCGTTGATGCAACGGAATTGTTCTTCAAAAAAGGCATTGTAATTATTCCACAAGTTCGTAGGGGAGAAGTGCGTTTGAGATGTCTTTTGCCTACTATACAAGCCATTAACATACATTTTATGAAAACAACAGCCATTGCTCCCAAGGAGCGCATTCTACTCATTGACGGCCTGCGGGGTTTTGCCCTTTTAGGAATTCTCATTGCCCATATTACGTATTGGTTCAACGCAGGGCCGACCCCCGACGGTATTTTTCAGAAATATACCAACGATATCGGTTTTCAAATTGCTGGGGCCTTCGAAGGGATTTTTATTTCGGGAAAATTTTACACCTTTTTCTCCTTTCTGTTCGGCTTAAGTTTCGCGCTTCAAATGGAGAGCAAAAGCTTTACCATCGGGCGGTTTGTGTGGCGTTTGTTTATTTTGGGATTGATTGGTTTGGCGCACAGCCTGCATTGGCGAGGCGACATCCTGAGCATTTATTTTGTCGTAGGTTTGGTCATGATTTTGTTTCGCAATGCTTCCGACAAAGTGTTGATTATCGCATCGTTATTGCTGATTCTTAACCTACCGATTCGCATCCGTGATGGGTACCGGTTTTTCTATCCAACCCCGCCGCCGACGGCCCAGCAACAAAAACAAAATGAACAAAAAACCAAGTCGTATTGGGATACCGTAAAAAAGGGAAATTACCGTGAACTCATCGCGGCCAATGTGCCAGCGATGGTTGATAAATTTGACTTTCAGTTTGACAGCGGCCGCATTTACATTACGCTCGGTTATTTTCTGTTGGGTTTGTTGGCAGGGCGACGCAAATGGTTTGCCAAATGGGAAGAGCACCGATTGTTTTTTAAAAAATGGCTTAAAATCAGCGGTTTTGCTACGTTGGGTATCATTGCGGTGGCGGTTCCGTTGGGAATAGCCTTTGGCAATGGCGAACCAAAACCGTGGTTTAACCTGCTGATGAGCGCGTTATATGATGTCCATTGTATGTTGCTGACTTTTTTCTACATCGTGGGCATGACGCTTTTGTTACAGAAGAAAAGTTGGAAGGGGGCGTTGCAAAACTTTTCGGTTATCGGCAAAATGGCTCTTACTTCTTATCTAAGTCAGACCCTGATTGGTATAATTCTTTTTTACGGGGTAGGTTTCAATCTGATGGGCGAGGTAAACCCTTGGATTTGCTTGCTGCTTACATTTCCTGTCTACGGAATACAGATTTTATTCAGCCGTTGGTGGCTTTCAAACTACACTTACGGGCCAGTCGAGTGGCTGTGGCGTTCGCTTACGTACTTGCGTTGGCAGCCTTTAAAACGTGGCGATTTGGTCGCTGAGTTTTAAACCAAACGTGCCGTCGGGTTCTCAAACCCGACGGCACGTTTGCAAGAATTTAAAGATAGGCATTTATAAACGAGTGAAATTTTATGGAGCTTCCCATACGGCAAGCCTCCTCTCTACAACCCCTCCACCTTCGTCACATTATCATCCGAAATGCGGTCAATGAGCTTGTTGTACGGGTCAATCCCTGCTTTTTTGGGTTCGCCTTTGACGGTAAATTCGAGGGTGTGTTCACCGGGAGTAAGCCAGTGCTTTTTGAGATACAGCGGCACTTTTTTCTTCATACCTTTGGCATTTTTACCTTCTTCGGCAAAGATACCAATGTCAATATAATCACGCCCTTTGCTCGTACTGATTTCCTTGCCTTGCTTGTCGTAGTAGAGTTTTTTGGCCTGTACGGTGAGTTTTACCTTGTACTCGTTGCCTTTTCCTTTGGTGGCTTCGGCTTTGGTGATTCGGTTTTCGTACAAGGCTATTTTCTCAAAACTATCTTCGGCAAAATACTGCAACGAATCCGGCACAACTTTTCGCAAAGCCGCAAACCATTTACCCGAGGTGGGATACGGCGGTTTTTCCAGAAACGCGTTTTCATTGGCAAAATCACTGAGGGCTTTGTTCATGTTTTTTTCGCCAATCAAATCCTGCAAAGCGTAGAGTACCAACGAGCCTTTGTCGTACCACACGTAAGAACGGCTGTCGTTTTCGAGCAGCGTTTCTTCAAATTTACTTTCATTGGAACGCCCGCGCAGGTACGCATCCAAGCAGTACTTGAGGCGGTTTTGCATGGCATCTTCGCCGTATTCCTGCTTCAATACCATGAGCGAAGAGTATTCGGCCATAGATTCCGAAATCTGATTGGCGCCTCGGGTATAACTCGGACAAATTTGATGTCCCCACCATTGGTGCGCTACTTCGTGGGCGGTCACGTAATAGGCGTAGTCGGTGTCGTTGGGATCAGAGAAATCGGCTACCCAACCAAAACTTTCGGTGTAAGGCACGGTATTAGGAAACGATTGTGCAAAACCTGCGTAGCGCGGAAACTCAATAATCCGCATTTCGCTGTACTGATATGGGCGATAATTGACGTGATTGTACGCCAAGGCATCTTTTACGCCTTTGATGAAATGGCCTAAATTCTTCTCGTGGCCGGGGTGGTGATAAATCGCAATCTTGATTTCCTTGCCGTCGGGGGCTTTCCAAACGTCTTTCTTGACCACGTAGCGAGCCGAACAAACGTTAAAAAACAAGTCCATCAGCCCTTCTTGTTTGTAGTAAAAATACCGCCGTCCTTTATCGGTCCACTCTTTTTGGAGGTAGCCGGGCATGATGGCAATCTGGTCGGGTTCGGTACTGACCGTGCCTTCAAACGTAACTAAGTCAGCATCGTCGTTGAAGAGCAACGTACTCAAGCCAAAAGCATCGGATTGGGTAGGTAACGTATATTTTTTTTCGGGCAATCCGTACTTTTTGCGGTACTTGTCCGAATCAATCTTGTCGCCTCCATAGCCCATTGAAGGAAAGATTTGAAGGTCAAAAAATGTCCCATTCTCAACAATTTCACGGCTCAAACCGCTGTTCTCAAATCCTCGGTTTTCGGCGCGTACAACTACCTCCATTTTTACAGTATCACCCGGTTGAAGCGTCTGCGGAAGACGATAAATCTGATACTCCAAATCTTTGTCATCCAAAATGATTTTTGGAGCTACCCCGTTGATAGTGAGCTTTTTTATATCAGTATGTGCAATGGGGCTACCCATGTTCAAGTGGAGCGAATCAATGGGCACTTGGGTTTTGTTGACCAGAGTGAAAATTCCTTGGGCATCACACGCCCGCTCACTCGGGAAAAGGTCAATATTCACCTTCACGTCTATCACTTTGGGCTGGGGCGTACGTTCGTACTTTTTGTATTTCTTTTCGTAATTCGCGCCTTGCACTCGCCCTTCTTCAATTCCGACATATTTGTTCAGGATACTGACGTTGTAATAAATGTAAGCACTCGCCCCCAGCCAAAGCACCGTAAAAAGCGTGAGCCATGCGTATGATTTGCCACTGAGACGCTGCTTCATCAATTGCCAACGGGCTTTGAAAGCATCTTCTGACCCTCGGTTCCAAAACAAATTACCTACTACCAGAAGCAAAGCCCCCAACGCCAACCAGTTGAAATGAAACCAGAAAAGGGGCTTGGCAAAATGCCCAAACCCATTCATGTCGGAAATGCGGTAGTTGGGGAAATAGCTGAAAAAGAACAGGTTGTAGTTGATTTCGGCAAAACTTTGAATGCTTCCCAACAAAAACCAAAGCCCAATGGTAAGAATGTGTCCGAGAAATTTTTGATTGACCAAAATGTGCATAAAAAAGGCCAACATCGCCAATTCGATGTATTCGGGAAACTCAATCAAATACAAGTCAGTAAAGTATTTATCAAACTCAAAGTTGAAATACCCTTTGATAATCTGATTAGCAACTCCGCTCACAATCACCAAATTAGCCATCACAAATCCTACCAGCACAATGGCCAAAAACTTAGAACCATACACCATCCAGTTGGGCACAGGCAACGAATCCGAGATGAGGTTATACTTCACCGACTTGTCTCGATGAACGACTTCTCCCGTGTAAAAAATCAAGATAATATACACGAACAAACCATAGTTGAAGTCTTTGACCTCAATCATGTAGTAGGTCAAGGGCAATGAGGGCGTGCCGAAGGTGGGAAAACCAAACCAACCATCTGTAAATAGAAAAAACAACGCCCCTACCATGATGGCAAGAAAGTACGGGTCACGAATAATCTGTCCAAATTCCAACCACGCTTGGCTGAACATTTGACGAAGAAAGATGCTGCTTGAATAGATTTTGTCGGCTATGGGCAAATCTGCCAGCGACAAACGGGTGGTTGGGCGCTCTTCGTCTTTTTGTTTCTTACCAAGTTTTACCGACAGAAACCGCTGAAAACTAAACCGATACAATACGCCCAAAAACACCACCAATCCCAAGCCCGTCCATATCAGGCGGTTGTAGAGGAGATTTCCTACGAGTGGGGCGGTGAGGGTATTTTGTTCAAAAGGAGTCCAGTATTTAGTAGCGTTGTTGAAAGTGGTTAGTCCGAAGGGGTCAATCAAATCCACGAGATTTTGGTTTTCCAAATCACGGGTCAAAACGGTAGAAAGTAGATAAGCGATCAGCAACAAAATACCTCCTGAGTAGATGATAAACACCTTACGCGTAAGTGCTACCAAGCTAAAAAACAAACAACCCGTAAACAGCATATTGGGCACAACAAAAAGCAAATAGGGCTGCAAATGATGCCACAAATTGACGGGAGCAAAGCGGCTTGCGTTTTCGGCCAGTCCGAGCAGGGGCCCTAAAATTCCTCCTAGCATGATGCCTAATACCATGCCGAAGCAAACAAACAAAAGCGTAATAAATGACCCCAAAAAACGCCCCAGTAAGTAGCCTTTTTCGGTAATGGGAAAGCTAAAAAAGTAATCTTTAGTGCCAAATTCTACATCGCGATAGACAGGGACGCCCATGATGGCGGAGCTTATTAAACTGGCAAAAATGGAGATGATTATCAGCATCTGTGAGATGGCGTAGGGCGAATTGAGGTTGGCTTTTTCGGAAGCGGGACCGCTGCCGTAAATAATGTTCAGGAACATGAACAAAAACAGTAGGCCAAAATACAGATAAGTGGCAGGCCGCTTGAAGCGGTATTTTAACTCGAAAAGGAATATCTCTTTGAACATAATTTCTAGAAGTGAGGGATGAGGAGTTTAAATCAGTGATAAACAAATAGTAAGCAGTGAAAATCGCCTGACAATACTACACCGCTAATCCCACCCGTTTGGTTATTTCAGAGAAATAAACGTCTTCCAAATCGGCAGTGGTGAGTTCAAAATTGCTGAGTGGCTCCTCTGAAATGACCCTGATTTGGGTTTTACCCATTTTCAACGACGTAGAAATAACCTCATAATTGGCTTGATAATGCTCTAATTCCGCTTTATCAATCATTTTTTTCCACACCTTACCGCTGATTTCTTTCACCAAGTCGTTTGGATTGCCTTGAGCGACGACTTCTCCGAGGCAAATAATGGCCATGTCGGAACACAAATTAGTTACGTCTTCTACAATGTGGGTCGAGAGAATTACAATCGTATTTTCGCCGATTTCGGAAAGTAGATTATGAAAACGATTTCGTTCGGCAGGGTCGAGACCCGCGGTTGGTTCGTCCACAATGATGAGTTTGGGATTGCCCAACAATGCCTGCGCGATGCCAAAACGTTGTTTCATTCCCCCCGAAAATGTCCCTAAATTCTTCTTCCTGACTTGAAATAGATTTACTTTTTGCAACAGCCCTTCTACAATTTCTTTGCGTTGTTTGGCATTTTGGATGCCCTTCAAACTCGCAATGTGGTCGAGCATGGTTTCGGCCGTTACTCGTGGATACACCCCGAATTCCTGAGGCAGATAGCCCAACACTTTGCGGACTTCTTCTTTCTGACGAAGCACGTCTAAATCGCCCAACATAACGCTACCGCTGTCGGCTTCTTGGAGCGTAGCGATGGTTCGCATGAGCGATGATTTTCCAGCGCCATTGGGCCCCAGCAGCCCAAACATGCCTTGATTGATGGTCAACGATACGCCTTTGAGAGCATGCACTCCATTTGAATACGTTTTGGAGAGATCTTGGATAGTTAGTTTCATAAAATATCTGTAAGGGTTGTTTTTACGAAAATAGTAAAAAGACATATACTGTTGGGATAATTTTGGGATTAAAGGCAACATAAGCAGATGAATGTCAAGTGGTAGTGCGTGAGTCAGATGTTTTTGTATTTTTGTTAAAAACAAAGTCATAACAATGATGCCTTATCATCTACGCCGTTGGCAACCAGGCGACGAACTGTCATTGGTCAAATACGCCAACAATTACCAAATTTGGCGCAACGTACGTGATTCCTTTCCGCATCCTTATACCCTCGACGACGCTCACCATTGGATTGAACTTTGTGAAATGGAAAAACGCCCTACCGTCTTTGCCATCGACGTGGAGGGAGAAGCCGTAGGGGGGGTGGGAATTATCCTGCAAAAAGACGTTTTTCGTAAAAATGCCGAGATTGGCTATTGGCTCGCTGAACCTTTTTGGGGTCGGGGAATTATGGCAGAAGCGGTGAAAGAAATGACCGAATATACCTTTAGACACTACGAGGTACATCGGCTGTACGCAGGTGTTTTTGAATACAACCGCGCTTCTATGCGCGTGCTAGAAAAGGCTGGTTATCAGTTTGAAACGGTATTGCGGCAGTCTGTCTGCAAAGAAGATAAAATATGGGATGAACATGTTTATGTGAAATTCAGGGAAGAAACAAAAAACCCTGACAAGGTGTGAATCTTATCAGGGCTATTGTGAAGCACACTTATGTATAACCGATAACGGTTAACGCCGCCCGTGCTTAATCCTCAAAAATGCGGTTTTCCAAGTGTTTTTCTAAATCCAGCCGCGGAATACCCTTTGACCACCATTCGGGGGCGGGTTTGCCTTTCAGTTGCGCGTCAAAAAACTCCATCATTCTTACCGAATAATCTTTGCGGTTGGGCTGCTTGGCCAAGCCGTGGTTTTCGCCTTTGTACTGCATCATCACAACGGGCTTTTTCAGGCGGCGCAAGGCCGTATAAAATTCCACACCCTGCGTAAAGTCTACGGCACCGTCGGCGTCATTGTGCAACAACAGCAGGGGTGTTTGTACTTTAGTGACGTGATAAATCGGTGAATTGCGGTGGTAGGCATCCCAGTTTTCCCAAGGAGCCACCAAGCGTCCCTGCGAACCCTCAAAAATAGCCCCGTTGCTCGTACCCGTATTTTTATAGATGAGGTTATACATCGAAATCATGTCGGTTAGTGGTGCACCGGCGGCGGCGGCTTTAAACATATTGGTTTGGGTAATCAAGAAACTGGTCTGGTAGCCGCCCCACGAGTGCCCGTGAATGCCCATGCGGGCTTCGTCAATTACGCCCGTTTTGAGTGCCGCTTTTACGCCTGGCAATACGCACCACACGGCCGACATACCGGGGTCGTTGAGTTTGTACACAATGTCGGGAATAAATACGGCGTAGCCGTTGGAGGTATAGATGGCTGGGTTCCAGCCTGTTCCTGAGTAGCTTGGGTTAGAGAAGTTGTGTAGTGATTGCGAAAGTTTTTCGTAGTAATAAATGATGGTTGGGTATTTTTTGCCCTGCTCATAGCCAGCTGGCAAAAACAGTGCTCCCTGCAACGAATCGCCTTTATCACTTACATAATCAACCAAACGAGCCCCTGCCGACCAAGCGTATTTGTCAAACGATGGCGCATTTTTGGTGAGTTGTTTTTCAGAAGTTAACTCCACACTGTTGCTCACAAAATACTGACGAGGCTTGGTGAAGGTTTCTTTAGCAAACACAAATACATCGGCTTTTTTTGCTTTGGAGAGGCTTCCGATGGCGGCATCTTCCCAAATCAAAGGTTTGACAACCAGCGTTTTCCCATTTTCAATGCGCGCCAGACCGCTTTTTTTGGTCCATTCGCCGTAGATGCGTACATAAATCGGTTTTTTCAAATCAATCCCTTTTTCTTCGGGGTCAAGTTGGTAGCGTTGCTCGTAGCGAATTTTATCGCGTTTGCCATTTTGGGTTAAGTTGAAGGGTGTCAATACTTTCCCTTTGGCGTCCTTCAAGTCGGTGGGCACTTGCCAAATGTCCCAACCATCGCTCAATAGTACCGCTTTGCTGTCGCTGCTCCAGCCGATGATGCCGTACGGTGGCGTTTTCTGGTTGTGGTCGTCTTCTACGTCAACAAAAGATGTCTTGATGTCTTGGGTAAGATTGCGCGATGTTTTGTTGATCATATCGTACAAGAAATAATGTGTGCCTTCCCAGTAGAGAAATTTGGTTCCGTCGGGTGAGGGCTGCGGGCTGGCCCAGAAACTAGGCAAATAATGCTTTTCGCGGATTTTGTCGCGTTTGCCCGTTTTGAGGTCTACCAAATACACATCGACATAATTTTGCCCGTCAAGGCTGCCTTCAAGTTCGTAGTTAGCATTGTCGGTTCCTAAGCCAAAGAGCTGTTTGGGCGCTGCTGATACGTTTTTGACGGTGCTGTCGGCTAGCTGGATAAACTTCTTGGTGGCCACGTCGTACATCGACAGGAAATTTTGGTTTTTATCCTGCGTTTCCTGCACTTGCTGCCGCGATTGGAGGCGTTTGTCCTGCCAATGCCAAACGGTCACTTCGGGTTTTTCGGCGTCGTCGGGTTTTGCAGCAACGGCAGTTTTGGTTGAATCCGTTTTAAGTTTTGCCAACGCTTTTTGTAAGTCGTCAAGGGTTTTAAGGGTAGTATCGGCCTTGATTTTGGCTAATTTTTCGACGTCAGAAAGTTTTTTGGTCGTGTCCTTTTTGGCTTCGGTGGTTTTTTTATCGTCTTTCTTTGCCAGTTCAAGTTTATGAATTCCGAAGAACAAGCGCGTCAAATCTTCTGACCAATAAGGCGAACGGTTGGGGCTAACGGTCATTCCTTTCGGGAAATTGGTGCTGTCGGTCTTAGGTTCATACGCGGTCAACTCGGGCATGGTGCCAAAGTTTTTGATGCCCAATACGCTAACGCGTTCATTTTTGTATTTTTCGTCTTTAGTGCTTTTGAGCAAGGCCAGCGCGTCTCCTTTTTCGGTCCAGTTGAGCGACTGGTAACGGGCTTTATCATTGTCCATCGTGAGCGTTACGCCTGTGGTCATGTTGCGCAGCTGCACACCATTTCCCGCTTTCTCGTTGGCATCAATGGTTAGAGCTAGCCAGTTTCCAGATTTGTCAAACGCCATTTCGGCCACGTTTCCTACGTTTTGGGTTTTGCTCGTGGCAAGGTCAAACAATAATAAATCGGAGCCTTTGGCAGCATCGCCGCTTGGTGGTCCGGTAGGTGCACCTCCGCCCGCTGCGGTAAGCAACAGCGCTAAGTGCGTCGCTTTTTCGCCGTTAAAGGCAAAGGATTTTACGCGGTCAAATTCGGTTTTTTTGTTGGATGCCAATTCTACCAAAAATACTTTGTCAGGAATGGGCTTACCACCAGGCTTGGCGGCGGCTTTCTTGTCTTTGTCTTTTGCAAAAACCTTGAAAGCAATCCACTTGCTGTTGTCCGAAAAACTCATCTGTGCAAACGACGGCGCACCGATGGGGTACACGTATTTGGTGGAATCGGTTGTTTTTTGGATGATGAGTTCGGCGTCGCTTTCATACGTACTCAGCACGTATGCATACCACTGACCGTCGGGGGATAGTTGGGTGCCGCCAAAACTGGGTATTGCTTTCCACGTCAGCACGTCTTTCCACGTCATTGCCGGCTTGGGTTTAGGTTGGGCAATGGCGAATGTGCTGAGGAAGAAACCAAGTAGCACAAAGAGTTTTTTCATAAAAATTTGGAGTTTAGAAGGGATGAATTAAGAATTTTGAACAAATGTAAGCAAGAGCAGCGTTACTTGGTAAAGCAATTATTTCGCAACTTTTGTGGATGAAGATAAAAGAAAGGAAATTGTTATCTTCGCACCCTTAAAAAATTAAAATAGAAGCGAGAGGAGAGGATAGAGAAGCGAGAATTACGGACTTCTTTCCTGCTTTCTTCTGGCTCTTTATCGTAGAAATGAGCAGAACCATCAATATAAACAACCGCCGTGCTTCGTTTGAGTACTTCTTTTTGGAGACGTATACGGCTGGAGTGGTGCTGACTGGCACCGAAATTAAATCTATCCGAGAAGGAAAAGTTAACCTGACCGATGCCTACTGTATTTTTCAGGATGGCGAATTGCTCGTGCATCATTTGCACATTTCGCCTTACGAAAAAGGCACTTACGCCAACCATAATCCCACGCGCGACCGCAAGCTGTTATTGAAAAAACGGGAGCTGAAAAAATTGCAGTTGAAGCTAAAAGACCAAGGATTGACGGTGGTGCCGACACGTATCTTTATCAATGAAAAAGGCTTAGCCAAAGTAGATGTTGCCCTCGCCAAAGGTAAAAAACTCTACGACAAACGCGAAACCATCAAAGAGCGCGACCTCAAACGCGGTAATGACGAGTAGGGGCAGGCCTTGCGTCTGCCCGCCTTGCGTCTGCCCGAAAGTCGAGAGAGAGATGTTTGATGGACTTGAAATTCTTAATTTCGAGGTTTTGATGAAATTATCCGTACGTAAATAAGAAATAACGACAGGCTCAAAGTTAAACAATTCTCCTTTCCCGTACTATTTTACCGTTGTGGCGGGAGCAAACCTTCAAGTAAAACCCACACAGGTCATGCAGGTAAAAACAAAAAAAGTACAGCCCTACAAAAAGGCTGCACTTTTTTACCTTAAACCCTAACTCTAACTTCAAAAACTACAACTAAGCAACAGCTCCCTTCACTTTGGCAGATTCGGTAGCATTTTTAGCGATGCTGTATACAACCAAACCAAAGCCGATTTTATTGACGGCGTCGGCAATGTTGTACGCTAGATCGACGGGTGAACTCTTGGTTAAATCTACGCCCTCAACGAGACCGCTTAAAAGATTACCAGGAAGCAACATGTAACCGATTGGATAGATAGCCCAGCCTACGAAGGTGAACCAACGCAGTACATTATAACCATCTTTTACCGCTTGACTATCGGAAGCGGCGGCTACTTTTGAAGCCTCACCCATGTAGATTTCATAGATGATGGCGGCCCATCCAAGGGTGGAAATGACACCCCAAAGCACATTTGATTCGGGACTGACGGCCTCACCAATGTAGCCCGCAACCAGCATGACAATCGACCCTAATAAAAGTCGGACAAGCATACCGCTTTTGGCACCGGCAGGGCGCAAAATCAGGTAATACTCAATACACATCAACGGTACCGTCAAAGTCCAGTCGATGTATCTAAATTGCGTAGGAGAGGTATGGGTTTCGAGCCATACGCCCCTCATGTAAAAATAATGTACGGCGGCAATGAATGTGATCAAAGCGGATACCAGCAGGGAGGTTTTCCACTTGTCGGCCACAGTGCCGCGTTCAACGATAAAGAAAATGGATGCGGCCAACATTGACATGTAGCCCGTAAAAAAAGTAAAACCGATGTAATCACCTGCGGCGAGTGCACCGTCTAAGAGAATGTTTAACATTTGCATTTTAATAAAAAGGTTTAGAGATGATACTGTTTGAGAATGATTGTTTCTCGTAGTGTTAAAGAAAATGTTAAATTATTTTGTTTATTATTTTTTAAAATAAATTAAACAAAAAATTGAAATTTATTGACGTATATTCTCCGTACGGGCCTCCTTGAATCATGGCAAAGAAATAATTTATCGGTGGTGAAAAATTTACGCCAGCACTTATGTTCTGTTAAATCCTTCTACATGCCAATGCTGCGATTGAAGAAAATAAGCTTATATATTTTCTTCAATCGTTACAGTGTTTCATTTATTCTTGTGGTTTCGAGATGTAAGGTTTTTTTTTGGTAAAATAGGTGTCTAATGCCTGATTTGTATTGCTTTGTCTTGTTTGTGGTACTTATGAGTGGTCGGTGTCGGTCGAGTGTTGGATGACCGAACGAATGACAAAAAAGCTTGCAAGTGCTAAAACAATGTACAAGACATAGGGGGCTTGAATCAGGCGTTCAATCTGATAGTCGGTGTTGTGGAATACCACAAATGCTACCATTAAAACGTATAGGTATGGCGATACTAATTTTAAAAATTTCATATTTTTTCTTTTTTTTATAATGTACAATACAAACGGAGTGTTTTTGATATTTGTTTAATAAATAAGTAAAATTATTAAACAAAAAAATGGGTTATTAACGACTGGTAATGACGAATGGGGCTTCCGATTTTGAACGTATACAGTCAGGGTATATAAGATAACTGTTTTGTCAGGGAAGGGTGTCGTGAGTTTTATACCAAGGATTCGGTGGTTTGCCGCAAAAACGCGAACCATCAAACTAATTTTACTAATTTTGCCCCCTCAAATTTGACATTTTAACATTATGAGTAAAAGATACACCGTCACCGCCGCCCTCATATATGCCAATGGACCCATTCACATCGGGCACTTAGCAGGATGTTATGTACCAGCCGATATTTATGTGCGCTATTTGAGGGCCAAAGGCGCTGACGTGACCTTCGTGAGTGGCACCGACGAGCACGGCGTGCCCATTACAATCCGCGCCAAAAAAGAAGGCCTGACGCCCCAAGCGGTCGTTGATAAATATTATACCCAAATTAAGCAGTCATTTGCGGATTTTGGGATTTCGTTTGATGTGTATTCGCGTACGAGTTTGCCCGTTCACCACGAAACATCGCAGGAGTTTTTCAAGACCATTTACGACAAAGACGGCTTCATTGAAGAAACCAGCGAGCAATACTACGACGAAGTGGCGCAGCAGTTTCTGGCCGACCGCTACATCGTGGGTACCTGCCCCGTGTGTGCCAATCCCAATGCGTACGGCGACCAGTGTGAGCGTTGTGGTACGGCGTTGAGTCCATTGGAGTTAAAAAATCCGCATTCAACCCTGTCAGGTTCAAAACCAGTATTGCGGGCTACTAAAAACTGGTTTTTACCGCTAGATAAAATGCAGCCTGACATTGAAAAATACGTCAGCAGCCATACCGAGTGGAAAACCAACGTGGCTGGTCAATGCCAGTCTTGGCTGAAAGAAGGGCTACGCCCACGCGCTATGACCCGCGACTTGGATTGGGGCATCAAAGTGCCGCTACCAGATACCGACGGCAAAGTGCTGTATGTATGGTTTGAAGCGCCAATCGGGTACATTTCGGCCACCAAAGATTGGCTGATTCAGAAAAACGGCACCGACGCAGGTTGGGAAACTTGGTGGCGGAGGTCGTCACCAGAAGACCAAGATACCAAATTGATCCACTTTATCGGCAAAGACAACATCGTATTTCACTGCATCATCTTTCCGGCCACTTTGATGGCGATGGGTGACGACTATATTTTGCCCGACAATGTGCCCGCCAATGAATTTATGAACTTGGAAGGTGATAAAATTTCGACCTCCCGCAACTGGGCCGTGTGGTTGCATGAGTTTTTGGAAGAAATGCCCGACAAGCAGGATGTGTTACGGTACGTACTGACGGCCAATGCCCCCGAAACCAAAGACAGTGAGTTTACTTGGAAAGATTTCCAGACCCGCAACAACAGCGAATTGGTAGCTATTTACGGAAATTTCGTGAATCGTGCAGTGGTGTTGACGCACAAGTATTGTGATAGAAAAGTGCCCGCACGCGGTGAGTTGACCGATTTTGATAAAGAAACCTTGGCAACGCTAGCGGCTTTCCCCGCCCGAATCGCAGAGGCCATCGAAACCTACCGCTTCCGCGAAGGGTTGTCGTTTTTGATGGATCTAGCGCGTTTGGGAAATAAATACTTGGCCGAAACGCAGCCTTGGCAAGTCATCAAAACCGATGCCGAGCGGGTGAATACCATCATGAACATTGCGCTGCAAATTGCGGCCAACTTGGCCATTGTGAGTGAGCCGTTTTTGCCTTTTACGGGCAAAAAACTTCGTCAGCAATTGGGGAATGGTCAGTGGACATGGGAAGAAGCTGGAAGCGCAGATTTGTTGCCAGAAGGACAAGTGATTAGCGATGCATTTTTGCTATTTGAAAAAATTGAAGATGCCGTCATTGAAAAACAAATCCAAAAATTACACGACGCAAAAAAAATGAATGAGTTAGAAACTAAATCGGTACCTGAGTTGAAACCAACGGTACAATTTGATGATTTTGCCAAATTAGACCTTCGCATCGGTACCATTTTGGAAGCTGAGCGGGTGCCGAAAAGCGATAAATTATTGAAGTTTTTGGTTGACGACGGCTTTGAAAAACGGACCATTTTAAGCGGGATTGCCAAGCATTTCACGCCCGAAGAAATGGTAGGCCGCCAAGTGACCTTCATTGCCAACCTCGCCCCGCGCAAAATCATGGGGCAAGAATCTAACGGTATGATTCTAATGGCCGAAGACCGCGACGGAAGCCTCTCGCTGATTCAACCGCACAAAGAAGTGTGGGCGGGTGCATCGATTTCATAACGTCGGCTAAAAGTATCGTTCCAAAATCTTTTCAGGAAAAGGGCAAACGGTTTTTTTGGACCGATTTGCCCTTTTTTAGTGAAATACCCCGTAAAGCCGGTGCATGACCAGAATATGAGGCAAGGTGATGAGCGATAAAAGAATGAAGGCTTCGCCAACCGCAAAACCCCGAAAATACACATACATTCCAAAGCCAGTCAAAGCCAAAAGACCAAAGGGAAGCAACGCGAAAGCAAATTGTCTGAATGTGCCTTTTTTCGTTGCTTTATAATAAATCAATTGATGTTGGAGCGATTGCATTGAATGCCAAAGACAAAATACCACAATAAAGCCAAACAGTAAAGGCGTGAGCCAATACCACGCTGTCACCACAGCCCATTGCAGGGCGTATCGTGGCCAATTTTCGCGTTCGTAACGAAGCAAAACGCTGAAGTAAAGGAGAGAAAAAGCGGCAGCAATACCCCAACGTGCTGTTTGGGTAATGGAGAAATTGACGCTTTTACCGCCAATCATCGTCCCAAAAATACCAAGCGCTTCTTCCCAATGCAATAATACAGGAAAGGCCAGCAGCCATATACCCCAAAGTAAAGAGGGTAAATACCACACCGAAGGGTTTTCAAAGTTTGATTGTCCGAAATGATGAAGAGAAATCGCAAAGAAAATGACAAGGGCGGCCGCAGGTGCTACCCACCAAACCGCCAAATAAGCGCCCATCGAGCCTAAATAAATACCTATGAAAGCCAATAAACCTCTTAAAGTGGTACTTTGACGGTACAAATGGTCGTTGGCTCCGTGGGGAATCCCGACGCTACACAGTAGCACCCCGCCGAGGACCGCCTGCTCGGCAGTGTTCCAATCCAACCACGCAAACAAACCGATAAGCAGGCCCTGCAATAGGCATTGGAAGATGAACAAAGGGGAGTGTACGTATTTCATAAGTTGAAATAATAAGAGGTTAAACTGCGGAGAAATAACCTGATAGGCAGGCGAATAAAAATCAGTATTTCTTCCCAAAGGTTGGTTTCTTCATCCAAAAATCGCAGAATACGGGGTACGGGCTGGGTTTCAAAAAGACGTTGAAACACGGCTTTGCCACGGTTAGGGTAGCGGGATAAAATTTGTAAAAGCAAGTGGTCGTAAAATCGAAATCGCCGCGCCCGCCGCATCGTGGGTAGTGGTTTCTGCTGTTTGAGGGCCTCAGCAAGAGCTTTACCGTAGGCTTGCATCCGTCTAAATCCGTAACCCGTGGTAGGCTTGATGGCCCCGCCCAAAGTGCCGAGGTAAATGAGCCGCGTTTGGGCGTTGAGGTACTTTCGTTGCATATCAAATTGAGGCGTCATTGGAATTGCCCCTTCTTCCTCCTCCAAAATTTGATAGGATATGTTTTTTTTGCCCATGTAATCACTCAAAGCTGCGTCGGCTTCATCTCTTGTGAGCCGGTACTCGCCAAATCGGGTTATTTCGACCAGAGCCTCGGTACTTGAAAAAGGCAATTCGTACATGAATTGGGTACAGCCGTTTTGGGCTATATCAAATCGCATGAGGGTGGCGCAGGTCTCATCAAATACCGGTTCAACGGTTCGGACACGCCAGCCGACAAAGGTTTGCCACAGAAGGAGGTTTTTTTTGTCGCGTTTTTGTTTGCCTAAAAATATAGTGAGTGCATTGGAAGAACCAAGTTCGCCGTTTGTCTGAACAGGCATTGCCGACATAAATACCCGACTGCTACACCAGGCCTCATCGGTGGTTTTTATCATCACTTTTGCTCCAGTGTCGTCAATTTCTACAACGGTCATTGTGCGCCAGATAATGTTGGCGCAACCCGCAAGTTGTTGCCTAATAGATGCGTAAAAATCGGCACTGCGTACGTGATGATAGGAGTAAGGGGATAAATCGTTGCGTTGGGAGAGGTCGTGGGGATTGAAAATGGAAGACCACGATTTGCTAATCATTTGGTCGGGGGCCAATGGAGAAGTTGACCAATAACACCATGTACGGTCGTTTTGCTTTGTTGAATCACTTTCTACAATGCACAAATGCTTGGTTTTTAGCAATCCCTGCTCAAAAAGTGATAGAGCTAGCCAAAGACCTGACGCTCCCGCACCCACGATTGTATAATCAAAAAAAGGCAAAGTGTGGGTTGAAGTGGGGGAGGAGCGCGTCATTGTCTAATCTCTGTAGGTGTTGGTTTTGAGCCAACAATGGATTTTGGGTAGGGTTATTTTGGGAAAGCCTTTACTTAAAAATTACCAACATTTTGTTATTTAAGATTGTTTTACCGATTGTCGAAGCACGAGATTACTCAAGTACTCTCTTCAATCCGATTATCTCCTATTTCGTTTTTTAAATTAATTTATTAATTTGCTTCCCTGTTGTTTTTCAATGGCTCAAAGGTTGGTGCATAATCCATGACTCGTCAACATCACCAATCCAAAATTCATGATTGACACTATTTAATTAACCTTCAAATCCCTCCCATTTCATGAAAAATTTCTTGGAACGCCGTTCGTTTTTGAAAGCATCGGCGGCGATAGGTTCCGCTTTAGGATTACCTTTTATCTCAAAAGCCAATAACAATTCTGTTGAGGCACAAATAGAACGAGCCAACTTTGCGCCCAAGCCCGTGGGTAAGTCTGTCATTGGTCTCAAAATGCCACCCATTGCCCAAGTCCGTGTGGCCTTTATTGGGGTGGGAAATCGCGGTTCGGGGCACGTGAAGCTCGTTCACGCCTGCGGAACTAAGGCCAAAATCGTGGCGGTTTGTGATATTCAGGAGCGCTACACCAATCGTACAAAACAGTGGTTAGAAAAACAAGGCGTAAATGACGTCGCCTACTACCACACCAAAGTGGATGCTTGGAAAGAAATGTGCCGCCGCGATGATATTGACTTGGTCATCATCGCTACGCCTTGGGAAGACCACGTGCCTATGTGCGTTTATGCCATGCAACAGGGCAAACACGCCGCCACTGAAGTGCCCGCAGCGTATACCTTGGAAGATTGCTGGAAACTGGTCAACACCGCCGAGCAAACCCAGCGTAACTGTATGATGCTAGAAAACGTCTGCTACGGCGACGAAGAATTATGGCTGCTCAACATGGCCAATGAAGGTCTTTTTGGCACGCTTACCTACGCAGAGTGCGGTTACATTCATGACCTGCGCGAGATGCTTTTCTCCAAGACAGATTACTACAATATGTGGCGTATTCGTCACAACTACGCCCGCGACGGAAACCTGTATCCGATGCACGGTTTGGGGCCCGTAGCTCAATACATGAACATCGACCGTGGCGACCGCTTCAATCACTTGGTTTCGATGAGCAGTTTGGAAGCAAGCCTAAGCGAAGACTCGACTGTGATGACAGACCCTACGAATGAGTTTCACGGACGCAAAGGATTTAAGAAAGGTGATATGAACAACACCTTGATTAAGACACATTTAGGTCGCTCGATTTTAGTACAGCACGATATTGTTACGGCGCGGCCTTACAGTCGTATCAACATGTTGGCAGGAACCAAAGCGTTTCACATGGGCTATCCAAGTCATTTCTCGAAAAAAGGACAAGGCCACGGATTCTTGAAAGAAGAAGAATATAAAGCGCTCAGAGAGCAATACAAACACCCGATTTGGGCCAAAATGAAGGATGAAATCGAGAAAAACGGCGGACACGGCGGGATGGACTTTGTGTTGATTTACCGTTTGATTGATTGCTTCAATCGGGGTACGTCGCTGGATATGGATGTGTACGATGCCGCTTCGTGGTCGTCGGTTACGCCACTTTCGGCGCTTTCGATTCAGGGGGGCAATGCGCCAGTTAAATTCCCTGATTTTACCAGAGGGCGTTGGAAAGAAGCGCGTAAGCTGGGAATGTTGGTGAATGTGTAGTAAGGCGTAAAAAGATAAAGCCCCGCTATCGAGAGCGGGGCTTTATACTGACTATTCCTAAACCCTTAACCTTTTCTACATGAAAAAACTAACTTTAAATTCTTTGCAGCTTTTCATTGGTTATTAAAAACCGTTGAGCATGCTGATTGGTTCCCCAATGATTCTTTCTGTGTCGTGGGCGGGAGTCAATGTTTCCCAATCTACAGTCCACAGAAAATTTATATTGTGTGCCGTTTTGCGAACGTTTTCGAGCCAAATTTTTGCATTTTCGTCATTGCTGCTCTTCATAGCATGATTCAATAACTTCACTGCACTTTTAAACTCTTGCTGCTTTTCGGCGTTTACATTCACTAACTTGGACGGGCTTTGGTTGTATAAAGTCACAACTTCTGTAAAAACTTTCCACTCGTCCTGCTCAATAAAAGGCGTAAAATGATCGGTAATGTACTGTTCAAATGCCTTTTCTCTTCCTTTTGATAAGCCCGCGGTATTTGCGGTACTTTTATCATCTTTTGCATTTGATTCGATTGAAATTAAACTCAAACAGAATCCTATTACAAATATAATTAACTTAACTGGGTATTTCATAATATAGTTCAATTCTCTTTTGCTGATTGAACGATACAAAGGTACGGCAAGATTTTATAAGTCCAAATTTTTAATTTTTACTATTCGAAATAATATTCTGTTTAATCTTTCATAAAACCCTGATTTTTAATAAAAAATAAAATGTTTTACGCTTTAATTCAAAATATTATTCCGATTAAAATAATACAACTTTAATAAAATTTTTATTTGCCAAAAAGTAAAATTCTTTAAAAAATACAATCATTGATTGAAATTATTCATAGCGTTTTGGAGCCCCAAAGTACAAAAACTAAGTATTGCTTCTCCTGCACGGTCCAAATCAATGAGTAATTCTTCGAAACTATTTTCGGGAAAATTACTTAAAACATATTTTACCTGTTGTCCACGGGGAAAATCATCCCCAACTCCAAACCGCAACCGGGAGTACTCCTGAGTACCCAGCAATTCTTCAATATTTCGTAGGCCGTTGTGGCCACCATTGGAGCCTTTGGGCTTGATTCGAATCTTGCCCTGCGGAAGTTGAATCTCATCTGTCACAACCAACACATTTTCAACGGGGATTTTCCACGCGTCCATGTAGTAGCGTAGGGCTTTACCGCTGAGGTTCATGTAGGTGGTCGGTTTGATGAAATAAATCTGCCGTCCTTTGTATTTAAACTCAGCGGTATAGGCCAATTTTTGCATCGAAAACTTAAAGTCATGTTGGGCGGCGAGTCGGTCAAGTACCATAAAGCCTACGTTGTGGCGCGTAAATGCGTATTCAGGTCCAATGTTGCCGAGACCTACGACAAGGTATTTCATAGAAAGTGTAATTGATTATAAAACAAAAAGTGAATCCAGCCTTTATTCTTTGACTTTCTCCACTACCAGATTGTGGTTGGTATAGATACAAATATCGGCAGCAATGTGTAGACTTTCGCGGACCATATCTTCGGCAGAAAGGTGCTGTGCGTGTTTTTTGAGCGCCAAGGCCGCACTTTGGGCAAACATCGCTCCTGAGCCGATAGCAGCCACCTGATTGTCGGGTTCGAGTACATCGCCCGTGCCTGAGATAACGAGCAGCTCGTCTTTTCCCGCCACAATCATCATGGCTTCCAATTTGCGAAGGTATCGGTCGGTGCGCCAGTCTTTGGCGAGTTCAATGGCGGCGCGTTTGAGGTTGCCGCCGTAGGCATTGAGCTTTTCTTCAAAACGCTCAATGAGCGTAAACGCGTCGGCAGTAGAGCCAGCGAATCCCGCAATTACTTTTCCGCCCGCTAAACTTCTTACCTTACGAACGTTGCTTTTGGCAACGGTATTTCCCATGGTGGCCTGTCCGTCGGCTCCTACTACTACTTCTCCGTTATGAATGATACCTACTACGGTTGTGGCATGAATTGGTTGCATGATGTAAATGAGTCTGATGATTGAAAAACAATTGATAGACAATAAAAAATCCCTCTCCTAAAAACGGTATAGGAGAGGGACCAAGGACGGTTGGCCGCCGTAAGGTTGATTATACCAACATTCCGAGCGGATTCTCCAACAGTTTCTTAAACGTTTGGAGGAAGGCCGAACCAGTAGCGCCATCTACCACGCGGTGGTCGCATGAGAGCGTTACTTTCATGATGTTGGTTGGATAAATCGTACCATCTTCTTTGAAAGCGGCTACTTTCTTGATGCCTCCCACGGCCATGATGCAGGAATCTGGCGGATTGATAATGGCCGTAAATTCGTCGATTCCAAACATTCCAAGGTTTGAAATAGAGAATGTGTTGCCTTCCCAATCTTTAGGCTGGAGTTTTTTATCCTTGGCTTTGGCGGCCATTTCTTTCACTTCTCCAGCAATGATTGAAAGTACTTTCTTATCGGCATCACGTACTACGGGAACCAACAGACCTTCGTCAACGGCTACGGCAACCCCAATATTTACGTAATGGTATTTGCGAATCTTATCACCTAGCCACGCAGAGTTAACGGCAGGGTGTTGTTTCAATGCCAACGCAGCGGCTTTGATGACCATGTCATTAAATGATATTTTGACAGGGCTAACTTCGTTGATTTTGCCGCGCAATTCCATGGCTTTGTCCATGGTAATTTCCATGGTAAGGTAGAAATGCGGAGCTGTAAACAAACTTTCACTCAAACGACGAGCAATGGTCTTGCGCATTTGCGACACTGGCACGTCCTCGTATTCGCCCGCGGGCGCAAGAGCGGCGGTTGGTGCAGGAGCAGCGGCCTGCGGTACAGCAGCTGGAGTGGCTACGGGCTTGGCAGGGGCTGATTGTGCGGCGTCAATGTCTTTCTTAACAATACGTCCACCTTCGCCCGAACCCGTGATTTTGGTTAAATCAACGTTTTTATCTTTTGCCAACGCTTTTGCCAAAGGCGATGCTTTGATGCGAGAGTCGGTGCCGTTGTCTGAGACTTGCGGGGCCTGAGCAGCAGAAGTAGCGGCTGCAGGAGCAGGTGCTGCGACTGCAGCGGGGGCTGGTTGACCATCGCTGTTCAATAAAGCTTGATAATCAGCGCCGTCTTCGCCAATGATGGCAATAACGCCATCTACGGCAACAGCTTCGCCTTCCTTGGCTCCAACGTAGAGTAAGGTGCCGTCTTCGTAGTTTTCAAGTTCCATGGTGGCTTTGTCGGTTTCGACTTCGGCCAAAATATCGCCTGATTTTACTTTGTCTCCTACTTTTTTTAGCCATGCTACCAGTACTCCTTCGGTCATGGTATCGCTCATTTTAGGCATCCGAACGATTGTCGCGTTGACATTCGCGGCGGGTGCAGGGGCTGCTGCTGCGGGAGCAGGTGCCGCCGCTGGTTGCTCAGCGGGAGCTGCGGCAGGCGCGGGTTGAGATGGAGCAGCACCGCCATCAAGCAGCGCCTTGTAATCTTCGCCGGGCGCACCCACAATCGCCATGATGCCATCTACGGGTACGGCAGCGCCTTTTTCTACCCCAATGTACAAAAGTGTACCTTCTTGGTACGACTCCAAGTCCATGGTCGCTTTATCGGTTTCTACTTCGGCTATGATGTCGCCTGATTTAATTACATCTCCTACTTTCTTGTTCCAAGCTGCTATGACGCCTTCGGTCATGGTATCGGACATCTTGGGCATTCGGATTACTTCTGCCATATGAGTGAGAATGAATAGGGAATAGTTCCTTTAAGTTTCGAGTGTCAAAATTAGTAGAAACACTCAAAAGTCGTTTATTTCTTTCAGAAATTAGTTCGATGTTTGTTCATTAAAAATCACTCCGCTGTATAATTCAGAAAGCGGAATTTCGGCTTCGATAGAATCTAACTGAACCATTTGGTCCAATTGTTCATACACCCGGTATTGCCAAGTCTTTTCGTCTATCTTAAAAAATACTTCTACCAACGGAAAGCGTTGTTCAATTAATACATATTCCCTGAAAGTAGGAATTTGACGGTATTTTTTAAATTTCTCACCGCGGTCGTACGATTCTGAACTTTCGGAAAGTACTTCTACAATCAATACGGGGTTTTGGGCTGCTTCAGGATTCTCATCAAAATACTCTACAGGCCCGCAAATCACTGAAGCGTCGGCGTAGCGATATTTTTCTTCACTGATTGCGATTTTAAGGTCGCTGTTGTAGGCATTACACGGGCGATTTTTGAGAACACGGCGGAGTTCTGCTACTGCGTTTCCCCCGATGAGGCTATGCGTGGCCGTTCCTCCGGCCATCGCAAATACTTCACCGTCTTCATACTCGTACTTAATGCCGGTTTGGCGTTCAAGTTCGAGGTATTCAGCAATGGTATAAAATTGATGATTGCGTGCTGGCAAACCCATATTTATGCATTAATTAATCTTTAACACCGCCATAAATGCCTCTTGCGGTATCTCTACGCTACCGACCTGACGCATCCGTTTCTTTCCTTTTTTCTGTTTTTCCAACAGCTTACGTTTACGGGAAATATCTCCTCCGTAACACTTGGCCAATACGTCTTTACGCATGGCTTTGACGGTTTCGCGGGCAATGATTTTTTGTCCAATAGCGGCTTGAATGGCAATTTCAAACATCTGACGCGGAATAAGCTCGCGCAATTTTTCGCAAAGTTTCTTTCCCCATTCGTAGGCTTTGGTACGGTGTACAATGGCCGAAAGCGCATCTATCCCGTCGCCGTTGAGCATCACATCGAGTTTAATCATGTCTGACTCACGGTAGTCCAACAGCTCATAGTCGAGCGAAGCATACCCCCGCGAGATGGTTTTTAACTTATCGAAAAAGTCAAACACTACTTCGGCCAACGGCATTTCAAATACCAACTCTACGCGTTCGGCGGTAAGGTAATTTTGGTTTTTGAGCAGGCCTCGCTTGTCCATACAGAGCTTCAAAATAGGCCCAATGTATTCTGACTTCGTGATGATTTGTGCTTTGATAAAAGGCTCTTCAATCCACTCAATATAGTTTGGTTCGGGCATTTCAGAAGGCGCACTTACTTCGAGCATGTTTCCTTTGGTGGTCACGACGTTGAATTTTACCGAAGGAACGGTCGTAATCACGGTCATGTCAAACTCCCGTTCTAGGCGTTCTTGCACGATTTCCATGTGCAACATTCCTAAGAAGCCGCAACGGAAACCGAAGCCTAACGCCGCCGACGTTTCTGGCTCCCACACGAGGGCTGCATCGTTGAGTTGCAGCTTTTCCATGGCTTCCCGCATTTCTTCAAACTCGCTGGTTTCGACGGGGTAAAGTCCCGCAAAAACCATTGGCTTTACTTCTTCAAAACCTTTGATAGGTTCTTTGGAAGGTTTATCTACGTGCGTAATCGTATCCCCAACTTTTACTTCACGGGCTACTTTGATACCCGAAATCAAGTACCCTACATCGCCGCATTCAATCACATCTTTGGGTTCTTTTTCCAGACGTAGCGTCCCGATTTCGTCGGCATTGTATTCTTTGCCCGTGGCCACAAATTTTACCTTGTCGCCTTTGCGGATGCTTCCGTTCTGAACACGGAAAATAACTTCAATACCTCGATAAGAGTTAAAAACAGAGTCAAAAATCAGGGCTTGGAGTTCAATATCAGGATTGCCTTTCGGGGCGGGAACACGCTCAATAATGGCCGCTAAAATTTCTTCAATGCCGATGCCTGCTTTTCCTGAGGCAGGAATAATATCGTCGCGGTCGCAGCCGAGGAGGTCTTCCATTTCGTCTTTGACTTCTTCGGGCATGGCACCGGGAAGGTCAATTTTGTTTAAAACGGGGATGATAACCAACCCCTGATTCATAGCTAAATATAGGTTGGAAATCGTTTGTGCCTCCACGCCCTGCGAAGCATCTACGAGCAACAGCGCGCCTTCGCAGGCGGCAATTGAGCGCGATACCTCATAGCTAAAATCCACGTGGCCGGGCGTATCAATCAAATTAAGGGTGTATTTTTCGCCTTTATATAAATAATCCATTTGGATGGCGTGGCTCTTAATGGTGATACCGCGCTCACGCTCCAAATCCATGTCATCAAGTAGCTGGGCTTGCATTTGACGGTTAGTGACCGTCTTGGTAAACTCCAATAAGCGGTCGGCCAGCGTGCTTTTGCCGTGGTCAATGTGGGCAATAATGCAGAAATTACGAATGTGTTTCATTAAAAATTTAGTATTGAGTGCAGCGTATTGAGTAGTAAAAGTTTGGTACAAAAACTGTACTCAATACTTAATACTCAATGTGGTTTGCAAAATTACGTCAGATTAGCCGAATAACAGCGGCTTTGGTAGGATTGTTTGCCCAACAATCGGTTGAAGCTGCATTTTATGGTTATATGCCACCGTAAGGTTAAGTGCAATTTAGCATACTAGGCATGCCAAACTCACGATCTCCAAAGGAAATGGATTAATAGTAAAGAACATAGCACCGGACAAAAATAAAATTCTTGCTAAACTTCTGGTGTTTTTGTGGAGTCAGAACTCCGATAGGAAATGCTACGATACGGGAAATTTGTTACTGTAAACAAAGATTATAAACTCATGCGAGAAGGATAATGCTTACTCCCGAACTGGCACAGCAGTTAAAGACGTTGATTAAAGAAGAAGGTTAGATGGACTGATAGTACACACAGGTATAAATTTGTACCTTTGTGTACTATACCAATTCTACATGTTTCAAAAAATCAATCACCTTTTCCTCAGGCATTTCGCAAGGTTTCAATAATTCGTTTTGGCGGGTAATATAATAGTTCAAACTGATAAAATTAGTACCGCCCAACTCCTTTGCGTAGATTTTAAAGGAATGATGCTGATTAAAAACAGTTTTGGAAATGCCGTATTTGACGCCCTTGTAGTGGCCTTCTGAATAGCCTTCAGGGAGTTGTTCGATGTAGGGAAGAAGCATGTTTTTTAACTCTTATCCGTGACATGTTACGAAACCTATGCAGTACTCTCCCTTTCGTAAACTGAATTAGGAGATGAATCAGAATTATTTTCAGTACATCTTTTAATAATCAACGATTTGACGGCTGGGTGGGGGAATGTTGGAATACTGCCGAATGGAGCGATGTTGATCGCTACGAGCTGTGATTTGAACTTCGTTTAAGATTTGGTATTCTCTTGAATAGTATTCTTTAGGAAGTTTATTGGTGGGATAGTCGTTAGAATTGTAGTAAATATTGTTGTAAACGAAAGCAATGGGTAAAATGTATTTGCCCTGATTCCTATTTCTCAAACGGGGTGTTTTGGACAATCCAGTTTTAATTTCGTGTTCAAACCCTAAAATGCCCATTGATTTTTTGTTCATTATCGGATAGATAACGTTTATATTCCGAACATATCCAGCTGAATCAATATCGAAGGAAGCATAAATTCGACCATAAACACTGTTTCTGATGGCTCCTATGGGATAGCGGATATTGTTGGAGGCCGATGCAGCTATAATCGGGTCATTCAGTGTTGCCAGTCCTTGAGAGAACGCTTTATAGAGCATTGTTGAAACAAGTAGGAGCGAAAAAACAAGTATCTTTTTCATAGCTTTTTAGGTCTGGAATCATAGTGTAATGATACTGATTATCATACGAGTTGTCAAGTTTTACCTTTTGTAAATGTGCCCTTACAGGTTAAACCAATACGTCAGCTTGGCTTGGATAGAGCGGTTGCGGGATTGTCCATTGGCGGTGTTGTAGTTGTCGATGTAGACCAAAAAGAAATCTGACACGGGCGCAAATCGCCACTGAAAACGCGTATTGATGTTCATGTTCTCAAATTGACTGTTGTATTGCATATAGGTTGTCAAAAAAACCTTTTTGGAGAACGTCCAGTCTAAGCGCGGGCCAATCAAAAAAACGTTGTTTTTACCGATGGGCAAATCAATGTGGTTGTAGGTGAAGTTCATTGCTAGCGCAATATAGGGTTGATAACGATAGTTGATTGAGCCAGCTAGACTCACGATGTTTCCGTCGTAATACTGCCCGATAAGCGGCTGGGCAAAAAGCCACCATTTTTTTCGTTGGTCTGAGAAATAATTGAGCGAAGCGTTGTAGTAAGTATACTCAGAACCTTTTCTCAAAGGAGTCAGTTTGTTGTTGCTACGCAACGCGTCAAAATCAGAAAAAAGATAGGTATAGTTTTGATTGATTGAAAACAGCATCCGTGCCGAGCTATTGAAAAACATTGACAAAAACGGCCCCGCTATGCGGTCGGTGGTACCGATGTTGGGCATCGTATACTGTTCCAAAGCCACCCCAACACTGTACCGGTTGACGAGTTTGTTGCGCGGATAAAACGAAAATCCGAGTGTAGGGTTGATGCGCAGGTAATCTTTGCGCGGTACAAAACCCACTTCGGCGTCGTAGCCCTTGCCCACCCAATCGTGCGCCCAGCGGAAAGTATATTTCAATACACTGTACATGATAGAGAATCCATTGGCAAAAGCATCTTTTTGCTTGGTTTCACTGAAAGATTGATGATAATAGGCTTTGCCTGTCCAGCGGCTGTCTTTGGAGGTAAAATTGTATTCCAAACCGCCCACCCGGTTAAAATTCGTCAGTTTGGGGCTCATTTCGGGGTGTAAGGTCTGTTTATTGACAAAAATAGCCGCGATGTTTGACCGGTTAAATATCTTCCGTTGCACGGCCAGTACGCCATAATTTGCCCCCGATATTCCCTTAAATTCATCATCGGCCGTTTGAGCGTTGAGTAGCCCAAGACGCCAGTTGTCGTCTATTTTTCCGCTCAAACGAGCGCCGTACACAATACGGTTAGGAACGCCTAAGCCCGTCGTGGAGTCGCGGGCGATGCCGATTTGACGCGAGAAAAAAGGACTGATGATTTGATTGCCTGCCCCACCGAGGTTGCTTTGCGGGGGCAAAAAAGGGTTGATGACGTAGCTGCCAAAACCCGAAAATAAATCCGAGTTTTCCAAGAAAAATTGCCGCTGTTCGGGAAAGTTGATGTCAAATCGGGAGAGGTTGATGATTTGTCGGTCGGCTTCTACATTGGAAAAATCAGGATTGATGGTCAAATCCAAATTAAGCCCCGATGTAACGGCGATTTTGGCGTCTCCACCGAAGTTGAGCCGACTTCCATTATTGGGGTTTTTAGGATTTACGAAGTCTTGCGCGTTGCCCGCCGCAATGTACGGAATCAGTGAGATATTGGCCCCTGATTTTTTCAAAGGTTTTTCGAATTCAATCGGAACGGCATAGCCCAAATTCATAATAATCTGATTTTGGGGGATTTGCACAAGTGTGCTTTGCTCGTTTATTTGGGTATCAAAACGATAACTTTTAAACAACCATTGAGGCGTGTTTTCTTTGAAACGTAGTGTTGTAAAGGGAATTGCGATTTCGGTGGTCCAGTAGTTATCATAAATCTTTGATTCGCCCGTCCATTTATTGTCCCAAAATTCGCTAAAAAACGAGTTGTCGGTCGCGCCGTTGTAGAGCAACGCCTCCCGCATTACGCCCAAGGGGTTCATCCCAAACAAAAACGCGTTGGTCTTATCGTTGAACGTATCAATGACAAAGGTGACGTTGTCGTTTCCTCCTGCCCGATAATCCCGGCGGTAGGAGAGAATGACAAACTTGTTGCTTTTGGTATAGCATTTGGCGCTGATGTAAACGAACTTATCGTCGTACGCGATTTTTACATCTGTTTTGTACACGGCTTTTAAGGTATCGGTGGGAAAATATTGCCAAAAATCCCCTAATGTGGTACTTTTTTCCCAGATGGGTTCGTCCAAAACACCGTCAATTTTGATTTTCTCCGTCGTAAAATTGACCTTATAAGGTGCTTGCGATTGTGCGAATGCAAAAACAGGAAATAAAAGAAGTAGTAAAAATCTCATTGGCATAAAAGGAAGGTACGAACTACAATAGATTAAAGTAACCCAACACTCATTTTACCCTATTTTGTTCGTACATTTCCCATAAACCTTTGCTCACAGCTTTATTGGTAACTATAAAAAAATCCCCAATATTCTGTTTATTGGGGATTTCCATTGTTAGGGGATTTTAACATCAATATACAAATGCCCTTTAGTGACTCCTTTGGGCGTATATCTCAAGATAATTTTACCACCATAATATTCGGATATGTCTTGTACTTGTACTATCCCTTTTGAAAATTTCTTTGAACTGACTAAATAGCCCAGTTTAGGATTGCAGTTCTCTTTTGGATAATAGTCGCACCCATCGTATCTGTTAAATTGCGCCGGGCCGTCTAATTCTCCGTGAATTAAACTGATATACCCTTGTGGGTAACGATTTGGATCTACAAAAAAACGAAAGGTATGAGGCTTACTGGGGTTTTTGATTTCTAACCTCATGTTGATAAGGTGCTCTCTTGTTTTGCCAAACAGAAAATCTGAGATTTTGCGTAAATCTTCATCGCTACATGCTCTTAATCCTCCCAAAAAGACAAAAATGAACGCAAAAAATAACGCGATGAATATTTTTTTCATAATATTTTTTCACCATTACTATTGTAATCCACTACCATCAGTCGGAATGAGGCAACAATCCCCACTTACTCGACGGCCTTGACCATTGGTGATAGCTTGCAGGACTGTGTTGAACCCAAAAAAATCTGAAGACCACCAATTATAGTTTGAATTAATAAATGATACCCACAACTGTATTCCCAACATATTGTTATGTTTGTCCATCGCACTGTAAAGTGGATTGGCGTTTGAAGGGTCAAAGCGTTCGTGCACATCTCCTATAGCCATTGCATCTTCAATGCCGTAAGTACGTGTATTGAGATAGCTCCAAATGGCATGAAAATAAGCATTGCCATTATTTTGGTTAGCTTGTCCATTAACACCATAATGTTGGTTTACCAACTCATACGCTGTTAATCTATTAAGTGCTACTCCTAAAATTAGATAAGGGTGCTTAAAATAAAATAATTTTTCCCCGTCTGGAAGTGAATTGTAAAAAGCGCGGGCACGGCTATCCTGTAAGTAGCTATCTAGGGTGCTATTATTTCCTCCAAAATCACCATACGAATCACCACCGCCTCCATAACTGCCGCCGTAACTTCCTCCACTGCCATTTGAGGTAGAAATGTAAGCGCTAGAACATACTTCTTTTGTGTAAGAAAACTCACAGTTCCAAGTCTGTCCACCGTTAGCGCTAGCACATGAATAAATATCAATAGTTGAGCATTCAACTTCTATGTAATCTCCAACACGAGCATTTTTTGCTGTCGGTGCTTTAATTTCTCCAACAGTCTTTCCTTTATCATATTTAAATCCACCTTTTAGATTTCCGTTAAAATCTTCAAAAACGATTAGCCCTTCATAGGGGTAAGGTTTTTTACGTCTATTAGACTTTTGTAAGAAATTATCGGTGGGATAAAGAGTCATTACATCGTTACTTCCATCTTCTCTAATTATGAGGTATTGCAAATTATTCAAAGAAACATTGTAGGAATCGGGGGCTTTTTTATTTTTACCTGATTCTCTTAAAACGGGAGTAATGTTTTGGTTATGAAGCTGTTTAAACTTTGAATAGATATTCCCAAAGAAGTGTGAATTTTGAGTTGCGAAATCAAAGACAACACTCAATGGGAATATTAAGTAAAAGTACAATCGAAAAGTGGATTTTGCCACATTTGACTGTTGGTCAACGTGGTTTTGAGACGACAGTACCCTTGACAGAGATCGTTGAGTGTATTTTTTATCGATTAAAAACAGGCTGCCAATGGCGTGAACTACCGACTAAGGAGTTTTTCAGTAATAAGGTTTTGAACTGGAATTCGGTTTTTTACTACCATAACAAATGGTCAAAATTAGGGTGTTGGCAAAAGGTATGGATAGACTTATTAGGAGAACATCTACGATATTTAGACCTATCAAGTATTGAAATCGATGGTTCTCATACACCAGCCAAGAATGGCGGAGATGCCGTTGGCTATCAAGGCCGTAAGGCCTGTAAAACAACAAATTCTTTGTTCATAACAGATAATCAGGGAGTTATATTAGCTATGTCAACGCCGCAGGAAGGACAACACCACGATTTGTTTGAGATAAAGGCATTATTTAGAGAAATAGGTGATTTATTAAAAAAAGCAGGAATAAATCTTGATGGGTTATTTCTTAATGCAGACCCAGGATTCGATTCTAATAGTTTTCGAGAAGCTTGTGCTGAGCAAAGCATAATAGCAAATGTTAAACCACATTCAAGAAATCAAACTGATGTAACAAAGATTGAACCCTATAAATCTGGCACTCATATATTTGATGAAGAATTATATCGGGACAGATCTGTAATTGAACATTCAAATGCTTGGATTGACGGTTTTAAAGCACTTTTAGTGAGGTTTGAATTTTCAGTTAGAAACTGGATGGCACTGCATTTTATGGCATTCTCAGTCATTTTTTTACGTAAAATCAATAAAAAAACAAAAGTTTAAACAGTCTCTATATCTTATCGGTACTAAAAGTATTTTTTTACCATCTAACAAATGATAAAAGTACTCATTCCATTTTACCTGCTTTGTGGGAGTTTCATTACCTGAAATTCTCAAGCTGGCTGTAGATAAAACGGTAGTTTGAAACCAATTTTTAACAGATTCAATTTCTGAGAAATTAAATGGAGGTTTACTTGCCAACACAGACTGATTAGGCGTTACCTCATTAATTTCTTTTTTGCATGATGAAATTAAAATGCAAAGGAGAAGTGAGAGTTTGAAAAGTGCTTTCATTTGTATGCTTGTTTAAAGTTGCTATTTCTTCGCCACAAAATAAAAAAGGCACTTTGTTTTTACCAAAAAAAATGTTTAAACGGTCAGTAAACGTTGTTTAAGCAGTTATTAAACGTCAAAAATACTGCCAAAACCCCCATGCTCTACGAGTTTCTAAGTAATTTAGATTTTGGTCATTGCCATACGCTTCGCGCTCAAAACTAATATTTCTATATGCTAAATAGCGACGACGGTACTGAATCAGCCGCACGAGGAACTCTACCAAATACCAAGCGTAAAAAAGAAATATTCCCAGCTCAAGCTGCTGGCGAAGATGAATGCGCTCGTGATTGAGCAGCCATTTGGGCGGGCGGGCTTCACGGCAAAATACCCACGGAAAAAACGTCAGCCCCTCCACCCACAGAAAAGGGGTATGCACTAAAATCATGGGTAGACGAAATTGTTTTGGCATGGTTTTCGTAAAAGGTTTGACAACTTTTTACGAAAGAACTAATTTTAGGCAACTTTCTCAACGGGTTGAGGGCTAAATCTAAAAGTGGCAAGGATATTTTTGCTTCTTTTCTTACCGATAATAAAGTATTTATTTGCGCTTAACTCTTTCATTTTAAACCCCTAACCCTTTTGGGAATTATGCTATTTACAGCCAATTTACTTAATCTTTTTGACCACACCATTGGAAAGGCCGAAATTGAAGTAGCCGAAAAAAGAATCATAAGTATCAAAATAATTGGAGCCGAGGAGCCAGAACTGCCGTACATCATGCCCGGTTTTGTGGACGCCCACGTCCACATTGAAAGTTCGATGTTGACCCCCGCGCAATTTGCCCGTCTAGCGGTTGTCCACGGAACCGTCGCCACGGTCTCCGACCCGCACGAAATCGGCAATGTGTTGGGCGTGGCGGGCGTAGAATACATGATTGAAGACAGCAAACGCGTGCCGTTTAAGTTTTGTTTCGGTGCTCCTTCGTGCGTACCTGCTACTACCTTCGAAACCGCTGGGGCCGTGATTTCAGCCAAAGACGTTCGTCGGTTGTTGGCCATGAAAGAAATTGGTTACTTGGCCGAGATGATGAATTTTCCGGGCGTTTTGCACGAAGACCCTGATGTGATGATGAAAATCCGTTTGGCGCAGGCATTCAATAAGCCAGTAGACGGACATGCGCCGGGGCTGCGCGGTGCCGATGCCCAAAAATACATCGAAGCGGGCATCACGACCGACCACGAGTGCTTCACGTACGACGAAGCACTTGATAAACTCCAACTTGGGTTAGATTATATTTTGATACGGGAAGGAAGCGCAGCCAAAAATTTTGAGGCGCTTATCCCGCTCATCGCCGACTTCCCCAACCGACTGATGTTTTGCTCGGACGACAAGCATCCCGATAATTTGGTGGAAGGCCATATCAATCAGTTAGTAAAGCGGGCGCTGGCCAAAGGCTACCCGCTCTTCAGCGTGTTGCGGGCGGCCTGTCTCAATCCCGTATTGCATTATCGTCTCAACGTCGGTTTGTTGCGTGAGGGAGACCCCGCTGATTTTATTTTGGTCAACAATCTTCAAGATTTTGACATTTTGGAGACCTACATAGAAGGAGAGAAAGTATCCCAAAATGGCAGCTCAAATATCCCTGACCTGCGAAGCCCGCTGGTCAATCAATTTGACTGTAAATTTTTACAGGCCACTGATTTGAAAATAGAAACAACATCATCGTCTCTGACATTAAACGTTATTGAGGCGTTGGATGGACAACTCATCACAAATCAGTTGGAAGTGCCAGCGCTGATACAGGATGGCCTTATTGTGTCGGATACGGCCCAGGATATTTTGAAAATCGTCGTTGTAAATCGCTATCATCCTGCGCCTGTCGCGGTAGGATTTATTAAAAACATTGGATTGCAGGAAGGAGCGATTGCGTCGTCGGTGGCGCATGATTCTCACAATATCATTGCCGTGGGCTGTGACGATGAAAGTTTGGTACAGGCCATCAATTTGGTCATTGAAGCCCAAGGTGGCGTGAGTGCGGTCAGCCCTAAAGCGGATGCTACACATCTTCTACCGCTCCCAATTGCGGGTTTAATGTCGGACGTTGATGGATATAAAGTGGCGGAACAGTATACGCAAATTGATTTTTTTGTTAAATCTCAACTTGGTTCTAAGCTAAATTCGCCGTTTATGACGCTATCTTTTATGGGGCTTTTAGTAATTCCTTCGTTGAAAATGAGTGATTTAGGTTTATTTGATGGGCAAAGCTTCAGTTTTACCAAATTATATTTTTAAAAATTAATTGTTAAAAAAACACTTTTTATTTTGCAACTTATTATAAAGAAAATTACATTTGAGGCGTGATTGTTTCTAAACCCCAAACCCCTCCACCCCAATGCCTCGTTTTCACCTTACAACCCAAGAAGAGGTAACTCTCTGGAATCAGTTCCGCCAAGACGATGAGCCTTCTTTTGCACGTTTGTATCAATGTTATGTTCAACTTTTGTACAATTACTGTACACAATTCAGCGCCGATAAGGCTTTAATCAAGGATTGTATCCACGATTTGTTTGTGGAACTTTGGCAACACCGCCACACGCTCGGCGATACCACTTCGGTACGCTATTATTTGATGGCTTCGATTAAACGTAAGTTGGTTCGGCACCTCAATGCCCAGCAAAAAAACACCAGCAGCGAGGAGATTCCGTTGGAGTATCATCATTTGTACACTGCTTCGGCTGAATCTTATGTGATTGCTCAGGAGGATTATCTGCAAACCAATCGTAACCTGAATGAAGCACTAGAAAAACTGCCCCGCCGTCAGCGCGAAGCGATTTTCTTGAAATTCTACGTTAATATGACTAACGAAGAAATTTCTAACTTTATGAAAATCAATATCCAATCGGTGTATAACCTCGTATTTGGCGCATTGACCAGCTTGAAAAAACAACTGTCGATGGAGCGCGTAATTGTGTAGCGTTTAAAAGAATTTTGTTTTAATTTGATATTTAGGCCAACGCCCGTGGATGAATTTCTACGGGCGTTTTGTTTGGGGGGGCTGCCTAAGTATTGAAGGAAAATAAGACTTTCTAAGTTTTAGGTGTAAATTTTTGATAATCAAAGGTATAGTAGGCTGTGCGGCGGGCCGTTTGGAAAGTCTCTCTCAATTCTGCCTACTTACTTAATAGCATGGTGGTCATTTCATGCTTCTCGGTAATTTTAGATAGGCTGAAATTTTTTCCATACGTACCGCCAAACACGAACATTATTCCCACCAGGCATCATGTCTGAAAACAGGGCTTGTTTTTCCCCACCCACTTTTTCGTAAAAAAATCGGGCTGAGTGGTTGTCTTCGAGGACTTTTAAGTAGAGTTTGGGTTGGTCGAAATGTTGAAGACTCCAGTCAGACACTTCATGCATCAGATCTCTGCCAATTCCCCGTCCTTTAAATGAAGGTAGTACGTGAAGATTGTCAATAAATGTCCCGAATTCATCGGTTTGGCTTCCGTAAGCGCAAACAAAGCCAACGACGATATTGTCTATTTCTTTGACAAAAATAACTTGATTAGCAGGAGGCTCATTTATTTTCTGCGTCCAAACCTGAATCCGGTCCGCCAGGACGTGGTTGTCCAGATAATCATCTGAAAGCATCCCTCGATAACTGTTTTGCCAACTTAACGCGTGTAGGTTAGCGATTGTTTCAATGTCGTTAGGGGTGGCAATTCGGTAGTTGTTCATTTTTTTAAAGTAAAGAGTATTCAAAAATAATAGGAAGTTTGGAAGAGTCCTAGGATAGATTTATACGAGCATTTGTATTTTTGTGCCCACTATTAACTGCCGATGCTATGCTTGCACCCTTGCCCGAACGTATGCGCCCGCGCACGCTCAATGATTTTATCGGTCAACCCAAATTGTTGGGGGCCAACGGTGCTTTGCGCCGGGCTATCCAAAATAATTTGGTGCCGTCCATGATTTTATGGGGTCCGCCGGGCGTAGGAAAAACAACGCTGGCGCTGCTCATTGCCGAATCTACCAAACGTACCCTCTACAGTTTGAGTGCGGTAAGCTCTGGAGTGAAAGAGTTGCGCGATGTATTGGCGCGCCCGTCGGGTCTTTTTTCGCCCGTGGTGTTTATTGATGAGATTCACCGCTACAACAAAAGCCAACAGGATGCGCTGCTTGGCGCCGTCGAAAAAGGGCAAATTACCCTCATTGGCGCAACCACCGAAAATCCGTCTTTTGAAATCAATTCGGCTTTGCTGTCGCGCTGTCAGGTATATATTTTAGAAGCACTCGGAAAAGAAGAATTAATAAAAATGCTGCACCAAGCGGTGGAGAAAGACGAAGACTTGAAGACCAAAAACATTCAGTTTGAGTCGTACGATGCCCTGTTGCGGTTATCGGGTGGGGATGGACGAAAGCTATTGAATCTGCTGGAATTGGTGGTTAATGCACACAGTCAGGAGTCGCTCATTGCGATTACCGATGAAATGGTGACCGAAGTAGCCCAGCAAAATATGGCGCGTTATGATAAATCGGGGGAGCAACATTATGACATTATTTCTGCTTTCATCAAATCGCTGCGTGGAAGTGACCCCAACGCGGCCCTTTATTGGATGGCCCGCATGATAAAAGCGGGAGAGGACCCCGATTTTATCGCTCGGCGTATGTTGATTATGGCTTCTGAAGACATTGGAAATGCCAATCCGACGGCGGTAATCATGGCCAATGCCTGTTTGCAGGCTGTTAAGGTGATTGGCTATCCCGAGTCTCGCATTATCATGTCGCAGGTGGCGGTGTATTTGGCTACTTCGCCCAAAAGTAATGCGAGTTATTTGGCCATTGATGAGGCGTTGGCGTTGGCCGAACAAACCGCACATTTGCCCGTGCCGCTGCACCTGCGCAACGCCCCGACGAAGTTGATGAAAGAAATCGGTTATGGTAAAAATTACCAATATTCTCATAATCATCCGGGAAATTTTGCGGCTCAAAACTTTATGCCCGACGAGCTGAAAGGTACCGTTTTGTACCAACCGGGACAAAATGCCCGGGAAAATGAAATTCGTAAACAATTGCAAAAATGGTGGGGCGAATGGTACGAGTACTGAAACAAACCTTACAATACGCTCCTTGGTTGGTGCTTTTTGCCTCGTTGATTGGATATTTGGGTGAATACAGCCGTTGGTTTGATCATTTTTCCAGCTTCCGGGTGCAATACTGTTTTTTAGGTTTGATGTTAGCCATTTGGCAGCTTCTGCGGAAGCAATGGGCATTGACCGCTCTGAGTTTAACGGTGTTTTTAGGAAATGTGTGGTTGATAGAGGATTGGTTATTCTCGTCAAAATCAGCTTCTCAAAATAAAGCTGATTTTAAGGTTTATCACGCCAACGTTCTTTTCAAGAATCATGATTATTCGCTCGTTACCCAACAAATTCGGGAAGAAAAACCTGATTTTTTTTCTATCAATGAAGCCACACCGCCGCTTATCGCGCATTTGAAAAAGACGTTTGCGCAAGAATATCCGTATTCTTTTGTGGTTTTTGCCAAAAATGACACTGAGGTATTTGTGGCAAGTCGTACGCCGATTGTGGTTGATTCGGCGGCGACTTTTGCCGTGAGAGGATTGATGCGATTGACCACTATTGTCAAAAACAAACCCTTGACCATCATTGCGTGCCATGCCTACAACCCCATCAAGAAAGTGGATTTTATAATCCGTAATCAGGAATTGAAGCACATTGCTGCTTTGGTGACCAAAGAACGAAACCCGACGCTCGTGATTGGTGATTTAAACATCACGCCGTGGTCGGTTATTTACCAAGATTTCATAATGAAGTCTGGGCTAACCAATTGCCGAGAAGGGTTTGGTCTTCATCCAAGTTGGCCCGTTTGGATGCCACTCATGTTGATTCCGATTGACCATTGTTTAATCAACAACCAACTAGAAACGGTCTCATTTCAGACGGGAAACTACACCAAGTCTGACCATTATCCACTGGTCATTCAGTTGCGGTTTCGGCCCTGATTTATTAATTTTTTGCTTTCATTCGGGCAATAGCCGCCCGTGTAAAATCCGACAGCACGAGTCGGCCGCTGATGGCTGCACGCTCGGTCAGCAGTGTATTCCAATGTTCGGTTCCTTGCCAAAACACTTTCTTCAATTCTTGTAAAGCGGCGGGATGGTAGGCGGTAAGAGCGCGTGCAAAGGCGCTGATGGCTGTATCCAATTCGGCGGTTGTTTCAAAAACTTCGCTGTAAAGACCTTTATTTTGGGCCCAAGTAGCCGAATAAAAGGTAGAGGCATTGAGCGTAAGTTGTGAAAAGGCTGATACGCCTATCTTGTGCTCAATGGCAGGCCCGACTACAAACGGGCCGATTCCAATCAGTAATTCGCTTAAGCGAATGGCGGCGTGTTGGGTGGCAAAACAATAGTCGGTCGCGGCGGCTAAACCTACCCCGCCGCCTACGGCTTTGCCCTGTACTCGTCCCAAAATAATCACTGGACTCGTGCGACAAGCATTGATGACGTTGGCGAAGCCCGAAAAAAAAGTCAAGCCTTCTTCTTCGGTTTGAATCGCGGCTAGTTCGTCAAAACTTGCTCCCGCGCAAAATGTACGCTCGCCTCCGCTTTGTAAAATAATGACTTTTGTGGCAGGATTCTGGCCCGTTTCTTGGATGGTTTCGGCCAACTGCCGTAACAGAAAACTGGGCATGGCATTTTGGGCGGGGTGAAAAAACGTAATTGTAGCGACTCCTTCGGGAGAAAGGTCGGCGGTGACATGAGGTTCCATAAGCGGATTATCGTTTACGACGCGAGGATTTTTCGTAAGGTTGATACCAGCATTTGTTTGGATCATCGGGTTTGCGATGGAAAAACGGAGCGTACAACCCAAAGTAAAAGTCTAGTCCTTGAGGTTTACCAATATCTAAAAGACCGCCCAGATGGTCGGTGCCGATAATAACTGGGCCAATTCGGGTGGCTAATCCCACGGTAAATACCCGGTAATTGTCAACCATCGCCAAAGGCGTAGATACTTCAAACCATTTGGTTTCGTAACGGGGTGTTACGGCAAATACCGATTGTGGTTTTATATCTATATAATTTTTGCCGCCCAGCCCCTGCACCCAAAGCGCATTGACGTACAAACGGCCTTTGTGATGATAATCAAAACTTGCGTTGAAAGAAGTGGGCAGACCTACCGTGAAGCCACGAGGATTATCAGCGGGACGTACGTCGAGGACTGTATTGACGGCCCTAATAGCGGCACTGCTTCCTGACAAACTATTAAAATTATTGTAATCAAACTGCTTAGCTGTCGTCGGATTTACGTCGATTTCTCGTACATAATTTAAGTTTTTGTACCGGATAGCCCCAATATCTGTCAGCGCCGCTGAAATACGGTATTTGTATTTATTTTTATTGGGGTCGTGGTGCCGACCGCCTCGTGGTCCACCGATTTTGAGTTTTTGTACGTCTGGTCGGTACTCATATACTGCCCCGAGGTCAAAGCCCCAACCGCCCCCAGCGGAGCGGTTTCCGAACAAAAATTGAGGGTTAAGTCCTAGATTAGAGAAGGCTTCTTCGGTGGTGTAGCCGTAGGTAGCCTGTAATTTGGAGGCAACGATAAATTCACGTTCTGGATTGAGGCTTTCAACGTTGATTCGATAAGCCGCGTCTTTCATGTCGGCGTGGACATTATAAACGCCAACCAATCGCTTCACTGTCACACCTACCTTTAGAAAATCTTCGTCCCAATCCGCCAGTACGGCACCAAACGTAGCGCCCATTTCTACAAAGCCGTTGGTCGACAACTTAGCGGTTTGATTGGTGAAATCCTTACTTTGTAATTCAACCAGATTGGTTCCGTAGCGAATCACGCGCGCGGTTTCTTCCGATACATCTGTTAGGTTGAGAGTATACCTACCTCGGGTAGTAAGTGCTATGGCAAAGCGATTGTTTTTGAAAGAAAACAAGGCAGATGGCCCCCGCAAATCTCCGCCAGTATGAAAATGCTTCGGTTTACCGTTGAGGCGCTCGGCATAATAGGTGTCTTTCCAAATAATTAAACCGCGTTCGCTGCGGTATTTCTGAGAAACACTGTTGGTGATTAGACTTATAAATGAGTAAGGAGCATCGTAACGAAGGTAGTTGTTGATTAAAAAAAAATCGTTGCCAATAAGATTTATGTACAATTTATGTCGAGAGTCGGCGGCATGAGCAGGGTTTAAAAAAAGTGCATTCGTCCCTGCATAATTGCTCGAAGATAGCCCCAGCCAGTGTTGAGCTTGGACAGATACGCAACTCAGTATTCCAACAATAATGACCAAAAGGCGACGTGTCATTCCAAAAGAGTAAAGTGTTAGTTTGTATTAAAACCAGCGGAAAATAAGATTTGTTGGAAATACTATATCTTCCATTTCAAGAAACGTAAAAAGGTGACGCAAAGTACGATATAATCATACAATTTAAGAAATGTAAAATGAATGGGATAAATTGAGGTAGAAAATTTGGCTAAATTGTTATTTTGTACATATCTTGTTCGGCAAAACAAATAACTCACCTACTTTTTCGCCATTATGCATTTCTCTTTTAAAAATTATGACACCGAGAAGTTTTACGATGAAATGTTTTCGTCGGACGGCAGGATTCGCCCCGGGTGTGAGGCATTTAAACAACGCGTAGAACAACTGACCCAAACCGAATTGATGAATCGCCAGCATACCGCCGAAAGGGCGCTGATGTCAATGGGGATCACGTTCAATGTTTATTCCGAAGGAGAAGGAACCGAACGTATTATGCCGCTTGACATTATCCCAAGGGTTGTGGCGGGCGACGATTGGAATCGACTGGAAAAAGGACTTATTCAGCGGATTACGGCCCTGAATATGTTTATTGACGATATCTACAACGACCAGAAAATTCTGGATGACGGAGTGGTGCCGAGAGATTTGATTGAAACCTCAAAATGTTATCTCGAAGCTTGCAAGGGGTTGAAACCTCCGAAGGGAATTTGGTGTCACATTACAGGTACGGATTTGATTCGGGGCGACGACGGAACATTCATGGTTTTGGAAGACAATCTTCGTTGCCCATCTGGCGTGTCTTATATGCTGGAAAACAGGGAGTTATCTAAGCAGATTTTTCCCGAAGTCTTGGCCCGCACTGGCGTACGGCCTGTGTCGGACTATCCAGCGCGTTTGTTTGAAATGCTTAAATTTATTGCCGACCGTCCTGATCCAAACATTGTGGTACTGACGCCAGGGATTTATAATTCTGCTTACTTTGAGCACTCGTATTTGGCGCAGCAAATGGGCGTTGAACTCGTTGATGCCCGCGATTTGGTGGTTTCGGGAGGATACGTAAAAATGCGGACAACACGTGGATTTGAGATTGTGGATGTAATCTACCGTCGTTTGGATGATACGTTTTTGGACCCGCAGGCGTTTAATCCGCATTCGCTCATCGGGATTCCGGGAATATTTGATGTGTACAAAAAAGGCCGCGTAGCACTTGCCAATGCTCCTGGAACGGGTGTTGCCGACGATAAAGTGATTTATGCGTACGTGCCGCGCATTATCAAGTATTATTTGGATCAAGAAGCCATGATTCCTAACGTTAAGACGTACATTTGCCGCGAAGCCGATGACCTGAAATACGTACTTGAAAACGTGGAAAATCTGGTCATCAAAGAAGCCAACGAAGCAGGAGGCTATGGAATGCTGATTGGACCGAAAGCGACCAAAGAAGAACATGAACTGTTCCGTCAAAAAATCAAAGATAATCCCCGTAACTATATTGCCCAGCCCGTGATTTCGCTCTCACGCGTGCCGTGTATCGTGGATGACCACGCTGAAGGTCGTCACGTGGATTTGCGCCCTTATATTCTTTATGGCGACGGCATCAATGTAATTCCGGGTGGACTCACGCGCGTAGCTTTGCGCAAGGGTTCATTGGTCGTAAACTCATCGCAAGGTGGGGGTGGAAAAGATACGTGGGTAACGTATTGATAATTAATGATTTGTGATATTTTTGTATCTCTTCTTATAAGCCTCTTGTGAAAAGAGGCTTATTTTTTGTAAAAATAATTGATAAAAAACTTGACATACTAACTGGTATGTTTACCTTTGTGCCATCATGACAGATACACGAACCGAAATATTACACAAAAACTATGAAGCTATTCACCGCAATGGCTTTCAGGGAGTTCGTGCCGATAAGGTGGTGGCTGAAATGGGGATTACGAAGGGGGCATTGTATCATTATTTCCCCAATAAGTTTGATTTAGGTTACGCTATTTTGGATGAATTGCTGGCACCCCACTACCTAAAAATCTGGGAACCATTTGAACGCGCCGAGAAAAATTTTAGCGCTGTTTTGCTTGGCATATTAGAATCATATCGAGATTTTGCCAAGACTGACGAAGAAATCAAGCTTGGTTGTCCACTGACCAATCTTACGCAGGAAATGCCACCTTTGGATGAAGGGTTTCGCAAAAGATTGCACCGAATTACCCATCAAATGCAGTTACAGGTTGAGACAGGGCTGAAAAATGCCCAATTATCGGGAGAATTTAAACTTGATTTTAACCCAACTCAGACCGCTTTTTTCTACTTATCGGCCATTGAAGGAGGTTTTAGCGTGGCCAAAGCCATGCAAAGCCGGGCCGCTTTTGAAATGGTTATTGCCCAACTAAAACAATTTTCCGAAGGACTTAAAGTCTGATTTTTTTTGCCCGCATACATACCAACTGGTATGTATGTATATTGAAAACAAATATAAATTAATTAAAACCAAAGAATCATGTACGTTATTACAGGAGCCACAGGACACACCGGACACATCATTGCCGAAGAGCTGCTTGCAGCAGGAAAAAAAGTAAAAGCCGTTGTTCGCAACGCAACAAAGGGAGCCGCATTGGCCGAAAAAGGAGCCCAATTGGCCGTCGGTGATTTGGAAGATGCCGCATTTTTGAAAGAAACATTCAAAGGTGCCGAAGCCGTTTATTTGATGGTTCCTCCCAAATGGAACATTACCGATTGGCGGGCGTATCAGCGTGAAATCATTCAAAATTTTGTGGATGCATTGCAGGGGTCGGGTGTAAAATACGCTGTGGTACTGAGTTCAATGGGGGCACACATGCCGACGGGTGCTGGACCCGTAAGTGGATTGTACGATTTGGAACAGGCACTCAAAACGGTGGAAGGGTTGAACGTGCTCAATTTGCGAGCAGGGTATTTTATGGAGAATTTTTTCGGTAACATCGGTTTAATCAAGGCCGCGGGGATTCAGGGGTATACGCTCAATGCTGATTTAAAGGTTCCGTTGGTGCATACGCACGACATTGCAGAAGTGGCCGTTAAGCATTTGTTAACGCTTGATTTCAAAGGTCATTCCCACGTTTTTGTGGCGGGAGCTGCCGATTATACCATGAAGGAAGCAACCGCTATTTTGAGCGATACCGTTGGAAAACCTTTTCAGTATGTACAATTTTCGCCCGAAGATGCCCGCGCGGGGATGATTGGCGCCGGTCTGCCCGAAACCATCGCCGACGGTTATAACGAGCTTTTTGCGGGCTTAAACTCGGGAGAGTACCTCAATGGTTACGAGCGTGATGCCACCAATACCACCCCGACGACGTTGGAGGATTTTGCCAAAAAAGAATTTGCTGTGGCATTTAATGCGGTAAGCTAATATTTTACGGGCGGTTGTTGAATTTCAGCAATCGCCCTTATTCTAGAAATTTTGGCGTTTATGGGAAGTGTTGCCTTAGTGGGCGTTTGAGGGCTGATAGCCCTTTTTTGATTTTAAATAATTCTATCATACAAAATCACGACAACTGACGTTGTATATCTTTTCCCATAAAAATCAATACTATGAAAAAATTGTTATCGCTTACTCTTGCGTTGGCGGGAGCCATTTCAGTTCTGGCACAACAAGGAACGATTGAATACAAAATGACCATGTCGGGGCAAGGGCAAAGTAATGTATCGACCAGCAAAATGCAATTTGCGAGCGGAAAAGTGCGCATGGAAACCAGTCTCAATATGCCTGGAATGTCGCACAAGCAAGTAATGCTGATGCTTCCCAATAAGCCTAATACTATGATTATGCTGAATGAAGGGGCCAAAACCTACACCGAACTAAATACTAATTCAACTCCCAAAGACCCCAACGCGGCTAAGGTGACGGTAAAAGTGGTGGGAAAAGAAAAGCTTCAAAACCTCAATTGCACACACATCGTGGTAACCATGAGCAACCGCCCCATGGACATGTGGACCACCAAAGACATCGCTGGCTATGAAAGCATGATGGGTTATTGGAAATCAAGCATGAGCGGCGGCAATGACCAAATGTACAGCGAATTGAAAAAAGCGGGTGCCGAAGGTTTTGTGGTCAAAACGCAAATGAAAAATAAAGAAGGAGGAATGACGATGGAGTTGGTGAAATACGATACAAAGCCCGTGTCGGCCGCCCTGTTCAGCATTCCAGCGGACTATAAAAAAGGGACCTCCATTGATCCTAATAAAATACAGAATATGACGCCTGCCGAGCGTAAGAAAATCATGGAAGAAATGATAAAACAACACGGCAACAAGCAATAATGGTTAATACTTGCCAAGACTCGAAATAGAAACGCTGAGTCTTGGCAAGTATTTTACAAGCCTTTATTTGTTTCCGATTTCGTATTTGTCGTTGTACTTTTTGTACTGGCGTTTGTGGCGGTCGTCAAGGTCGGTCTTACGGCCCCTGATGAAAGCGTGTTCAATGCCGTTGGAGCGCATATCCAGAATGTCGCCTTTGCAGACTACGAGTGTGGCTAGCTTCCCTTTTTCCAACGTCCCTACCTGTTTGTCAACGCCGAGAATTTTGGCGGGGGTAGACGTAATCATTTTTAACGCTTCTTCGCGGTCGAGGTTGCCAAATCCCGCGGCGGTTCCAGCCACAAAGGGCAAGTTGCGCGTACGCCAATAGGCTTCGCCGTAGCTTAATGCAACCGTGACCCCCGCTTTTTGCAACAACGAAGGCAGCTGATACGGCTGATACACAGGCTCATCCTGACGGTTGGGGAGGCGGTGCGTTTCTCCCAACACCACAGGAATATTGTTTTCTTTCAAAAAATCTACCACCCTGAGCGCATCTTCCGCTCCCACAATGACTGGTTTCTGAACCCCGTGCGATTTGGCAAATTTGACGGCTTCGATAATGTCTTTGCTGTTGTCGGCGCGGATGTACAAATTTTGATTTCCGCTAAAAAGACCCCGCAACGCTTCCAATTTGAGATTGGTAATGCTGGGATTTTTGATCTGGCTGTATGCGCTAGCATCCGAAAACAATTGCGCAAGATTATTGATTACCTCCTGACGACGGCTGTTTCGCTGTAGGCTTACCGAAAAATCCTCAAAGTTGAATTCGCGGGTAAAAAACGGTGGCCACGTTAGCCACAAGCCGTCGTCTTTTTTCAGAACGGCATCCTCCCAATTCCATCCGTCGAGTTCCATCACTGATGACGAACCCGAAATCGTGCCCCCTTGGGGAGTCGCTTGGGTAAGCAATAATCCATTGTTACGCAAAGTAGGAATAACCTCAGAATCAGTGTTATAAGCAACCAATGCCCGAACGTTAGGATTGAGCGCCCCGATTTCCTGATTGTCGGTAGTGGCCCGAACTGAGCTAATTTCGACCAAACCCGTTGTGGCACCCATCGCAATGAGGCCCGGATAGAGGTGTTTACCAGTTACATCAATGACTTCGGTGGCGTTACGGTCAAAAGTTGTGCTTGCATCGCCTACGGCGGTAAGGATTCCTTTATCAAATACCACCGTTCCTTTGTCAATCACGGTGCCGTTGCCTACATGAACCGTGCCGCCCACCAGTGCAATAGGCTTGGTTTGGGGCTTCGCCGGCGCGGGGTTTTGGGCCGATACGGGCTGAAATAAGAGGCCAGAAATAAGCAGTAGGAAATAAGAAATAGGCTGTAAGAAATAAGATGCCTGAGCAAAATATAACTTTTTGACTTTTATGGGATAGTTAGAAGGTCTTCCAGTTCTCATGTAATTTCGAAAGTTTAGCACCGAGATATTCAGTATCGGTAGTTAGTTCTTTGTATGATTCTTGACTAATATATAGACAATCTAAAGCGAATAATAACCAACATTTAGTCTCTTCAAGGGAGCCGATGGAGTCGATTAAATGTCTTTTGAATGTATTTTCAAATCTTCGCTTTCCCCAACCTTCTGCAATATTTGCTGCAACGGAGCGAGAGGAACGTCGTATTTGATCGGTTAAGGAGTATTTTTCTTCAGAGGGAAATTTTGTGCTGAGCCAAAAAATTTTCATGGCTAATTGATGAGCCAAAGTATAAACTTGTAAATCTCGGAAAGTTTGGATTGGTGTTCTATTATCCATGATTTGTAAAATTCTGAGCTCCTACGTCTTACTTCCTATTTCTTTTCCCCCTCGCTTTGCTCTTCGCCTTCTGCCATAACGCCCTCTACATCTTCGCAATGCCACATACGCTGACGGCGGAAAGGCGGACGGATGGCGGTAGCGCCACCTGTTTTGGCCGAAATCATTTTTTGTACCAAACGAGCGCGTTCTTTTTCTACTTCGTCGCGTCGTTTGTCATCGCCCTCTGTGGAGTAGTAAATCGCCCCTTCAACAATGGTATAGTCAGGACGGGCGTAGATCGAAAGCGGGTGGTTGTTCCACAATACCAAATCGGCATCTTTGCCCGTCTTGATGCTGCCCGTACGTTTATCTAAGTGCATAATTTTGGCAGGGTTGATGGTCACCATTTTGAGGGCTTCGGTTTCGGCGATGCCGCCGTATTCCACTGCTTTGGCGGCTTCTTGATTCAGGCGGCGGGCCATTTCGGCGTCGTCGGAGTTGATGCTGGTCAATACGCCTACTTTGGTCAAAATGGCAGCATTGTACGGAATCGCGTCTTTTACTTCCATTTTATATGCCCACCAGTCGGCAAAGGATGAACCTGCGGCCCCGTGTTTTTTCATTTTATCGGCTACTTTATAACCCTCTAAAATGTGCGTAAACGTGTTGATTTTGAAGCCTAAAGAATCAGCGACTTTTAGAAGCATATTGATTTCGGATTGTACGTACGAATGACATGTAATGAAGCGTTTAGCGTTGAGAATTTCAACCAACGCGTCTAGTTCAATATCACGGCGAGGCACGGGCATTCCGATTTTGGTCTTCATCGAATTGTACGAATCCCAAGCGCGCTCATACTCGCGGGCACGGGTGAAATGATCCATAAATACCTGCTCAACGCCCATCCGCGTCTGCGGATAACGGCTCGTTGGATTGCCGCTGTTGGCCTGTTTTACGTTTTCACCCAAGGCAAATTTGATAAACTGTGCTTCGGGCAGGAGCATCTCCGAAACATTGCCGCCCCATTTCAATTTTACCACGGCCGATTGCCCGCCGATGGAATTTGCGGAGCCGTGCAACAATTGCGACATGGTGACGCCGCCCGCCAATTGACGGTAAATATTGATATCGTCGGGGTTGATAACATCGCTCATGCGTACTTCGGCGGAACTGGATTGACCACCTTCGTTGATGGAGAAAAGCGCGATGTGTGAGTGCTCGTCGATAATACCCGGCGTCAGGTGTTTGCCTGTACCGTCAATCACGCGGGCGTTGGCGGCAGAGAGGTTTTTGCCAATGCGGGCAATTTTACCATTTTCAACCAATACATCACTGTTTGGCAGCATCCCTGCGTCGTCGCTGGTCCAAACGCTGGCATTTTTAATCAACAACGTTTCTGATTTTGGTTTCTCGGCATTCCCAAATCCAACAAATGGAAACAGGGGTTTTCCTACATTCGGAGCAGGTTTGCGGGTTGAATCGCGGCGTGCTTCGGCCAATTTTATCGGCTCCTGTAGGGCCGCTTCCCACTTGGTAGGGGTGCCTTTGGCGGTTTCTCCGCTTCCTTTAAAGCCCGTTCCTTCCCGATAACCCGTCAGGCGAGTGGTGGCGTTGGGGGCTTTTCTGTCGGGTTGAAAATTGAGCGAAATCAGGTCGTTGAGGTAAGTTACTTTCGGCGTAATTTTCACAGTATCGCTCAGTACAATTTGATAATCAGGCTTCTCGGGTTTTCCAGTAATGATTAATTTCCCCTTTTCGGTCTCCATGCTTAAGTTGTACGTTCCCCTAATATCGGCTTGGTTGAGGTTGTTGATGATGTATTTTTTACCCCGAATCCAGTTTTCGTAGATGACATTGTCTGCGTTGAACAAATTGCCCGAAGTAATGATAAAATTGGCCCAAGCGCCCGTTTTGAGGCTTCCTACTTTATCATCACATTTGAGGAGTTGGGCGGGAATCGCCGTGAGGGCTTCAAGGGCTTTGGTTTCCGACAAACCGTATTCAATGGCTTTGCGTAGGTTGGTCCAAAATTCCGTTTTTGTTTTGAGCAATGCCGAAGTCAGTACAAAATTAACGCCCGCTTTTTCCAAGGCCGCCGCGTTGGCGGGAGCCATTTCCCAGTGTTTCATTTCGGCAAGGCTCACGTTGTCGGCATCCCAAACATCTTCTACATCGAAGGCTGCTGGGAAGTTGAGCGGAACAATGAGCGTGCCACCCGACGCTTTTATTTCGTCAATGCGCTGGTATTCATCGCCATTGCCACGAAAAATGTATTGTGTTTTGAATTCATCACCCAGTTTGTCGGCCCTGAGCAAGCTCCATTTGTCGGTTGCTTCAAATACGGTCGGCAATCCGCTCAGGGCATTAAAAGCATCGAGTGAGATGTTGTATTCAACATTTTTGCCCGCGTTTTTATACCATTCGGCATCGTAGTAGGTTTGGCGCAACAACGCCATTGCGCCCATGGGTGAGTTGGGATATTGTTGGCCAGAAGAGCCTTTGCTGAACGATAAATGGGCAGAAACAGGACTACGAACAATGACGCTGTTTTCGCTGTCGGTAGCCAAAGTCACGAGCGCGCCGCTACCGCGTACGATGCCGTCGTGGTGGTGAGTGAGCACCGTAGCAAAGCCTAATTTGCGCAGCTCATCGGCTTTGGCATTGTTGACGGCAAATAATTTTCCTGCTTCTGTTTCGGGATTCAGGGCCTGATTCCAGCCGTAAGCACCTTTTTTATTGGATTCAATCTGCTGCGGTGCGCCGCGTCCGCCGCCTTGGGTGCGTTTGACTTCGGGCATTCCGTAGTCCGATTCCATGTCAATCAGGGCAGGATAGATGCGCTTGCCTTTGAGGTCGGTTACGACGGTTCCGTTGGGAATTTGTAGGTCTTTGCCCACGCCAACGATTACGCCGTTTTTAATGATTAAAGTGCCATTTTCGAGTACGTTGCGTGCGTCAATGTAAATGGTTGCGTTGGTGAAAGCGTACAATTCGGGGCGCTCGTCATACACGCCGTTGCGCGGAAAAGTGGGCGTTTGGGCCCAGATGTACGAACATACCGATAGTGTGATGAGAAGTGTAATCAGTTTTTTCATGAAGTGATACGGATTTTAGATTAGGTTACGGTTTCCAAATCTACTTTGGAAAAGTGTTGAAAAAAAGGGAGGCGTAAAAAAGTGCAGTTATTTACTGAAAAGATAATGCAATATTGGATAATGCGGTAGTTAGGTGGGTTCATTTAAAAAATAAAAGCCATTGTTTTTCCTACAACTGCACTTCGGTGGAGTACTTCACATCGTGCAATACCACTATACTGCTGTGGACTTTTACCATCGGGATTTCGGCAAATGATTTTAAGAAGCTGTCGTATTCTTTGATGTCTTTGACGAGGACTTTCAGTTGATAATCAACCATCCCGGCCAGATGATAACATTCCATTACCTGCGGCATTTGGCGGACAATTTTCTCAAATGTCTCGATGTTTTCGGTGGTATAAACGGGCATCGAAACGTTGCAAAACACTACTTGTCCGCGTCCTACTTTCTCGGGGTTTACCAATGCCACATAATTATTGATGTAGCCTTCTTTTTCCAAGCGTTTGATACGTTCAAAAACGGGGGAGGTGGTTAGGTGAAGGGCTTCGGCCAATTCTTTGATGGTCAACTTGGCGTTTTGCTGCAACAACGCCAAAATACGGAGGTCAGTTTCGTCAAGCATAATTTGCTTTTGGGAGGAGGTATTTGACTTTATTTAAAGCAAAATATGCTTATTTTTTGTAAAATTCTATTTTTTATGACTAATAAATTCTTTTTTTAAAGAATAAAAGACTATTTTCGTTCACACTTCATCAACATTTAAGAATCAAACGGTAGGCTCCTTGTACGCTTTGCCACCTTCTTCCTGAATCTTTTATCGAAATTTTCAACCCCAACTTTATGGCAGCCAAACGATTCTTTTCGGTACTCTGTGTGCTGTTGAGCATTCAGCTTTCTTACGCTCAATACAGTCCTTCAAAATTGAAAACGTTGGATTCGGCATTGACAATTTTGCACCAACGGGCATCTTTTAGCGGGGTGGTTTTGGTGGCAGAAAATGGAAAAACCGTGTACAAAAAGGCGTTGGGTATCGCTAATTTGGCCTTGCAAGAGCCGCTCAAAACAACCTCTTCCTTCAATTTGGCTTCGGTTTCAAAGCAATTCATGGCGATGATGGTCATGATGTTGAAAGAAAAAGGAAAACTACAATTTGACGATAAGGTTCAGCAACATTTACCCGATTTTCCCTACGAAAAGATAAGCATTCGGCACCTGCTCACCCACACGAGCGGCTTGCCCGAATATTTTGAGTTGGCCCAGAAACACAACAATACGCTGGATACGCTGACCAACGAAAAGCTGCTTCAATTGTTGAAAACCCACCAACCCAACCTAGAATTTGGCGTAGGAGAAAAATGGGAGTACAACAATACAGGCTATGTGATTCTGGCGTCGGTGATTGAGAAAGCGGCGGGGATGCCCATTGAAGATTTCTTTAAACAACAGATTACGAGGCCGTTGGGGATGAATGATACCTACATTTATTGCCTTCGTATGAAACAATCACCCGTCAATCGGGTAATGGGTTATCAGCGAAAAAACGGACGGAATGTACCTAATGATTTAATTCGTTTGGACGGAGTCGTTGGCGATGGCAATGTGTATTCTTCGGTCGAAGATTTGCTGAAATGGGATCAGGCGCTGTACACTCAAAAACTGGTCAGTGCCGCTACGTGGCAGGAGGCCATAACGCCGGTTAAATTCAACAACGGTCAAACACATCCTTATGGCTTTGCTTGGTTTATCGAAAATGACGGGAAGGTGCTGTCACACACGGGAAGTTGGGTCGGATTTTTCAATGAGATTATCCGAAATATCGAAAAAAAACAAACGATTATTATCCTTTCCAACTCTACCGATGCGACGGTAAGGAAAGTGGTAAAGGACGTTTTGGCGGGTAACGTACTGAAGTTGCCCAAAACTGAACTGATTTCAAACATTAAACTCATTGACGGGTCGGGCACTGCTAGTCGGCCAGCGGCTGTACGTTTGAGAGACGACAAGATATGGGAAGTCGGTGATTTAGTGCCTTTCCCTAACGAACCCGTGACCGAGGGAAAAGGAATGACGCTTGCACCGGGTTTTATTGACAGCCACAGCCACCATTTTGGCGGCTTGGAAGAGCATCCCGACGGGATTGCGGCGCTCAATCAGGGAATTACGACGATTGTAACTGGGCAAGACGGAGGCAGTACTCCGATGGATACGATACAAAGTTTTTTCAAAAAACGACCCGTTGCCATCAACGTCGCCACTTATACGGGACATTCTACATTGCGGGCCAAAGCGATGGGAGCCAAGAGTTTATACCGAACCGCCAAGCCAGAGGAGGTAGAAAAGATGAAGAACTTGCTGCGGGATGAAATGAACAAAGGCTCGCTGGGATTGGCGACGGGGTTGGAATATGAGTCGGCTTTTTTTTCCAATCGAGACGAAGTATTGACACTAGCCAAAGTGGCGGCGGAGTTGGGCGGACGGTACATGAGCCATATTCGTAGTGAGGATATTAATCTGGATGAAGCCATTGACGAAATCATTGAAATCGGCCAACAAACGAAAATGCCCGTGCAGATTTCGCACATCAAAATTGCTAAACGTGACCAATGGGGAAATGCGTTGGCGCTGTTGGGCAAGCTCCAAAAAGCACGCGCTCAAGGGGTAAATATCACGGCCGATTGTTACCCCTACGATTTTTGGAACTCTACGTTGCGGGTGCTTTTTCCCAACCGCGATTATACAAATAGTGCAAGTGCTGAGTTTGCCGTAACTCAGCTGTGTGACCCCGAAAAATCGGTGGTCGTGCGGTTTGCGCCCAATAAAGATTATGCGGGAAAAACCCTTTCTCAAATTGCCACGCTTCGCCAAGAAAAACCCGCCCAAACTTTGATGGCTTTGATTGCACAAGCGGCTGATTTTGAGGAGAGAAATCCAGATTATGAGGGTGGAATTGAGGCGATTATGGGGAAGTCGATGGATGAGTCCGATATTGCGGATTTCCTGAGTTGGTCGCACACAAATATCTGTTCCGATGGCGCATGGCGTGGGCATCCCCGTGGTCACGGGGCTTTTACGCGGGTATTGGGAACGTACGTACGCGACAAAAAAATCATGCCTTTAGAAACCGCCATTCACAAAATGACGGGGCTAACGGCGGAGCATTTGGGGATGACTGACCGTGGAATTGTACAATCGGGGTACTATGCTGATTTGGTGCTGCTAAACCCCGAAACCGTGAAAGACAACGCCAATATTCAAAATTCTACCGCGCTTTCGTCGGGAATTGAAAAAGTATGGGTCAACGGTCAACTCGTTTATGAGTCGCAGAAAACCACGGGTAAATTTCCTGGGGTATTTATCAAAAGACAATAGCAATCAACAAAGCCTAAACGCCTTTTTGGAGGCGATAAAGAAGAGGTACACATCATGAACAAAGCAATTATTTTAACCAATGGCCTGCTTACCACCAACGATGCAAAAACAGCACATGGCTTGATTCGGGGCACCGAGCGTTACGAAATCGTCGGAGTAATTGACCCGCCTACAGCGGGCCGCGACGCAGGCGACGTGCTGGATGGAAAAGCCAGAAATATCCCCATTTTTGATTCATTGTCAAGTGCACTTATTCAGTTACAAAAGATTGATTATCTGATTATTGGGGTAGCAACGGTGGGGGGTGTTTTACCAGAAAATATGTTTGGTATTGTAAAAGAAGCTATCCAACAGCAGATTTCCATCGTCAATGGGTTGCACGAATACTTGAGCGAAAAACCTGAACTAGTTGCGTTGGCGACGCAATATCAAGTGCAGTTGATTGATGTTCGTAAACCCAAATCCCGCCAAGATTTACATTTCTGGACGGGAGAAATTTACGATGTAACTGTTCCGATTATTGCGGTCATCGGCATGGATTGTGCGCTGGGAAAACGCACCACGGCGCGGATGGTTCGTCAGATGTGTGAAAGCCAAGGAATAAACGCCCAGATGATTTATACGGGGCAAACGGGCTGGTTACAAGGCGGCAAATACGGCTTTATTTTTGACTCAACCCTTAACGATTTTGTGTCGGGGGAGGTCGAACACGCGATTGTTTCGTGTTGGAAAGAAACCCAGGCCGATGTGATTTTGGTAGAAGGGCAATCATCCCTACGCAACCCTAGCGGGCCGTGCGGGTTGGAGTTTTTGATTTCTGGTAATGCCAAACACGTTATTTTGGTTCATTCACCCAAACGAAAATATTTTGACAACGAACCCCATTGGGGCAGGATTCCGAGTGTAGAATCAGAAGTGGAAATCATTGAAAAATTTGGGGCAAAAGTAATTGCCTTGGCTTTAAATACGGAAGATTGCTCAACGCAGGAATCGCTTGATTACCAGAAACATTACGAGCAACAATTGCAAATTCCTGTGTTGCTACCATTGGAAGAAGGGGTGGAGAAGTTGATGCCAACTTTGAAAGAATTGACGCGCTTGAACGTAGAGCATTGATGACACAAACGAGGCTGATTAAGAAGGATTTAGGCCGTTAACCTTTGGGCTTTTTCATGAAAATAAAATCGATTCGTGCTTATCTCAAAAATCTGGCGTTGAGTAAGCCTTACAGCATTGCGGGGTATACGTTTTCGGACGTAGAAAATGTATTTTTGGAAGTAGAGCTGGAAAATGGCATGGTGGGCAAGGGAGCAGCAAGCCCCGCAGAAGAAGTAGTGGGGGAAACTTGCAAACAGACTTTTAAAAACTGCCAATCTATATTTTTTGAAAACCTTGTAGGACGGGATATTCGGCATTTTCGGCAGTTGATTGATGAAGTAAAACGCCATTTCCGGCAGTTGCCTGGCACGCAGGCCGCCCTTGATATTGCCCTTCACGATGCCTTCGGGCAGTTTTTAGGTATTCCAGTGGTGGAGTTTTACGGACAAAAAATAACGCAACTGCCTACATCCGTAACCATCGGAATCATGTCGGTGGAGAATACGCTCAGAGAGGCGGCAGAATACTTCAGACTGGGCTTTAAAGTATTGAAAGTGAAAACGGGCGAGAATGTTGAGCAAGATATTGAGCGAGTTTTGAAATTGCACGAACGTTTTCAAAACAAACTCAAAATTAGAGTCGATGCCAACCAAGGTTACGCATTGGTTGATTTACAAAGGTTTTTAAGAGATACACAAGCCGTTGATTTAGAATTGATTGAGCAGCCTTTGCCCGTGGGAAAAGAGCCAGAATTACTTAATTTGAAAGTGGAAGAACGGCGGCTTTTAACGGCTGATGAGTCTCTCAAAGATGCGCATTATGCGTTGCAATTGGCACAACAACCGCAACCTTTCGGTAGTTTCAACATCAAACTGATGAAATGCGGTGGAATCCTAAGCGCGTTGGAAATTGCTAACATTGCCCAACACGCGGGCATAGACCTTTTTTGGGGTTGCAATGATGAAAGCATCGTGAGCATTACGGCGGCACTACACGCGGCATTTGCCTGTTCCAACACCCGTTACCTTGATTTGGACGGTAGTTTTGACTTGGCCGAGGATGTGGTAAGTGGCGGGTTCATCTTAGAAAATGGATGTATGAAATTGACCAGAAAGGCGGGGTTGGGACTTAGTTAAAAAGCCGATAAGGGTCAAGTTGAAGGAAAGAAAACAGAAAATGATTGTTTTTTCCTAACTTCGTCTTGGTCAAATATTACTTTTTAACAGCATCCAAAAATCAGTGCGGTATGACTAGGCGTGTTCCATTGCTTTTTTTTAGCCTTCTTTTTTCTTATTTTTCATTTGCTCAGAAAATTAACAAAGATTTTATTGACGGAGAAATATACCTAAAAGTTACTAATAAGCCCGTCGGAACTTTGACGGCTACCGTCAATTTCGAGAGAGAGCTTCCATTTTTAAAAGATTTTTCTACCGATTTTGTCCTGACAAAAATGAACCGTGCATTCTTCACCACAGGTTCTGAAAAACTTCAAAAAATATATCGCCTTACCGTAAAAAAACCGGATAAAATAGATGCGCTGATTGATTTGCTCAAGCAAAATCCCGAGGTTGAATACGTTGAGAAAGTACCTTTTCGCACTATCATTGCCATGCCCAATGATTCGCTTGTGGGGTCACAATGGTCTTTAACTAAAATCAAAGCATTTGAAGCTTGGGAGGTAAATGCGGGCGATACAAACATAGTGGTGGCGGTGGTAGACAATGCCATTCAAACAAACCACGTTGATTTACAGGCGAATATGCTCCCAGGGCGTGATTTGTCAGATAACGACTATAACCCGAATCCTCCCAATACCAGTTTCAGTCATGGTACACACGTGGCGGGAATCCTCAGCGCAGTGAGCAATAATACGGTGGGAATAGCGTCGGCCTCTAACAATCGAATCAAGATTTTGCCCGTAAAAGCAACGCCCGATGCTGGAAGCCCGCAGGGAATTTATAATGGATTTGAAGGCATCACTTGGGCGGCCGACAATGGGGCCCAAATTATCAGCCTCTCATGGGGCGGGGCAGGGTATTCGCAAGCCGAGCAGGAAGTGATTGATTATGTACATTCAAAAGGAATTGTGATTGTGGCGGCGGCTGGAAATAACAACAACGATGTGGAAAGTTTTCCAGCGGCGTATACGCATGTAATTTCGGTTGCCAGCCTTGATGCTGACGATAAGAGAAGCTCGTTTTCTACGTATGGTTCTTGGGTCGATATTTCGGCGCCAGGGCGCGGTATTTTAAGTACGGTTCCCACTGATGGATACGCCTCTTTTAATGGTACGTCGATGGCTACTCCATTGGTAGCCAGCGTATTAGGTTATATATGGTCGTGCTCTCCTTCGTTGACTCCTGCGGAGCTTGAAAGTATTTTGGTCAACACGGCTGATAACATCGACGCCGCTAATCCTACCCAAATTGGGCTTTTAGGAGCGGGTAGAATCAACTTGTTGAAGGCGATTTCTTGCTCCACACAGGGGATATTTTCGGCAACGATTACGGCCAATGGCTCAACTTATCTTTGCCAAGGTGAATCAGTTACGTTGTCGGCCAATACAGGCCCTGGCCTAAGTTATCAATGGCTGATAAATGGGGAAGAGACCACGAATGCCGCTGATTCATTGGTGGTTAGTGCCGCCAATGACTACCAAGTGATAATTTCAAAACAGCAATGCGTTATCAATTCTGGTACGGTCAAGGTAAGAAACAATACGCTCACTACGGCGGCTCCGAGCGTAACCAACAAAGAGGCACCTTATTGTACGCCTTTAACCATCGGAAACGGATTGTTGGCCAATGCGGCTGACTGCAACTACGCAGGCCCGACGACTTTCACGTACAACGGCCCGACCATAGGTTATGATGGATTTAGTAAAAATGGAGATGATCCAAGCGTGAATGCCGCAGGCTTGGGTGGATTAATCACTTCGGTGAAAGTGTCGATCACGTGGGAGAAAAAAGACCAAGGCGATGAAAATACCTGTGATGCAGCGGATGGGGGTGGTAAGCCGTTCAACGAAGAGGTTTCTTTTAAACTTAAATCTCCATCGGGAACGGTCATTACCTTGATTGCAGCAAACACTTATGCGTCTGGAACAACTACTTCGGGAATTGTAACGACGGTTTTTGAAGAGGGTGCAAGCCCAATACTTCTAAACTCACTTCCAGTGTCGGGTACATTTGCGCCCACTCAATCATTTTCGGCTTTTATCAATGAAGAACCCGCTGGTGCATGGACGCTTTTGGCCGAAGACAATGGTTTTATTGACCCCTTGTGTGTCAAAAATTTTTCAGTCACCCTTACCACCAACAGCCCAGTGCTGGCACCGACCGTTACTTGGTGGGATTCTGCCACTGGTGGAGCGCTTTTAGGCTCTGGAGCGGAGTATTTAGCCTTGACGACGACGGTCGGAGTGCAGACCTATTATGTGCAGTCCAGATGCGAAGGGCTTTGCCCCAGCCCTAGAACGCCCGTTACGCTGACGGTTAGGCCTGTACCTCAAGTCTATGTATTTCCGATTTCAATGAACTTAGCCAATGACAGTACGTTCAACAATTTTCTAAAAAATCAACCACTTCAGGTGACTAAAGATACTAGTAATCAGTATATAATAGTTGATTCGACCATGGTAGGAGGTGTAGTTATTGGCAATACGCCACCGTTGACAAGCCCCGTCACGCTTTGTACGACGAAAACGTATTTGCTGCTGGCCATTGGTTGTCCAACGAATAAACTCTCGTGGTCGAATGGTAAAAAAAGTCAAGCGCTTCTCGTCACGCCATCCATGCCGATAAATTATTCGGCCACCTGCACAGATTCTATCGCTTCCTGCGCGCCCATTACGTCCAATACCGTCGCTTTTGTATCGCCGCTGACGAATGTATTGATTATGGATAAAATTTACGCCAATTCGGTGCAGACTTTTACGGGAATGACCATTACGGCTTCTAATGAAATAGAAACCCCCGCCCAAATTCAATACCGAGCCAACAATGCCATTCTCCTAAACCCAGGTTTTAGCGCAAGCGGAAACAGTGTTTTTACGGCGCAGGTCGGAACAGGTTGTGAAAATTAAAGCTGAAACAATTCAAAGCTTTTAGAATAGAGCGAATGATGAAATGAAAACCGAACAAAGTAGTTTTGAGGCAGGTGAAGGCTTTGGCACATAAAACCTGTTCGTTTCTCCGCAAAATACACTATAATGACGCGTCAATTTCGCATCCTTCTTTACTTATGGTTCATTGTTTCGGTATCTGTACACGCCCAAAAAAAACGTGAATATTTTGGTTGGGGCCTTGTTTGGGCCGATGAATTTAACGTTGACGGTGCGCCTGATAAAAACAACTGGACATTTGAAAAAGGGTTTGTACGTAACCACGAATTGCAGTGGTATCAGCCCGAAAATGCCTATTGCAAAAAAGGCAAACTCATCATCGAAGCGCGCCGCGAAAACCGTCCGAATCCAAACTATGACCCCAACAGTCAGGACTGGAAAAAAAGCCGAAAAGAAATCGAATACACCGCGTCGAGCCTTAAAACGCAGGGGTTGCACAGTTGGAAATACGGGCGCATCGAAATGCGTGCTCGCATCGACACCCGCGCTGGACTCTGGCCCGCCTTCTGGACGCTGGGCGTAGAAGGTGAATGGCCGCGCAACGGCGAAATTGATATTATGGAATTCTACCGGGGAATGTTGTTAGCCAACATCGCTTGGGGTAGCGAAACGCGTTTTAAGGGCGTTTGGCAAGACCTCAAGAAACCCATCGAAACCTTTGAAGACCGCCGTTGGGGCAAAAAATTTCACGTGTGGCGCATGGATTGGGACGAAAAAGCCATTCGTTTGTACGTAGACAACGAACTGCTCAATTTTGTGGAACTTTCCCAAACCGTTAACCGGGATGGCTCAGGCAAAAATCCTTTCAAGCAACCCCACTATCTACTGCTCAACCTCGCCATCGGCGGCGATAATGGCGGCGACCCTTCGAGTACAAAATTCCCCTCAAAGTATGAGATTGATTATGTGCGGGTGTATCAGCGGTAAAAATATTTTATTCGCCCAAATAGCGCCTTAACGGTTCGATGGGAGGCACGAAAGAAACTGCCTCATAAATAGCAGATACGGGCATCGTAAAATGCAAGCGTTCGAAAGAAATAATCTCAGTCATCTCTTCATAGGTTTGGTAAAGCCAAACATCTGGATGTTGGGTACGACTATATAACTCAACGCTGCATTCATACTGAGAAACAATAAGATAGTACTGCAATGAAGGGATTTTTTTATACTTTTTTAGTTTAAAATCTTTATCGTATTCAGCCGTACTTCTGGAAAGAACTTCCACCAGAATCGAAGGGTGAGCCACTATGTATTCATCTTCTTTGTCACGATCATCACAACTTACGACTACATCTGGATAAGGATAATAAGTGTTTTTAATCACCTCTAATTTAACGCTTTCACTAAATACATCACATCCTTTGGGGCGAAAAACGGCTTTAAAAAAGTCTCTAATATTATCAGTAATCAGGTTATGGTTTTTTGTGGTGCCTGCCATGGCAAACACTTCTCCTTCATAAAATTCATGTCGGATTTCACCCTTATTATCCAATTCAAAATACTCTTCAACGCTGTAGTATTTTTTTTCGGTTTGTGGCAGTCCCATAGTATCTGAATGTTTATATAAAGAGAAAAGAAAGCATGACAAAAATACAAAATCTTTCGCCCATTATTTATTGCGCAACTGATTCAAGGTATAAAATACCGCCCTGTTCATCAACAACTTACCGTCGGGAGTTTGTAGTTCTCCCATCTTTAGGTCATAAACATAACCCGCTTTCAATTCCGCTAGTTTGAACGTCACCTTACGGCCGTCGAGGGAGACTTTCACTTCTTTAATGGCCACGTCGGCTACGTCGGTTTTGGGTGAACCGTAGGGTTGATGGTATTTGTAGTAATACCGTTGAAATTTGTAAAGTTCTGGATTAGAGGCGGTTTTAGGGTCTATGGGTAAGGAAAAGGTAAGTTCGAAGCCCTCCGCTGTTAAATTCATTGCCATAATATCAAGCGGTACTTTGCCTTTCCAGTGAATCCGAGAAAGCCCTTCGTCGCCCACCCAGCCGTGGTCGTTGTGCCCCACCCATAAGTCGCCGTTTTTATCAAAAACCAGTCGATTATTGCCTTTCAGTAGCCCCGTTCCGTCGCCGAAAGCAACGCAGGCCCCTTGCAATTGGCCATTTACCTCTTCCATCAACAGCCGTACCAATCGCGGATAATCCATTTCTCCGATGAATAATTGTCCCGCAAAAGGCCCGAATTTTCCTCCTGTATTATCTAGCAGCGGTTGGGTAGGAGAGTGGGCAATTTCGGTGTGGGGAAATGCAATGGATTCGCGGGTTCTCATGCTGTCGAGTTGCGCCACTGGCAACGACAAAGGCTTTACCCTCGGAAAACCTTCTTGCCAAATCAAACTGGCAACGTGACCATAGAATTTTCCTTTTTCGACGTGATACAGCGGGCTGGTTCCTCGCCAATCTCCCTGATTATCAGAAACAAATAATCGGCCTTTAGCGTCAAAGCCCAAGCCGTTGGGTGAACGGAACCCCGAGGCAAAAGGCTCCAGTTTTTTGGTTTTGACATTGTATTTCATAACCCAACCGCGATACGGCACACAGGAATACATCCGTCCTTCGCGACTAAGTGAGTCGTATTGCCCGCGTATTTCGGGACGAATGCCGGCGCCGTTGGAAGCTACATTGAGCGCCATAAAGAGGTTGCCGTCTTTGTCTTTCAACGGCCCAAAAGCAAATTCGTGGTAATTGCCCGACATTCCAAAATCGTCGGTAATGGTTTCGTACAGATCGGCTACGCCGTCGGCATTGGTGTCTTTGAGACGGGTCATTTCGGGGCGTTGGACAACCAAAATCTCCGAATTGCTGACGGCGACCACGCCCAACGGGTCATGTAGCCCTTCCGCAAACTTCTTCCACGTTTTTGTTTTAGGGTTGTAGGTCATTACTTCGCCCAAGTGAAAACACGCTACCAAGCGCCCATCGGGCATAAAATCCATGCCGCCCGTCTCAGCTCGCAGACCTTTGGGGAGTTTGATTTGTTCGGTTTCGTAGTAATTTGTGATGGTATCGCGTTGTGCAAAAGAATCGTTGAATGAGCCAAAAAGCAAGTAGGCAACGAAGAAAAACGATACTAGCTGAGAGAATGAAGAATGTTTTTTCATGCTAAATAAGCATATATAAATGAGTGAATTACGTCTCTTAAAAATATAGTAAAATCAATGGCTGTGGGCGGTGGCGTGTGGTGACTGGGGCTTGTTACGTTTCATTGTCAACGTCACTTTTGAGGTGCCTTTAGGAATCGTCAGCGTGCCATTTTGCCATTTTCCTACTGACGATTTGTACGTGATTCCGTCGTCGGACTTGGTAACAAAATACAACGTTTGAGCGGTCGGTTTGACAAACGTAAAGACGCGGGTCAGGCCTTCTTCATTGGCGAGACTTCTCAATGTTTCCTTCACGTCAACGCCGTCAAGCGCATAATTGAATGTGGGCAAACGATTTGCTAAGGTGTATCCCTTGAAACTGACGTTGGGCAATTTGTCGGCCTTGCCCACGCGCAGTGGATAGGTGACGTTATCTTTGAAATAAATATTCCCCTGAATTTTGGCAAACGCATTGCCGTTGCCTTTCCAATGGGCGGTGTTATCCACAAACCCGCCCGCCCATGCATAACGCAGATAACATTTGCCCGCGTCGAAACAGTACGAATGCGTAGATGTCAGCGCCACTGCAATGGCCGCTGGGCTACAATCGGGCATAAACGTGCGGTATAAAAGCGGGTATTCTAGCGCAAACGGATGCGGAGAACTAACGATAATCTCGGTGTTTTGGCGAGAAGGCGGAATGTTGGGGTCGGTTGCCAAGGGAGGTAGCGGCTTGGTAGTCACGTAGAGTGCGCCGTACATGACATAGCCGTGCCCTGGGTAAGTACACACGTACGGATATGCTCCTTCGGTGCTGGGGGCCGTAAACGTAAATGTTTGGGTGGTGTTGGGAATCAATATTTTGCTCGCCGCCAATACATCTTCTGACTCGGGTACGTAGTTAGCCGCTTGTCCTTTATCGCCCATTTTAATGGCTGCTTCAACCACCGATAAGCGTTTGTCTGGTTTTGTAAACACCAGATTATGAGCCATATCATCCTCATTTTTAAGAATGATTGTTACTTTCTGTAAAGGTTTCACGGCAATCCGGACCAAGTCATATTGAAGCCCCGTTATGGCTTGCAATGTAATTGTTGTATCGGATTGGGAAAAGCTTTTAGTAGCAATAAAAAGACCGAAAACAATTAAGAATAAACGCATGAAACAGTGGGTTTGGGGAATAACGCTTGGGGCAAAATACGTTTTTGAAATTTTATTGACAAAAATAGCCTATTTCTCCTTGTTTTGAACGTTAATGAAATGTGGCTTTTGGGAAAATGTGAGGGATTCGCGAAATTCCTTTATTTTTGCCGCTCAATAAATGGATTGAAACGTTTTATTATAACCATTGGATATGGAATTGTTGAAAGAAATTGCCAATTTTTCGGGTAAAAGTGGGTTGTACCGTATTTTGAAACCCGGTCGTGGGGGTGTAATTGTTGAAAGTTTGGACGACAAGCGCGAAAAATCAATGATTGGTGCTTCGGCGCGGGTGTCAGTCTTGAAAGATATCTCCATCTTCATGCAGGATGAGGAAAAAGCTACTCCACTGGGTGATGTCTTTGCGAGCATTCATGAAAAATACCAAGATACCAAGCTCGACGCAAAAGGATTGTCGGATTATCAATTGGTGGATTTTATGTCGGAAGTTTTGCCTGGATATGATACTGAAAAAGTATACCTTTCTGATATTCGTAAAATTATCAATTGGTATAATATCTTGACGGCTTACGCCCCAGAAGTATTTGAAAAATCATCGGAAGAACAACCGACCGAAGAAAGCAGCGAACAGCCTGCCGAAGAAACTAAGTAGTCTTACCGCAACACTTTGTACGAAGCCGTGATGTAAGGTCACGGCTTTTTCTCTTTTTAACGTATGTTGTTTTTTTTCAACTTACTGGTCAACATGGGGCCGCGCTATGTGTGGTTTCGTTTACGCTACGAATTGCGCCGTAGGACGGGTCTGTTGAAAGCCCAATTTCCTGTTAATCTTCCCTTAAAAGAGTTTACTAATCTCCCTCAATGGAAAGAACTTCAAGGAAGGTTTTTCTTCGAAAGTCGGGAAGAACTTCTTGCGAGCGTGTCTGACGGTTCCAAGCCATCAGACGCTTTAAAGCAACAAATAGCGGAATATCAGAAGGGAAACATCCTTTTTTTTAGCGCAACCTACTATTCGGTCACTGATTGGCTGGCCAACCCAACCAACGGTTATCGCTACGATGCCACCAAACATTGGACCCAAATTCCTGACTTTTCACCCACGGCGGGCGATATAAAATACGTTTGGGAAAAATCCCGTTTTGCCTTTTTATATCCCCTGATTCGGTACGATTTCTCTGCTAAGGAAGATTTATCGGAAATGGTTTTTGGCGAAATAGACAGTTGGATAACGACCAACCCAATCAATTGCGGTCCCAATTGGCAGTGCAGTCAGGAAATCTCGTTGCGGGTGTTGAATTGGACATTTGCTTTACATTATTACAAAAATTCTTCTGCCCTGACCGAAGAGCGGTTTCAGCGAATGATGCACGTCATCTATTGGCAAATGCGCCATGTTGAGGCAAATATTGATTTTTCGCGGATTGCCGTTCGCAACAACCACGCCATTACCGAAACCCTCACGTTGTATTTAGTCGGGCTTTTGTATCCTTTCTTCACTGAATCAAAACGCTGGAAAACCCTTGGTAAACAATGGTTTGAAGAAGAAATAGCCTATCAGATTTATAAAGATGGGACTTTCTTACAGTTTTCGATGAATTATCATCGGGTGGTGATTCAACTGCTCACGTGGGGAATTCGTCTAGCCGAACTCAACGGAGAACGCTTTGATAACGTGGTGTACGAACGTGCTCAAAAATCATTGGACTTTTTGCGGGCCTGTCAGGATGAAAAATCAGGGTGGTTACCCAATTACGGCAACAACGACGGCGCTTTATTTTTTCCGCTTAATACGGCTCATTTTCGCGATTATCGCCCCCAATTGAATGCCTTGGCTTCGGTTCTGAAAATAGAAGAAGGTAGTTTTGAAGATAGCTTTTGGTACGGGTTGACTGCTGATTTTAATACAAAACAGGGATTTTCTAACGGACATAATCGACAGTCGTCAATCGACAATCGTCAATTTAATGCTGGAGGTTACTACACCCTGCATGATGGCGATTCGCTGACCTTTATTCGTTGCGGAGCTTACAAAGACCGCCCGTTTCAGGCCGATAATTTACATTTAGACCTTTGGGTAAACGGTCAAAATCTGCTGCGCGATGCGGGTTCTTATCTTTACAATACGGATGAAAAGTGGACTAAATATTTTGCAGGTACTGCTTCGCACAACACGGTGATGCTTGGCGAATACGGCCAAATGCTGAAAGGGCCGCGTTTTGTGTGGTATCATTGGGTAAAGAAGGCAAGTGGCGCATGGCAGAATCAAGCAGGCGACCCTTCATGCCAAATCTTTGAGGGGTATATTCAGGCTTTTGGTCATGTGGGAAAAAACATCATTCACCGCCGTCGACTGACAAAATACACAGGAGAATACCGCTGGCTGGTGGAAGATTGGCTCGAAAATGCCCCCGAAAGTGCACCAATGCACCAAATTTGGCATCCTTCTGAGGATTTTTTTGAAGGATTTTCGCTCAAAGCCGTTGACCAAAATAACCAAGAATTGATGGCTCAAGAGACGCAGGGATGGTACTCAGAATTGTACGGAAAGAAAGTGCCAGTCAAAAGGCTTGTCTTTTCAACTTCAATGCGTTATATCAAAACCGAAATATTTGCCGTACCTTTGCTGCCTGTTTAGAAAAACCATCCTAAAAATAGTTGCTTGTTTAGAAGTAATCGTAACCTACACTTTACGAATTGCAGCAAGCACTTAACATACAACGATTAACAATTCTTCCCAAAAAAATGGAATTATACCTTGATTCAGCCGACCTTAAAGAAATCGAAAACGCGTTTCAATTAGGTTTTTTAGCGGGTCTCACCACTACACCCACATTCATGCACCGCGAAGGAGTCACTGACCTTGATGCCATGATTGTGAAACTCTCTAAGATTGTTCCTGTTTTACAAATTGAAGCCCTTGGCGATACCGCCGAAGATATTCTGAAAGATGCAGAACGTCAATTGGCACTGGGTCTTGACCCTGCCAAAACCGTTTTTAAGATTCCCGTTTCGCTGGAAGGTGTTCGGGCTTGTAAGTTGTTGCGCGACCGTGGCATGATGGTCAACGTACACCTTGTTTACACCATCCAACAGGCGTATATGGCCATGGCGGCGGGTGCAAGCTATATTTGCGTGTTGGCAGGTCGGATGCAGGACCAAGGCTACGATGCCATCAAATTGATTGGCGAATGTGTAGAAATGGTTAATTTTTACGGTTCAGACGCCAAGGTAATGTTCTCTTCGGTGCGCAATGCCGAGCACGTACGCAACGCGCTCGATTTGGGTTGCCACACCATTACGGTACCTTGGAAAATCATGAAGGTCTTGACCGAAAACAGCTTTACGGCTTTAGGTACGCAGCAGTTTGTGGAGCATACACGCCTTATCACTGTTACTGTAGGCGAAGCCACCAACGGCGTTAATCCGACGGTTTCAACCGATACAACCTTGGCCGATGCCATCGTTAAAATGACTGAATATGGTTTTGGTTGTGTAACGGTAGTGAATGCCGACGGAAGTGTAAAAGGCGTATTTACCGACGGTGACCTTCGTCGTTATCTTTCTTCGGAAGGCCGCGATGTATTGGGCAAAAAAATCGGCGATTTTGAATACAAAATGCCCGTTTCTATCGAAGCGGATGCTTTGTTGGATGCGGCCTCAGCCTTGTTCAAAAAGACGAGCGTTGATACTATTTTGGTAACTGAGGGCGGCAAGGCCGTCGGAATGTTAGATATTCAGGATTTGAAATAATACTCGTTAGCTGTAAGTTACACTAACGAAAAACAAATAAAGATTCTGTGGCCGGTGTTTTGCGCCGGCCACATTTTAGTTTTAAGCTATGAACGAAGTACTCCCTTTAATGGAAGCCTTTTATACCCTTCAGGGAGAAGGCTATCACAACGGCAAGGCGGCTTATTTTATTCGCCTTGGTGGCTGTGACGTGGGTTGTGTGTGGTGCGATGTAAAGGAATCATGGGATGTAGAAGCGCACCCCAAAGTAAGTATCAAAGATATGGTAGAAGAAGCGCTGAAGCATCCGGCACGCATGGCGGTTGTAACGGGTGGTGAGCCATTAATGCACAATTTGGAGCCACTCACCGAAGCGTTGCAGGCGGCTGGTTTTCATACCAACATCGAAACCTCCGGCGCTCATCCTATGTCGGGGCGTTGGGATTGGGTCTGTTTTTCTCCCAAAAAATTTAAAGCACCTCATCCGAGCGTGTATGCACAGGCCCATGAACTGAAAGTCATTGTGTATAACAAAACAGATTTTGAATTTGCCGAACAACATGCTGCCTTGGTCAACAAAGAATGTGTCTTATTGCTTCAACCCGAATGGAGCCGGGTGCAAGAAATGACGCCTCTCATCGTTGAGTATGTAAAACAGCATCCGCAATGGCGCGTTTCGTTACAGACTCACAAATACATGGACATTCCATAGCGTTTCGCCCGTATTTTAGGAGTAGAACCCTGCCGTTTCGTTACTTCTTTTTACTTTTTCTGATTGCTTTTACATCAATTGCCCAAAAGCGTGTTCAAAAACAGGTTCAGAAAGAATTTGAGGCCGCCAATCGGACGTTGCAGTTTAATCCAGAACAAGCATTAAAAGAATTTCGTCAGATTCTTATTTTAGATAGCACGTTTGCGCCCGCTTATATGCGCATCGGGCAATTGTTAGAACGGGACTTGACGCAAAAAGGCAAGGCAATTAATTTCTATGAGAAAGCGGTAGCATTGGATTCTACCGAAATAGTTTTCAAAAACCTATATGAAATTCTTGGGAAGCATTATTTAGCCCTAGGAGTTTATTCAAAAGCCGTTCGTTTTTTTCAGGGGTATTTAAAATTCCCCGGCACGTACCTTCCCCACCAAAAAAACATACAGCGCTATCTGAGTCAATGTCTTTACGCCCAAAAGATATTGGCTGTCAATGCTGATTCTACCATCTATTCCTCCCTACCTTCGCCGATTAATAGTAACGATTTTCAGAGTTATCCCGTTTTGACGGCCGATTTAAAGACGCTGATTTTTACCCGTTTTCTGGGAGATGAAGATTTGTTTGTCTCTCAAAAAGAAGAAACTGGATGGTCAGTTCCTCGTAGCCTTTCTCCGATAATCAATACTGATAAAAACGAAGGGACTTGTAGTATTTCTGCCGATGGAAATACCCTAGTCTTTACGGCATGTCATCGCCCAGACGGCCTTGGCAGTTGTGATTTATACATTTCTAAAAGAATAGGCCAAACGTGGCAATTACCCCACAACCTTGGGCCGATTATTAATTCCCAAAATTGGGAGTCGCAGCCGGGCCTTTCGGCAGATGGACGTACATTGTATTTTTCGTCAGACCGCCCCTTGGGAGTTGGTGGGAAAGATATCTGGGTTTCACAATTGGACACTTCGGGTGAGTGGACGAGCCCTCTAAATCTTGGGAAAACCGTTAATACAGCGTTTGATGAAATTTCACCTTTTATTCACTCCAACAATGAATCCCTCTTTTTTGCGTCAGATGGTCGAGAAGGTATGGGCGGTTTTGATGTATATCTTTCCAAATTGACCGATATTCATTGGTCTGTTCCCGTTAATTTGGGGTATCCACTGAATGACTTTGCAGACCAACAGGGTTTTTACATAGCACCCGATTGCAAACAGGCGTTTTACTCATACAAATACAAGTTGGCTGATAAAGAGGACGGCATAACGGCAAGCTCTAAGATTTGTTACTTGCAATTGCCAGATACCCTGGCGGCTTTGTGTCCAAGAACGTTTGTTCTGAAAGGAAAAGTATTGGATGCCGAAATACGTAAACCTCTCAAGGCTACGTTAACTATCCATAATCAAAGCATATCATCATTTCCGCTGTCGGTCTACGCAACCAATGACTCTACAGGTGAGTGTGTGGTTATTTTTCCTAATCGGGCAGATGCGTTTGTTTTAGTCGAAAGTAGTGGTTATTACCCCAAAATACTTAGGGTAGATTCGGCTACAATCACTGAAAACAAGGAAATGGAAATAGCATTAGTGCGTCTCCATCCTGATAAAAGTGAGGTATTAAAAAATGTACTGTTTGTGCCAGGAAGCGCTGAATTAGAGGCGGTATCAAGTGGAGCACTGGACCGACTTGTGTATTTTCTGGAAAAAAATAAGTCTGTTAAGTTGATTATAGAGGGGCATACCGACGATTTGGGTGATAGCAAGTATAATGAACAGCTTTCTTTGGATAGGGCGAAAAAAGTGGTTCATTATTTGATAGTGAATGGAGTGGATTCAAAACGTTTACGCGCAGAAGGGTTTGGTTATCGTAAACCCTTGATTCATAATAAATCAGAGGAAGCTCGTCGTCTAAATCGTAGGGTTTCTTGGCGAGTAATTGAATAACATAAGAATGAAAAAGAGCCATAATGAACGATTGTTTTGGACGAGATTAATGCAATCTTCTGCCGTGCGAAATAGGGGTATATTCTTTTTTAGTCTCCTTATTTCTTCGTCGCTTTTTGCCCAATCTCCCCAATCCTTTCTGCCCAACCCTTCTGGCAATAAAAAAGCGATTGAAGCATTTGAGCGGAGTACAAAGTTTTTTAACGAGAAAAATTACGAGCAAGCCAATCGTTGGACCGACGAAACCCTGAAGTATGATTCCACTTTTGCCGAGGCCCATTTTCGCAAAGCCCAGTTGTATGAAATTTACACACAACCCGATTTGGCGTTGCAATCTTACCGAAAGGTAGTTACGCTGCGGCCCGATGCGCCGCAGTCGGCGGCTGCCTATCAAAAGCTCATCGAATATCACTTACGAGCGGGTGAATATGCCCAGGCCAAAAACGATTTAACCCGCTATATTCCTTTATTACGACCGAATAGTGTAGCCCAAAAGCGTGCACAACGGCAGTTACAGACCTGTGCATTTGGCGAAAAAGCCATCGAAAACCCCTTGGTAATTAGTCCCGAAGAACTATCGGATACGGTCAATCAATTCATTCTTCAGTATTTTCCTGCTTTGACTGCCGACGGTGAAACGCTATTGTTTACCGCCTTAAGGCCCGAAAACGATGAAGATTTGTACATTACCCATTTTAAAGATGGCCGTTGGACTGCGCCTGTGTCGATTTCGGATAAAATAAACACGGCTGAAAATGAAGGAACAGGAACGCTTTCGGCCGATGGCCGTACCTTGGTTTTTACGGCTTGTAACCGGCGGGATGGCTACGGAAGTTGTGATTTATACATCAGCCGTAAAAACGGCAAAGATTGGGAAGCACCCAAAAACCTCGGAATCAACGTAAATACCCCCTTTTGGGAGTCACAACCAACGCTGTCGCCCGATGGCCGTACCTTGTACTTTATATCCGACCGCAAAGGGGGTATCGGTGGACGAGATGTTTGGTACACTTCTCTTCAAAAAAATGGCGAATGGAGTGCCGCCAAAAATGTTGGAGAGCCAGTCAACACCCTCGACGATGAAGCCTCACCCTACTTACATGCCAATGGCCATACCCTATTTTTTGCTTCCGAAGGCCATCAAGGCTTTGGCGGATATGACTTGTTTTTCTCCGACAGCACGGCTACGGGCTGGCAAAAACCCGAGAACTTAGGCTATCCTATAAATACGTCAGATAATCAGGTGGCTTTGGTCATTACGTCCGACAGTCAATACGGCTATTATTCGTTGGATACCAAGCGGGTTGGAAATCAGCGGGTATCGAGGTTATATCGGTTTAGATTGCCGACCGAACTGCAACAAAAATTCAACGCGGCCAATTATCTAAAAGGACTTGTAACAGACTCCCGCTCGGGAAAATCAGTGAAGGCAAATCTTGAATTAATTGATTTAAAAACGGGAAAGGTCGTTCAACGCTTTTCGACGGATACCGACAATGGACAGTATCTCACTACCCTGCCCAATGGAAGCGAATGGGGATTGTACGTAAATGCGGCGGGCTATTTTTATAAAAGTTTATCTTTTGATTACACGCAAAAAAACAAGGCCGAGGGGCTGCAACTTGACATTAAATTGGAACCGATGAACCTTAACACGTTTGGCGTGTTGAGTAATATCTATTTTGAAACAGGCAAGGCTGACCTTCAAGATAAATCGCGTACCGAACTCAACAAGCTGATTGAAGAGCTGAAGCTCCAGTCTACCTTGCGTATCGAAATCGCAGGCCATACCGACGACGTAGGGGATCCAAAACAAAATCAAATCCTTTCCCAAAAACGGGCGCAAAGCGTGGCAGACTACCTGATTACTGCGGGTATTTCCCGTGAGCGCATTCGCGCGATTGGGTTTGGAGAGGCCAAACCGATGGCTCCGAATACTTCCGAAGAGAATCGACAGCTTAATCGCCGGATAGAATGGCGCATTTGGTGAGTTTTGAAAAGCGGTCTCGCTTCGTTTTGTTATCTGGTACTTTTTTACTTAATTTTGCAACTCTTTTGCAAATAATTGCATTGAATAGATGAACGATTTTTAGAAATGGGTTGTAGAATTTAATATAAAAACCGTCGAGAAATCGTTGAATCTTAATCGTAATTTCGTAATGTCTTCAGAAAAAGTTTCTTGTTTAATAGTTGGTTCAGGCCCTGCGGGGTATACAGCAGCAATTTATGCATCTCGTGCCGGTTTAAAGCCGGTCTTATATACAGGCGGACAGCCAGGCGGTCAGTTGACCATCACTACCGAGGTTGATAATTACCCTGGTTATCCAGAAGGAGTACAGGGGCCACAAATGATGATGGATTTTGAGGCGCAGGCGCGCCGTTTTGGTAGCGATATCCGATACGGATTAGCGACAAAAGTAGATTTTTCTGATTCAACCCTTCATAAAGTTTGGATTGATAATGACCATCTTATCGAATCGCCTACCGTTATTATCGCTACTGGGGCATCTGCAAAGTGGCTCGGCTTGGAATCAGAACAACGTCTGAATGGGCATGGAGTGTCGGCTTGTGCGGTTTGTGATGGATTTTTCTTTCGTAATCAGGAGGTAGCGATTGTAGGAGGCGGAGATACAGCATGTGAGGAAGCCAGCTATTTGTCAAAACTTTGCAAGAAAGTCTACATGATTGTTCGTCGTAATGAGTTGCGGGCTTCGCAGATTATGCAAGATCGTGTCAAATCATTGCCCAACATTGAAATATTGTGGAATACCGAAACCGAAGAAATTCTTGGTAACGGGGAAGTAACGGGTGCAAAAATTCGCAACCTTAATACTGGTGAATCGACTGTTCTGGATGTTACTGGCTTTTTTGTAGCCATCGGGCACCAACCCAACACTGATATTTTCAAAGAATACATTGATATGGATGGCGCCGGATATATCCAAACCATCAAAGGAAGTTCTAAGACGAATGTAGAAGGTGTGTTTGCCTGCGGCGATGCACAGGACAACATTTATCGTCAAGCCATAACGGCTGCGGGGACCGGTTGTATGGCCGCGTTGGATGCAGAACGTTATTTGGCGGAGAAAGGCTTACACTAATGTTTAACTTTCGTCTTTTGAGTAGGCATGGATGCGTTCCCCCTACTCAAAAGCCGGCTAAACCAATCGCTGATGAAAGCCAAGTTTGTTTACTTGTTTGTACTCCTTTCCATTGGTTGCTTTTCGAGCCTGCAAGCACAAGAGAAAGGTTTATTTAAAAAAAATCCAAAAATTAAGCCCAACAAAACAGAGGAACCCAAAGTCAGTACCCCTGTAATCAAGCCGCAAAAGGACGAATTTGAGGAGTTTGAATCCACAACCCCCAAAATGCGGTTCTCCAACCAGTTTGAGCCAGTAAAAGAAATTAATCCAACTGTAGCTGACGATACCACAGGAACCATTGACGAAGGAGAAACCACGGTAGCCGAAATTGTCGATTCTGTACAAGTAGGAGATGATTGGGTTCAAGTAGCTGATTACTACACCATTTGGGATTCAAAAACCATCGACCCCTACAACCTCAATCCCTTGGAATTTGAGGATAATTTAACCCTTCGATTGTATGACCCTGGAAAGGGACGCTTTTGGAATCTGCCAACGAGTGAAGCAAAAGTAACTTCGCAATTTGGTCCTCGTTGGGGAAGGTGGCACGAAGGAATGGATTTGGACTTAAATACCGGCGATCCAGTATACAGCACTTACGACGGTATTGTTCGGGTAGTTGCTTACAATGGCGGCGGTTACGGAAGATTCGTGCTGGTTCGTCATTACAATGGTCTCGAAACCTTATATGGTCACTTATCAAAAACAACCGTTGAAGTAGGACAGCTCGTAAAAGCAGGTGATATGGTTGGATTGGGAGGAAATACAGGTCGAAGCTACGGCGACCACCTTCACTATGAAAACCGATACGAGGGCAATCCGTTTAGTCCTGCCTGGGTTTGGGATTTTCCTGGACAAACTATTCGGAGCGAACGGTTTGTGTTATCACCCCGTGTTTGGGATCACCTTAGAGGTGGCAAAGCGTTTGATAGTGAGTTTGATATAAGTAAAGCGGCCGTAAAACGTACCGTTCTGCATCGGGTACGCAGGGGAGAAACCCTTGACTCTATTGCCAATAAATATGGTATGTCGGCTTCTGAGTTGGCACAAAAGAACCGTATTCGGTTAAGCGCACGATTACAAATTGGCCAAAAGCTTCGCGTAAAATAAATAATAATGAAACTTGATATACTAGCAATTTCGGCGCATCCTGACGATATAGAGTTGGGATGCGCTGGAACTATTTTGGCTTCCATAGCCCAAGGACGGCGCGTTGGAATCATAGACCTGACCCGTGGAGAGTTAGGAACCCGCGGAACCCCCGAAATCCGTAGGGCTGAAGCTGAAGCAGCGGCAGAAATACTTGGTGCCGAAGTCAGAGAAAATGTGGGATTGGCGGATGGTTTTTTTCAGAATGATAAAGAAAACCAACTAGCCCTTGTACCTTATATAAGGAAGTACCAACCAGAGATAGTCTTAGCCAACGCCCAAGAAGACCGGCACCCCGATCATGGGAAGGGGGCAAATCTCATATATGACGCCTGTTTCTTATCTGGTTTGCGCCAAATAGCTACATTTGATGAGTCTGGAAACGCTCAAGCGGCCTGGCGACCTAAGTTTATTTACCACTTTACCCAAGATAGATACATTAAGCCCGATTTTGTAGTAGACATAACGCCCTACTGGAAAAAGAAAGAAGAGGCAATCCGAGCGTTTCGTAGTCAATTTCATGACCCCGACAGTCAAGAACCTAACAGTTATATTTCTTCTCCTGAGTTCTTGGAGTTTTTGGAAGCTAGGTCGAAAGAATATGGACATTATATAGGAGTAAAGTATGGAGAAGGTTTTACTTCTCGCAGAATACTGGGCGTAGATAATCTGTGGTCACTAATCTAGTGGAAATACTTAGAAAATTGCACTATTGAGTAGGTGATGTTTTACTATTTAAAGAACTTTTGAT